>CAJWGN010000017.1 GCA_913031035.1 uncultured Gammaproteobacteria bacterium
TTTTAGGCTTTTGGCGCTATGGATGGCTTAAGTCCCTAATATCATAGCCGATATTGTTTAAGTACGTTTACAGATTTGTAAAATCTAGACTTTGCGATTAGCAGATCCTTGGTCGGACAATTTAAGCAGCCTCAGGAGATGCTCAGCTCATGAGTTTCGACGAAGATGACAACAAAGACACAAGCAGCAAAAATGGCGACGATAAACCCAAAACATTTTTCGGGTTTGAAATTGCTGATTCGCTTACCTACGTTGTTGTTATAGTGCTTACAATAATATTTATTTATCAAGCTGCCGGAGTGATAGCGGTTCTTTAGCTAAGATTCGAGCTTTCGCTATAGATAGAGCCTCATAATATTTTCCCCAAGATTTTTCACATTAACGGCATTGCAAATGAATCTTTTGCGAGAGTTTTTCACCGTGCCTGTTCAGTTTTTGCCTAGCGTGTTAAATTACTCCTCCTAAAATTTACTCTGAAAACTCACTCAAAGGGTGAGCCCAACCCCGAAGGAATCGGTATGCCCAAATACAAAATAGCTCTTTTAGACGGTGATGGTATCGGTCCGGAAATCATGGCCGAAGCAGTCAAGGTACTGGATTTAGTTGCCGAGCGTAATGACTTGGAATTTGAGCTAGTCCATGGGTCATTTGGCGCTAGCGCCTATTTTGAACATGGCCATGCATTCCCTGACGCCACTAAAGCGCTCTGCGATGAAGCTGATGCCATTTTAAAAGGGCCTATTGGTCTTAGCCATGAAGAGTCAAAGAAAATACCTATCGATATGCAGCCTGAACGTGGCGCCCTGCTACCCCTGCGCCGGCGCTACAACACCTTCGCCAACATCCGGCCGGTATTTTTACCCAAAGAATTGGCTCATTTCTCACCCTTGAAGCCCGAAATAATTGGAGATGGAATCGATTTCATCATTATTCGTGAACTAGTGGGCGGCCTTTACTTCGGCAAGAAAGAAACAGGCATCAACGCTGATGGCAAACGCTACGTAAGCGAAGCACTCGAATACGATGAAGATCAAATCGCCAACATCGCCAAAGTTGCCTTTGAAACTGCGCAGAAGCGTAAGAAGGTCTTACACAACATTCATAAAAGTAATGTACTGAAGTCCAGCGTACTTTGGAATGAGGTAATGAGTGAGGTGGGAGCTAATTATCCGGATGTGCAAGTTGTACCCATTTTAGTCGACGCTGCAGCCACCTATTTATGCTTAAACCCAGGTCAGTTCGATGTCATGGTGATGGAAAACATGTTTGGCGACATCCTAAGCGACCAGTGTGGCGGCATCTTAGGCTCGCTAGGACTCATGCCATCAGCCTGTTTAGGCCCAGAAAAAGCTTACTATGAACCTTCCCATGGCTCTGCACCTGATATAGCTGGCCAGCGCATTGCCAACCCATACTCAATGATTGGCTCTGTCGCTATGATGCTTGAAATGAGTTTCAACATGGAAAAAGAAGCTCGGAACGTATGGCAGGCCATGCAGAGTGTCTTTGGCCAAGGGTTCTCGACTCCCGACCTTTCTAAGCCAGGCAAAAATGTGAAGATGATCAGCACCGATGGCTTCGGTGACTTGGTTGTTGAAGAACTAGCGAAGCTTTAGATTGGCTGAACTAGATCGGCTTTTGCGCCAAGCGCAGGCCGATCTAGCCTGATTTATGCCTCAGCTAAACTAATCTGCCATCTCGGAGGCTTGATGAAGCAAAATATTAATCATCCGCATAGTCGACTTAACTGCCGCCAGAACTTGGTTAGCGTCCACGCCCCGAGTTTTGAACTCGTGACCATTATCATTCCAACTGATTACACATTCAGTCAAGGCATCGGTTTTGCCTCCCCGAGGGATGTGCACTTCATAATCCGTTAGGATTGGCATCACAAAATCTCTTTCATGAAGTAACGTCGAAATAGCTGCCATAAACGCGTCGAATCCGCCATTTCCAGAGCCTGAGCTCTGCAATTCCTTCCCTTCTAATTCCACCCGAATACTAGCTGTACTATCAACATTGAGACCACTGTTGATGTAGCAGTTGAGCAAGGTGATATAGTGAATATCCTTGCTTTGCATGACGTCCGCTATGATAAACGGCAAATCTTCTGCGGTGATGTTTTGCTTTGAATCCCCAAGCTGAACCACTCTTTTAAGAACCTTCGCCTGATCCTCTTCTGAAAGACTTATGCCTAACTCGTCCAGATTATTAATCAGCGATGCTTTCCCGCTCATTTTGCCAAGGGCATAGGTGCGCTTTCGAGCAAAACGCTCTGGGCCTAGATTGGTGACGTACAAATCCCCTTTCATATCACCATCAGCGTGGATACCCGCTGTTTGAGTAAACACGTCCGCACCCACAATCGGAGTATTCGCTGCAATCCATTTGTTTGAAAAATTCTCTACCATTCGACTAAGAACAGCTATCCGTGACTCATCAATACTGAGAGTCATATCTAGCTTATCGCGCAATGCCACCGCCACTTCAGCCAAGGATGCGTTACCCGCCCGCTCACCCAGACAATTAATAGTGCAATGGATCGTATCGATTCCAGCGGTGACTGCTGCGAGGGCATTTGCGGTAGCAAGGCCATAGTCATTATGGGGATGGAAATCGAACACTTGCTCAGGAAAGCTGCTCATCATGTCAGTTAAGGCTGAGGCAACTTCTTGAGGTGACATTAATCCTAAGGTGTCGGGCAGCAAATAGTGCCCTATGCCTAAGTGCTTTGTCGCATTAACCAAACCGAACACATAATCCTTGCTGTCGTTATAGCCATTAGACCAATCCTCTAAATACATGTTGGCTCTTAGCCCTTGGGATTGCGCGTACTCAACAGTTCTGGCGATATCTGCAGAATGACTTTCTAATGTTTTCCCTAATTGCTGCCGGCAATGCTTTTCACTGCCCTTCGCCAACAAATTAATTACTTTCCCACCGGCCTTCACAATCCAATCAACGCTTCGTTTATAGTCCACAAAACCAAGCACTTCAATTTGATCAACGAATCCAGCTTCAGATGCCCATGCGGTAATCTGCGCTACAGCCTTTTGCTCTCCTTCGGAAACGCAAGCCGACGCCACCTCAATGCGATCAACTTTAAGGGACTGCAACAACGCCCGAGCAATATTCACTTTTTCATTCGCTGAAAAAGAGACACCCTGTGTTTGCTCACCATCTCTAAGAGTGGTGTCCAGTAAAGATATATGCCGCGGCTTCGCCGTACTCATTGCTCATCCTTTGAATGTTGAATAAGACGTCTAAAAAAGTCTTAAAATCGTAAATGGGGTCGCATTCTAGCAAAATCTTTGCCGCTACGGATAGCCGTAGGCCAGCCATCTCAATTAGGAGCCGCAAGTTAAGCTCCATTTGGTCTGAGTTAAGCACTCACTAGGTGCGTCTTCAAAGCCCTTGACTAGCTCTCAGATTATGGGCTGCAGTGAGCTACAGGGCCGTTACAAAAAGCTATCGGGATGGTTAAAAGCGGCAATATACCCTACAATTGCGCTCTCATAATTTGAATAATGACGACACAAAATGGAAACTCTGCACTACGCCGACTTACCTCGCGCCAAGCTAATGCGCCGCCTTGCAGCGTTGCTTTATGATGGTTTTTTGGTATTCGCAATATGGATGTTAATTGGATTTATTTTGCAATTAGTAGTGGGGCCTGACACCAACGAACTAGTCGACGGGGTTGTCAAAACTGACCCTATTACCAGCGCTCTTCTTTTCACACTCATGGTGATTAGCGCCTCAGGTTTTTACTTATGGTTTTGGCAAAAAAATGGCCAGACTCTTGGCATGATGTCATGGCGTCTAAAGCTCGTGACAACAGACAATCAGTTAGTGGGTTTGAAAGATGGGCTAGTGAGATATTTCTTGGCTTGGCCATCATTCTTTTGCGCTGGTATCGGTTACTTATGGCTTTACCTAGACAAAGAAGGGGATGCGCTACATGACAAACTTTCGCACACCAAGGTTGTTGTTGTACCCAAATCTCACCGGCCTTTGAAGTAGAACCTCACCGGCCGTTAAACGAGAGCCTCAGCCTACCGGTTTAGCGTCATGCAAAGTGCCGCACTAATCAACTACTTTAAAACCGGCTTTAAAAAGCTTCTTTCAAATCTCAGTATGCATCCGCTTTCGTCCGCATAAGCAAATGCTGCTTTGCATTTTTCATCTTTGAAAGACTTTTTTCTATAGACCTCATAATGAGCAAGACTAGCAAAACTAAAAAGTGCTAGAGCGATATCATTGGCACCTTCCGACGGCAAAAAATATCCATGATGCTGCCCCCCAAATTGCTCAACTAAAGGAATCCAAAGCTTGGCATATGTCTCAAATTCCTTTGTTTTCTTTGGATCTATCGTATATTTCAGGTAACAGGTGATCACAATTTTATCCTAAGAATTAGCTTCGCTTGACTCATATTTAACGGTAGGGGCTGCGCTCATGGATTTTATTTGCGCTGGCAAAGTATTATTAGTCAGGCTTATTTTCAACAACTGAAACTAAAATACCGTTGTCAACGCACGCGCCGAATAAGAACAACGCCAAGTATCCCACACAGCAGGATCGGAAAAAGCACAGCAAACAATGGATTGAGACCGTATATCAAACTTGCAGGCTCCATCATTCGTTGAACAATAGTGAAAACTAAGCCGATAGACAACGATATAAAGACTCGAAATCCCGTAGTCGATTCTCGTAGTGGCCCAAACACGAACGAGATGGCTAACACCACCAGTGCCAACGTCGCGATAGGCTGAGTAAGCTTTTTCCAAAAGGCTAAATTATATTTGGCGCTATCAAGCCCCTCGGATTCGAAATATTTTGCTAGTCGATAAAGCCCCGTTATGGATTGCTCGTCAGGCTTAACCAACAAGACACTGAGCAATTCAGGAGAGAGCTCCACGACCCAGTCTTCCTGTAAGTAATGATTGCTGGAAATGGTTCGGTCTCCCAAAATCGACTCGTCTATATTCTCAAGAAGCCAGTAATTACCACTGTTTGATTCTATGTATTGCGCGGTTTCAGCAAATTTCGCCGAAATCAGACGACGGTCTTCACTTACCGTATATCGTGTAACCCCAAACAGGCTAGCGCCGCCTGGGGCGATTGCATTAATGTGAATGAAGTCGTTTCCTATTCGCTGCCAGTTACCCTGTTCTGAGCCTATGGATGCATTGGCACTTTGTTGCACCGCACGATTACTTTTCGCGGTTTGCTCTAAAGGCGGCGAAACGTATTCGCCAATCAGCAAGCTCAACCCCATGACAAGGAATGTTGGTTTGAGCACTGCGAGAATTATTCGGCCGGTTCTAATTCCAGCTGCCTGCATCACTACCAACTCATTGTTTGATGCAAGAATACCCAAACCGATCAACGCCCCTCCCAAAGCTGTAAAAGGTAGCATTTCATACAAACTGGTCGGGGTTGTAAGCAGCACATAGCTTATAGCATTAAGCAGACTATAATTCTCATCGGTGTTGGCTATTTGATCAAGCAAGCTAAAAATTAGATCCAGTGTCCCCATCAGCCCAATAACCACCGTCATGGAAAGGAGCACTGTCCGACTTATATGCTGGTCAAGAATTTTCATGAAGTAGACTTTTTCAACAGCAGCATCAGACCATGGGGCTGATAAATGATGACTCCTAGCATGATAAATAAAGCATGCACCCACCATAAGCCAAGCATTGGATTAATCTCCCCCTCAGCCACACCATCGCGAGAAAATTGCAAAAGGAAAAAATAAACCGCGTAAAGCAGCGCCGCCGGGATTAACTTGCTATAGCGCCCCGCCCGAGGGTTCACTTTAGACATTGGTACTGCGATCAGCGTTATGATCGGAATGAGCAAAATGATCGAGAACCGCCACTGCAACTCCGCCTGCCGTTCCAGTGAATTGGAGCCGAACAACTCCGTTGTTCTTAAGGCGGCCTCCTCAACGAATTCTTCAAACTCCGGCGCATCGGGCAGCAAAATTGATTGGACATCAAACTGACCAACCGAAAAGTCTTTCTGACCGGGGCGTCCTTCGTATTGCAACACGTTTTCCAAGCGCATGAACCGCGCCCCGGAATCGGGATCTATCTCTGGAATCGCTGATTCAGCAATGACTATTCTGGGAGCCCTGCCGGCACCAGAACCTGTATCTGCGGTGCCGCCGGCTGCGACAAAAACCCTTTCCAAACGTCTACCTTCCCCTCTCGCCGACAAGCTCTCCGCATAGGTAACGCGCTTACCGTCTGCAAAAGACTGGAACTGACCCGCGACAATAAGGTCGATTTCGGTCAATTGCGCCTGATCCAGCTTTAACAGCTCAGTATTACGAACCCCCCAAGGCGCCAGTGACAAACTAACAAAGGACATGACTACAAATACCAGTAGAGTAGCCCCTTGAGTCAGCCCTAAAAGCCTTAGCTGACTCATTCCTGATCCAAGCAAAACGACCATTTCATTGTCCGCGTACATGCGGCCATAAGCCAACAGAATCCCTAAAAAGAGGGCCAAAGGCACGATAACTAAAAAAAAGTCTGGCAAGCGGTAAAGCATTAAAAGAAGCAGAACATCAGACGCCAACTCCCCAGCAACCGCCTGACCCAAATACTGAATAAAACGGCTGGTGAGGGCCACCACCATAAGAATTAGTGAGACCGCAGCCATGGTTTGCAGAATTTGTTTACTAAGATAGCGAAAAATTATCACGCCTGAGGTTCACCCTTTTGTTGTCGTACCGTCAAATACAAAGACAGAGCTTTATAGGTGATACGAAACTTGAGCTGTAGTGTACTAGAAGCGAGAAGCAGAATCAGCCAATGCTGGAGGTTGTACTGTGGATTGCGCTTTTCAGCTAAACCGAGCCAAACTGAGCAACGCTAAGCAACCTTAGCGTCGTCATGACCGAGCAACGATTTAAAAAGTGCCGGTATCTGGCTTATCTGATGAAGATCAAAATCGAAAAGGACGATGCCGAATTTAGCGCTGCACACAACAGACCCCGACGCACTATTGGTGACCTGCAAACCAATATCGAAGCCATAGCGGTTAAAATCACTCACACCAACATCGATGATTAGCTTATCGTTCGCGAACGATTCAGATCGATAATCAATTGCCAGATCAGTTACCACCATACCCAAGCCATAAATATTGCCTTCGGTAAAACCCAGACTAGCGAGAAACTGAAGCCGTGCCTCGTGAAGTATATTAACCATCGCCACACTGTCTAAGTGCTTTGCGTAGTTAACATCGCTTATACCGACGGTGCGCTCCATACTAAACAGGAACTGTGGCGGGGACTCAACTTTTACTCTAGGCATGGTGTCTCCAAAACAAAGCGTTAAACATCTACTGTGAGACAGCAACAGTCTCATTTGGTTCAAATGCGACTAACTTTAAAATTTTTAGCGTAGTCTTATCCTCAAGCAATCTCTCTGAAAAATGGATAGCCAAATAGCAAAACCTGACTCATATTTAGTATCTATTGCTTAAGCTATTGAATAACTTTAGGATTGTCGTCCTCTTCAATTTACATTCTAAATCGACGCAGCCATATACATGTGATCGAGATCAAAGGAGTTATCGAATCTGATGAAGTATTCAATCAAAGCTGGGGCCGCCGACAAGATTAACTCAGAGTGCGAGATCGTATTCGTTTGGGCTAAGGGCATTCTTTCAGATGAAGCTAAGCTGCTAGACGCCGCTGCAAATAAGGTAATCAGCAAAGTCATCAAAGCCGGAGATTTCAACGGCAACCTTGCCGAAACCTCCCTTATCCACCAGCCTCAAGGACTCAGCGCCAAGCGCGTTCTATTAGTCGGTGCGGGACTCAAAACAAAATTCAATGGCAAAAGCGCAATCAAGGCAATTCGAGCAGCCTACCGGGTTACTCAAAGCCTACCGGCAACTGGCTTACACTTCGCCATTGCCAGCGTGACTGTGACCGATAGAGACAGCAGCTGGCTCACCTCCAGATTGGCCGAAGAAGGCGAAAGCAGCTATTACCGATACACAGCAACAAAAAGTAAGAACGCAAAAGCCCCCGCTACAAAAACAGTCTCCATCTCACCAATTAATGGAGGCCAGCGCAAATCGTTAGATAGCGCCTTAAAGCGTGGCTTTGCGCTCGGCAAAGCGATCAATGTGGCCAAAGAATTAGGCAATTTGCCAGGCAATGTATGCACACCTAGCTATCTGGCCGAACAAGCCAAACAGTTAGGAGATAAGAATAAAAGCATCACCACTCAAATTCTGGGTGAGAAACAAATGCAGCGATTGGGCATGGGGTCACTGCTGTCAGTATCAGCAGGGTCCGCAGAAGAAGCTAAACTCATCGTCATGCAGTACAAAGGAGCAAAAGCGGACAGTCGTCCCTATGCCATCGTCGGCAAAGGCGTCACCTTTGATACCGGGGGAATAAGCCTTAAAGGTGGCAACGGCATGGATGAGATGAAATACGATATGTGTGGTGCTGCAAGCGTCGTAGCAACCATGGGATGTGTCGCCGAACTCAAATTACCAATTAACATCGTTGGTATAGTCGGGGCTGTTGAAAACATGCCCGGCAGCAAAGCCACGAAGCCCGGAGACGTAGTCACTAGCATGTCCGGCTTGACTATCGAAATACTTAATACTGATGCTGAGGGCCGCCTAGTGCTTTGTGATGCCCTCACTTATACGGAACGATTCAATCCCCGCAGTGTTATCGACATTGCGACGTTGACTGGCGCCGCAGTTGCCACTTTCGGCTCTCATGTCACCGCACTGCTTAGTAACAATGATGACCTTGCCAGCGAAATAATCGGATGCGGCACGGACTGCGCTGACCCTGCTTGGCAGTTGCCAATGTGGGACGAGTATCAGAGTCTGTTAAACAGCAATTTTGCAGACATCGCCAACATTGGCGGACCTCGCGCTGGCACCATAACGGCGGCCTGTTTTCTGTCCCGCTTCGCTGAAAAATTCAATTGGGCCCATTTAGATATCGCTGGCAGCGCTTGGGTTTCAGGAGCAGAAAAAGGGGCTACAGGCAGGCCAGTGCCTCTGCTTGTTGAGTACCTTAGCAATCAAAAAGCCTAAAGGGCTAACTCGATGGCCAGTGTCCACTTTTACACTTTGAGCGCCCAGCGCTATGAAAGCGCTGGTGACGTTCTGAATGTAGTGTGCCGACTGACCGAGAAAGCGGTCGGTCATCAGCATGAAGTCTATATTCATACCTCTTCACCTACCCAGTCACAGCAACTAGACGACCTGCTATGGCAGTTTCGTAGCTCATCGTTTGTGCCTCATAGCCAAATGGCTGGTTCTGGCAGTCACCATGACCAAGTCATATTAGGCGACTCACCTCCCCCCAAAAGCTTTAAGGGCATGCTCATTAACTTATCCAGCGCTCCGGTAGGCTCTGTGGCTCAGTTTAGCCGTGTTAATGAATTTGTAGGCCCCCATGAAGCAAGTTTGATTATCGGTCGAGAACGCTACCGTCACTATAAAGCTCAAGGCATTGAGATTGTCACCAACAAGATCTAGAAGAACTCGTCGTCGATCAATCCTCGCAATATACTGTTAACTTAAAAATCAGTGCGTCTCGAGCTGCCGAAGTCCGGCAAAACCCCGTTTCATCATGTATAATCACGCCTCCAATTTAGACAGCCGAGCCAAGCCGCAACATTATGGAAAAGACTTACCAACCACAGCAGCTAGAAAACCATTGGTACAAGACCTGGGAAGAAAGAGGATATTTCGAACCTCAAGGTGACGGCGACCCTTATTGCATCGTAATCCCACCTCCCAACGTCACTGGCCGTCTGCACATGGGCCACGGCTTTCAAAATGCCATCATGGATGCGTTGGTTCGCTACCATCGTATGCTAGGCAGACAGACTCTCTGGCAGGTAGGCACCGACCATGCCGGTATAGCCACTCAAATGGTTGTAGAGCGCAAGCTTAATGCGGCTGGCACAAACCGTGAAGAAATAGGCCGAGAGGCTTTTCTTGACAAAGTCTGGGACTGGAAAGAAGAGTCAGGCGGAATTATAACGCAACAGATTAGACGCCTAGGGTCATCGATAGACTGGTCTCGCGAACGCTTCACAATGGACGATCAGATGTCTGCGGTGGTGGAAAAAGCTTTTATCCAACTTTATGATGAAGGGCTTATTTACCGTGGCAATCGACTGGTGAATTGGGACCCCAAGCTACTGACTGCAATTTCTGACCTGGAAGTCGTGGCCGAAGAAGAAAACGGTTTCATGTGGCATTTTCGTTATCCTATTGAAGGCAGTGACGACTGCGTTGTCATAGCAACAACCCGCCCAGAAACACTTTTAGGTGACTCCGCCATTGCCGTTCACCCAGAAGACGAACGTTATCGCGCCTTGGTTGGCAAAATGGTCAACCTTCCCCTGTGTGACAGAAAAATTCCGATCATTGCAGATGAATATGTCGACCCTGCATTTGGAACTGGCTGTGTGAAAATCACCCCAGCCCATGATTTCAATGACTATGAAGTTGGCAAACGCCACGACCTTCCTGTTATCAATATTTTTACAAAAAATGCCAGCATCAATGATGAAGCGCCCGCAGATTACCGCGGCTTAGACCGGTTCGAAGCTAGAAAGAAAATCGTGGAGGATCTAGAAGCCCTTGGGCTGGTTGAAAAAATTGAGCCTCACACCCTTAAAGTGCCGCGCGGAGACCGCAGCGGCGCTGTTATCGAGCCTTACCTCACACACCAATGGTATGTTGCCATTCAGTCTCTTGCCGACCCCGCCATTAAAGCGGTCGAGAATGGAGACATTGAATTCGTACCAAAGAATTGGGAAAACACTTACTTTGCCTGGATGCGCAACATTCAAGACTGGTGTATTAGTCGCCAACTTTGGTGGGGACATAGAATTCCTGCCTGGTACGACGACGAAGGCAAAATCTACGTAGCCCCCACAGAAAGTGAAGCTCGGCTGAAATACGGTTTGGCTGACGATTTAAATCTTCAACAAGACCCAGACGTATTAGACACTTGGTTTTCCTCAGGCCTCTGGACGTTCTCGACTTTAGGCTGGCCAGATGACCGTGAGTTTTTTGACAAGTTTCATCCTACCGACGTGCTAGTTACCGGTTTTGACATCATTTTCTTTTGGGTTGCTCGAATGATTATGATGACCTTAAAATTTACCGGTGAAATACCATTCAAAAAAGTCTATATCACTGGTTTGGTCCGCGATGAGCAGGGCCAGAAAATGTCTAAGTCCAAGGGCAATATACTTGACCCTATCGATTTAATTGACGGCATCGAACTTGAAGAGCTGGTTGAGAAACGTACCGCTGACATGATGCAGCCCCAGCTAAAACAAAAGATTGATAAAGCGACGCGCGAGGCTTTTCCAGACGGCATCGCCGGTTATGGCACTGATGCACTTCGCTTCACTTTTTATTCATTAGCCACCACGGGTCGGGACATTAAATTCGATTTAGGCCGCACCGAAGGCTTCAGAAACTTTTGCAATAAAATTTGGAATGCCGCTCGCTATGTATTGATGAATACAGAAGAAAAAGAGATCGCAAGCAGCCTTGAGAGCGCTAAGCTGTCGGTTGCTGATCGCTGGATCATTAGTCGTTTCGACAAAGCTAACGTGGCCGTGCAGGCAGCAATGAATGACTTTCGATTTGACCTTGCCTCTCAAACTCTTCACGAATTTATCTGGAATGAATACTGTGATTGGACTGTAGAGCTTTCCAAGCCGGTGCTCTGGGACGAAGAAGCAAACCCAGAGAGTGCAAAGATTACCCGTTTAGTTTTACTATCCATATTGGAAAAGAGCCTGCGGCTTTTGCACCCGTTTATGCCATTTATTACCGAAGAAATTTGGCAAAAAGTAGCCCCGCTCACAGATCAGGCCCACAGCAGTGAAGCGAGCATAATGCTAGCGCCGTACCCTGAGCTTAATGAAACCAAAGACGAAGAAGCAGAGCAGCATGTTGAGTGGATAAAAGGTGTGATCATCGCCATCAGAAATATTCGAGGCGAAATGGATATCTCACCGGCGAAGAATATTAACGTCTTTTTAACAAGCCAATCTGAAGCTGACCAACTGAGACTGGAAAGTTACCGCCCTTATCTCGAAAAGCTAGCCAAGCTCGAAAGCATTCACTGGCTTGACGATAAAGCCGACGCTCCGAAAGCAGCGACCGGAATTTATAAAGATTTAGAGATATTAGTACCGCTAGCTGGCCTTATTGATGTGGATGCTGAGCGAGCACGGTTAAGCAAAGAAATCGAAAAGCTAACAACCGGGCTTAAATCTGTGAGCGGCAAACTCAACAACGCTAAGTTTGTAGACAACGCACCTGATGCGGTTGTTGCTAAAGAGCGCGGGAAAGCCGAACAGATGACCAGCACCTTAGAAGCACTGAAGGGTAAGCTAGAGGAGTTAGACGAACTCTAAAACCAACTGCGCTAGTGAGGGGAAACTTAACCTAGCGCAGCTCTTTAGGCATACTGAAGACAATATCTTCCTTTACACCACCTAATTCAGCCGCATCAACACCAGCCAAATCCTCTAGTTTAGCGATTACCTGTTGAACAAGTATTTCAGGGGCAGATGCTCCAGCAGTAACACCGAAGCGATGCTTTCCTGCCAGCCATTGCTCGTCGATATCTTGAACACTGTCGATTAAGTAAGACTCACAGCCTAGCCTTTCTGCAAGCTCTTTGAGTCTGTTTGAATTTGAACTGTTAGGCGAACCCACCACAAGAAGTAAATCGCATTCCAGAGCCAACTGCTTAACAGCGTCCTGTCGATTTTGGGTAGCGTAGCAAATATCTTTTTTACGGGGACCTTCAAGGCCAGGAAATCTTTCCCTTAAAGCATCAATCACTTTCGATGTGTCATCCATCGACAGCGTAGTTTGCGTGACATAAGAAAGCTTTTCTGGATAATCTACAGTCAGATTTAACACGTCTTCCACCGATTCAACCAGGTATATCTTCCCACCTAAAGAATCATCATACTGCCCCATGGTGCCGTCTACTTCAGGATGATTCTGATGGCCTATCAGGATGCATTCTCGTCCTCCTTGACCAAACTTAATTACTTCCAGATGAACTTTTGTAACCAAGGGGCAAGTGGCATCAAACACTTGAAACCCCTTTACGCGAGCATCATCTTTAACTGATTGAGCGACACCATGAGCACTAAACACGACAACTGATTTTCTGCCGGTACGGTCGATTAAAGGAATGTCGCTTAGCTCTTCCACAAACACCGCGCCACGAGAACGAAGCGTCTCAACGACGAATTTGTTGTGTACAACCTCATGACGAACGTAGATTGGTTCGCCAAAAATATCTAGCGCCCGATTGACGATATCAATCGCTCTATCAACTCCAGCACAAAACCCTCGCGGGTTAGCTAGCCGAATGGTTTTCACTTCTATGGAAGCTTCTTGTTTGGAAGTGTCTGACATATTGACCCAAGTAGTGAGCTAAACGGTGACCTGAATAATGACCTAAAGTCTTACCTGAAGGGTTTCGACGTTCGCAGGCATGACCGCTAGGATACTCGCTTTAAATACAATAGGCTTGCCGGCAAGCGGGTGATTAAAATCTATAGTAATAGTATCTTTATTTATCCCGGCTACAACCCCTGGCAAATCAAATCCGCCAGGATCTTTAAATGAAACAACACTACCGACTTCCGTTGGAACAAGGTCATCTTCAAATAAGTGCTGAAATTTTGCTATAGGAAATGATTGTTTATTTTTGGGGTTTTTCTCCCCGAAAGCCTCTGCTGGAGCTAAAGTCACAGCAAGCTCACTACCGGGCTTAAGTCCAATCAAAGCATCTTCGAACCCCGCCAGCATGCTGCCGTCGCCTAAGCGAAAGCTGGCTGCAGGTCCTTCGTAATTACTGTCGATTGTTTCCCCGGATACAAGCTTTAAAGAAAAGTGCAAACTTACCAGCGAGCCCTCTTCAATAGTGTTTTCGATTTCTGCTTGCGTCATTTTTAGACCTTATCTTCTATGTTCGCACTTACTACGCCTTAAATAGTTTAAGCGAAGTGCCGTGTTTCACCTGTTCCATCAATATTATCTACACAACGCTGACAAAGGGTAGGATGGTTCTCACTAACCCCAATATCGCTAGTAAAATGCCAGCAACGCTCACACTTCTCATGAGCAGAAGCGATGATCTCCAATTTCAATCCTGAAAGCTCGGTATCTGTTGCACCAGCGGGCGCACCGGTCAAAGGCTTAACAGTTGCTCGAGAAACAATTAATACAAACCTTAGCTCTGACTCTAACCGCGCAAGGGATTCAACTAGTTCCGGAGCGCAATACAAATCAACTTCGGCGCTTAAACTTGAACCGATACTTTTATCAGCTCGTTTAGCTTCCAACGCTCTGTTCACCGCTGTTTTGATTTGCAAAATTTGATCCCAGAAGGCATCGCTAAAATTTTCATGCTCTGCCAATAATCCAGTGGTCTCACTGAAATTTGACAAGAATACCGACTCAACTCGCTTGCCCGGAATATGCTGCCACAGCTCATCAGCGGTAAAACTTAACACCGGCGCAATAAGCCTGCTCAATGTCTCTAAAATCTGAAACATAGCGGTCTGAGTAGACCGTCGCGCCAAACTATCCGATGCAGTGGTGTATTGGCGGTCTTTTATGACATCCAAATAAAATCCACCTAATTCAATAACACAAAAATTATGTATTTTTTGGTACACATTGAGAAATTCGTAGGCATGGTAATGTTCTATGATTTCTTGCTGTAGCAGCTGACTTTTACGCACGATCCAATAATCCAATTCCATCATCTTTTCAGGTTCAAGTTGATCAGTCAGAGGATCAAAGCCGTTCAAATTAGACAGCATGAATCTGGCAGTATTTCGAATCCGGCGATAAGAATCTGCAACCCGTTTAAAAATCTCATCCGAGACCGTCATCTCGCCACGGTAGTCGGTAGCGGCAACCCATAATCTTAGTATATCAGCTCCGTATTGCTTATAAATCTGACTGGGCGCCACCGTGTTACCCACCGACTTAGACATCTTTTTGCCCTCGGAATCAACGAAAAACCCGTGTGTTAACACTTCTTTATACGGGGCGGTTCCATTCATTGCGACGGCCGTTTTGAGAGATGACTGAAACCATCCACGATGCTGATCCGATCCTTCCAAATAAAGATCTGCAGGGTACTGTAACACTCCTCTTTTTCGCAGGACCGATTGATGCGTCACCCCAGAGTCAAACCACACGTCTAAGGTGTCGGTTACTTTTTCATACTCAGATGCCTGCTCTCCTAATAGCTGGGCTGGCTCCAATTCAAACCACGCCTCGATGCCCTTCTCTTCGATCATCAGAGCAACTTCTTCCACAAGTCTTTCCGTCTCTGGATGAAGCTCCTGAGTCTCTTTGTTAACAAAAAGCGTGATTGGTACACCCCAGGTTCGTTGTCTGGACACGCACCAATCAGGACTACCTTTAAGCATTAGTTCTATTCTGGCTTGGCCCCATTCAGGGATCCATTTCACATCCTTTACAGCGTCTAGCGCAGAACCGAGTAAGTTCTTCTTTGTCATACTAATAAACCACTGGGGAGTAGCTCGATAAATCAGTGGCGTTTTCGTGCGCCAGCAATGGGCGTAGCTGTGCGTTATTATTTCGTGGGCGACCAGCGCATTTTCTTGTTTTAGAGTTTCAAGAACTTGCTCGTCAACTTTATAGACATGCGCGCCGGCAAATTTTCCGGCCGCGGAAGTAAAGATTCCGTTTTCATCAACAAGATTTAAAGTGCCTAAGCCATATTCGCGGCCAACATTAAAATCGTCCACGCCGTGATCTGGAGCGGTGTGAACTGCGCCAGTTCCCGCATCGGTTGTCACATGACTCCCGAGAATCAGTGGCACATGACGTTCAAGAAAGGGATGCTGCAGGGGCATGTTCTCTAAGCTCTCGCCCGTGGCCTTGCCGAGAACTTTAAAATCGATGCAGCCATAGCGAGACATGATCCCTTCGACCATTTCGTTTGCCACCACTAGAATTTCTGTGCCTTGACCTATATCGCATTGCACCAAAGCATACTCAAACTCCACGTTTAAACTAACCGCTTGATTAGAGGGCAACGTCCATGGAGTGGTCGTCCAAATAACGACTGATAGCGGCTCACTGAACGAGCTTAGGCCTTCTCCTTCAAATGTCGCCAGAAACTCATCTCGATTCACGACAGGAAAACGCACATCAATCGCGAAGGATTGCTTATCTTGGTACTCAACTTCAGCCTCGGCCAGTGCTGACGCCCCTACTACGCTCCAATAGACCGGTTTATATCCTTTAACAAGGTGACCATTAGCGGCAATTTTACCAATTGAGCGAACTATATCCGCTTCCGTGTCGAAATCCATTGTCAGGTAAGGGTTATCCCAATCACCCAACACGCCTAGCCTGATAAACCCAGCCTTCTGAATCTCAACCTGCTTAGCTGCATATTCGCGACAAGCTTTTCGAAAATCTGCGAAGGATATTTTCTGACCCGCTTTGCCTTTTTTCTTTTCTACATTGTGCTCGATAGGCAAGCCATGGCAATCCCAACCAGGGATGTAAGGCGCATCGAAGCCGCTCAACTGACGAGATTTAACGACGATATCTTTAAGCGTTTTATTAATGGCGTGGCCTAAATGAAGATCCCCATTAGCGTAGGGAGGACCATCGTGCAGAATGAATTTTGGCTTGCCTGCATTTTTCTCACTAATTTTTTTGTAGAGATCTAACTTATTCCATTTCTCCAGAATAGCAGGCTCTCTTTGAGCCAAATTAGCTTTCATAGGGAAATCTGTCAGTGGCAGGTTTAGAGTGTCTTTATAATCAGTCATAGGTTTTATACTTCTGCGATTTTTTGCTTTTTATCCAATAAGTCACGTACCTGAGCGACATCGATTGCTATCTGTTTTTTCAATGACTCGAGGCCATCAAATTTAATTTCGTCGCGAACCTTTTCCTTAAAAATTATTTCAATCGTGCGGCCATAAATTTCCTGATCGAAATCTAGTATGTGGGCTTCCAAAACAGCTTCAACACTGTCAGTTACGGTAGGCCGGTATCCAATGTTTACGACTGCGGGTAAAAACACGTCCACCAATCTAACCTCGCACGCAAACACACCCTGCAGCGGCAAAGTTTGCCGTTGGGGGTTAACATTGCAGGTAGGGAAACCAATAGTTGAACCCAATTGCTGGCCTTTCACTACTTCGCCCTTTATGGAATACGGGCGACCCAACAGCTGCTCTACTAAAAAGAAATCGCCTGTGGCTAGCTGCTCTCGTATAAATGTACTGCTTATCCTTAGCCCATTACGCTCATAAGCAGCGGTTTCTAATACTTCAAAGTTATGCTTCGCGCCCCAGGCCTGAAGCATCGCAAAATCCCCTTTACGCTTGTGCCCAAAACGCCAATCATTTCCAACAATGAAACTAACAACGCCTAGGCCATCAATAAGGATATCTTGGATATATTCTTCTGCTGTTAATTTGGACAGCTTTTCATCAAACTTAAGCTGAAACACGTAATCTATTCCGAAGCTTTCCAAAAGTTCGAATTTTTCTTTAAGTGAGGTAAGCCGAGCAGGAGCGCGACCGCCAACACCCGCAAAATATTCTTCCGGATGAGGTTCCAAAAGAATAACCAGCGAAGGCAAATTGAACTGCTCTGCTTTTTGCTTCAATTGATCAAGAATCAACTGGTGCCCTAGGTGCACACCGTCGAACTTACCAATAGTTGCTACGCAGCTTTGCTGAAACTGGGAAAACCGGTCAGTGTCGTCAAAAATGATCATGGGGTTTCTGGGACCGAATCATAAAAGCGCGAGATTATACTCTTTTCTCAGCAAACTTTGGAGGATTAGCGTTGGATTGGGCTCGGTTCCCCGGGAAATAAAAACACGGCGCCCCGAAGCTCAGCTTAACTAGCTTGATCTGAGGAATTTGAGCCTTGAGAAGGCGTTGGTGCCTCTTTAATTTTCGCCATCGCCTTTCCAAACAATACTCGCGCAAGGGCAAAAAAGGCAATAATCAGGACCCCTTGGCCAATAATAGCGTTAACAACAGAGATTGTTTCCGGTCGCTGGCTAATGAGTACAAGGTTGATTAGTGTCACGAGCCCAATTATTGCGCATGACAGGGCAAGTAATAGCTGAGTGTAAGCAGTTAGTTTTTTCATTCCACCATTATACGCAATCTGGCGCGCCTGTGAATCAGGCAGAGTCTTGCAATGTGTGAAAAGACATAAAGTAATCATAGCCCTTGGCACCTAAAAACCGCGTGAGGGTCTTACGACTGGTTTGCCGCGCGTCGACTATAATGAGGCCTTCGAGGGAATCATTGAACCCGGAATGAACATTAAAGCAGACCATTTTGCCATTTAATGACAAGTAGTGCCTGAGCAAAACAGGAACAGCTTTGCCAGGATCGCAGCGCCCAATCAGCTTGCCCAGCATTTTCACATTGGCCAGCTCAGAGAGCATTTCAAGAGTCCAAACTCTGTTACGTACTTCTAATGGCGTAATAGGCTTGACTAAAGAGGCAAAATCTTTCGCCTGAAAATTCGTTAATAGAGTGTCAGAAATAAGTGAGCGCGCTAAATCACTGTATTCTCGGGAAATGCTAACGGAGCCAAACAGCGTGTGATACTTGGGGCGCTGAACCAATATGGCACCAATGCCTCGCCATAAAAGATTAAGGGATACCGGTCGGCGCTGATAGTCCGGGTGGATAAACGAACGGCCCATTTCAATAGCCGAGCCAAGCTTAGTGATAAAGCTTTCGTCGTACTCATACAACGAGCGGCTGTAAAGTCCCTTTACACCGTGGGCGGCTACTATTTCATCTACCAGCCCAACGCGATAGGCCCCTGCTATACGACTCTCACCTTTGTCCCAAAGGAAAAGATGCAGGTAGTGAGGGTCAAACTCATCAGAGTCTTTCGACAGACCGGTGCCTTCTCCCACCGCCCTAAATGAAAATTCCCGCGCTATTGCGATTTGGTCCATCATGTTGCCAAGCTTGTCGTAAGGCGCACAATAAACATCAAACTCTTCATGCTCGATAAGCCGGTATTGCTCCAATGAGGCCAAAGTCTCATGCACCGCAATCAAACTATAATCGCTGTCAATGTGATCAATCCCCTGAGGCGATGCGGCCTTCATTTTGACTGGCTCCTGAGCCAACGCATCAGTGCTAACCCGTATGTATTCAGTAACGGCTTTCGGGCTTTTCAATAATCGAAGCTCGGTAGCGGGGATTGGTCGCCCGATCGACAATGGTAATTTGTAATTCTGTTTGTTCGCCAGCTGCCTTGGCAGCAGCATCGTGCGCAGGCGCGGATGTATTCGGCCCGCTGTGTAAAAATAATTACTGTTTCTGCCCCCAACATATACGGGAACACAGGGGCATTCATGGCGCTTAATTAACTGGCCCACCAAGCGAGACCACGGCCTGTCTTGAACGCGCCTATGCTTATGCTCATAAGCGGAGACCATCCCAGCCGGAAAAATCAACATGGCACCGTCACTTTTTAAATGCTGATGAACCTGTTTGATACCGCCCACATTGCCAGACGCGCCCGTGGACGACAGAACATCAACGCCAATGAACATCTCTAACAATTCTGGGATGCGACGTAAAAGCTGATTAGTGAGAACGCGCAAATCTGGACGGTACTGAGCTATGACTTTAGCTATCGCGACACCTTCCAAGCCCCCCAAGGGGTGATTCGCAACAATAAGAACCGGCCCAGTTTTGGGGATTTCTAATAATTGTTCCCCATTTTCAATCTGCAGAGTAATCCCAAGCGCGTTCAGCGAATGGTCCAGAAATTCATGGGCAGAGCAATTGGGTGGACGCTCTTCATAGATATAAGCGAGTCTAGCTAAGCCTAGCGCCTTCTCTAAAACACTGGCTAAAAATCTAGGCTTTATGGGCAGCCAACAAGGATTAGTCATTTTTGGGATATTGTTTTACTAGTTTATTTTCATAGCGCCATGCTTTTAATAGCGCCAGTATTCCGGGTGGCTTATGACCTAGTCGCCGGTTTTTTTCGCCAAGTGTAAACAGCGTACTGTATTGCTGCAATAGTGTTTTGAGCGCACTGCCTAAACTTGCATCCCTATCCCAGATATTAATCGATTCTGAACTAGCCCCATTAATCTCGATAATCTCAAAGTCTGTTCCTGCACTTAGGCTAACGGGATCTTTAAATTTAAGGTCAAGCCGTCCGTAATGAAAACCTGGAATATCAGCGAAAATTCTATCCAAGGACTGTGACAATTTAGTGTTAATTAGCTCTTGCGCGTCGCGAAACACAGCACCGCGACAATGGCTGGCAGAAAACACCAGTCGATAAGGTTCTCCATCTGCTAAGACACTATCCCAAACCTGTGCATGCCTCTCCTTGTAAAGATGCAGCAACTCGCCGGCTCTAGGATCAGACGCCACCAGCTGAGCCAGTGTCTCGCGGCCATTGCCGACGACATAGGG
This sequence comes from uncultured Gammaproteobacteria bacterium, assembly GCA_913031035.1. Taxonomy (GTDB): domain Bacteria; phylum Pseudomonadota; class Gammaproteobacteria; order Pseudomonadales; family Pseudohongiellaceae; genus UBA9145. The sequence continues at coordinate 20,544 of CAJWGN010000017.1, forward strand.
TGTGTACTTTAATGTAAGCGAGGTGACTATGCCGGCTTCTGCGTCTGGGTGTTTGACATAAAAAACACCGGCCTCTGCTTCCCATTGACTGAGCTGCTGGAACTGGACCACACCCAAACAAGGAAACTCACTAATGTAATTCAACACGGCTTTACTGTCCTCGAGGAGCTTTACCCCAGCTCCTCGACAACCAACATTGGGCTTGCCCACAATTGGAAGCGTAAAACCTTGCTGATCTAAAAGCTGAAGCACCGCTTTAGTTTGAACAGTTGCATCTTCAGCACTGACCTCATAGAGCATCCAAGGTAGAATCCACTGCCGCGCCGTTTCTCCCGCGACATCAAAAACAGCAGATTTAGCGACCCCAACCATGCCCGATAACGGGATTGCGGGATTAGCCAGCAATGGCAAACTCAAGCTCCTGTAACGAACAGAAAGAAGAATCCATTGCACTACCACAGGAAGATAAACCAGCCAGATAGGCCAGAACTCAAAAAAAGATGTGGACCTCCCACTCAGGTCGAGGGGGGGCATTCCTGGAGGTACGTACGGAGGCGCGCTTGCTGCCTTTAAAGACAGGGAAGATTCAGCTGGAGTATTACTCAATTGGCTATAGTTCCTACTCATGGCTATATGACCGTAGCCATGACCGTTTTGTTACGGCTAAGCTATTCTTTTTATGCCTCGCACAATAGCACATTTTCCCAGCTGGACTTCTCAAAGAACTTATTTCTCAAAGAAGCCAAAATCTCAATTGAGCACCTAAAACTCCAACAATCTGTCGGCTTAAGGCCCAAGTAAGTTCCAGCGGTGCCGCTATACAGCTATGTTTAGTAAATTTATCATCACTGTTTTTGTCATTGCTGTCGCTGTTATAGTTCTGCGGCAGAGAAGCTCCAATCAGGGTAAGAACAATCAGCGGGCTAAGACTTCCCAGACACCGAAACCAAACGGGGCTATTTCCAAAGGCCCTGAAAAAGGCCAGTTGTCTAAGGATATGCAGCTCGGAGCCTACCTATTTTTGCTGTTAACCGCCGGCATCGGTGGCGCAATGTACTATTTCCAATGGCAAGACGATCACAGCGTCCTCACCATTAACCTATATCGAGATAGTCAGATCGAACCGGTCAGCTACGACGTCTACAAATACCAGCTACGTGAAAAATCTTTTATCACTATTGGAGGACTATCCGTTGCCGTTGCGAGCAGTGAAAGAATGGAAATAGTAGGTCTCGAATAGCTTATCAGGAGGCCTTTGGTAGTTCTTTGTTAGCGTGTTGATAGCCATTGCTCTGCAGTCGCCGCTAGCGAGGGGGCTATCATTTAAGAGGCCTTAGAAGCCGCTAAATCTTCCATAAACCCAAACAAACTCAACCCGCGCGGCTGTCATCGCGACGCCCATGGGCTGATTCCAAAGCGTAGTTCATCATCTTATCGATGTCGCCGCCGATGCTTATCAACACTAATTCGTCATGCTCCATGACAAACACAGATATAGCCTCCAAGCTATTCCTTGCCAAATCCAAGCCCGCAAACACCCATACGTTTTGGCCATCATCCCTGACTCGAACTATTTGCTCCCATCAAAGGCTGGCATCTTTTTCTAGCAAACTGTCTTGGAAGGTTTGGCGGGAAAAATTCCTATCTGTTTCTAGCCCGTGCACTTTATAAGCGGCCATGTGAACTCTATCGATTTCAGATAAACCTTGACCACCCAAACTCAGTACATCTAGAACGTTGAACATTACCCCCCCACCCAACATTAACGGCGACTTCCTTTTCCAAAGTAATGCCAGGGTTTTGTTCAAGTATGGCGTTTCTTATGAGGCGCAGTGGCCGGTCAGAGAAGGACATGCAGCCTGTCGACATAACCATGAATAACGCTATCCCTAACCTTTTCATAAACTGGCGCCCGCCGATTAACTTAATCTATTTCTATTTCTATGTCGGTAAGCTCAACTATGTCAAAACGGCGGCCAAGAGCGCTAATATCATCAGTGCTGATATCACCCACTATATTCACTAAAACAATCTCTCTAGGCTCAGCCACCATTATCGCGACTCCGTGAATCCGCTCAGCGTTTTCCGAAAGTCGGAAGTAAATATCAACGTGGCTGTCATCTTCACGCACTCGAACCACACGCTCCCAGCCTTTCGCATCCAACTCCTTTGCTGTCTGATTCATTGATGCAGATATTTCATCTATATTAATCGCATCACTTTCGAAAACATTGACCGTAACCCGCAGCAATTTGGAAATGAACTCTGCTGCCTGCTCATCCTCAGTCCGTATTAAATTTGTCATCATATTCAACAACGGCGCTTTAAGGCTCACTTCAACCTTAGGCTCAACGTTTGCTATGGACGTCAGCGTGGAGAAATCTACGAATCCGGGGTGGTTGTCAACAGACCTATCTGCCGCAACTGCGAAGGGAGCAAAAGCGCAGATGATTAATGGCACTAGTACTCTTTTAATAATTTTCATATTGATACCTCGTTTTCTGGCGGAACCGATTAAATCGGCAAAATAATTTAAATCCGATCTAAATCGGATCGTTTCGCAATACCCGACTCCCAATACGTCGGTTTAAGCGCGGGCGATCAAACGATGCATTAAGTGATTCTTGCAAAGGTGTAACCACAAAGCGCTCACCAATCATGACCTCAGTGCGCTTGCTGACGTCATTTAAATACTCAATTGCTAAATTCAGATCCAGTAAAGCTTTTTGGATTTCCTCTGAACTGTAACTATCGGCAGTCGTATTCGCGGCTTGCTGACTCGGTAATGCAACATCGGTCTCCAGCAGTTGACCACTCATTGACATCACTACTACGGCGAATGCCAAAGCAGGAACCGCGAATCGCAGTGATAATGGCATAGCTGACAACCAATCATTAACTGGCTGCCAAAAACTCCCCGGCGACCGCATGGGTAAAGGTTCTGGTTGGCGCTCATGCTGCGAAATTCTATGGGCCGGCTCTAATGCCAGGTCACTGCAATCCATCATTGGTAGATCCATCACCGCATCGTGCAAATTACGAGCAAAATGCAGTTCCTTGGCACAAGCTGCGCAGGAATGAACATGCCCCATGAACACCTCTAACTGGGCAACCACAAGCTCTCCGTCGAGAAAGCTATCGATCTGCAGTTGAACGAAATAACATTGGGAATCAGGAGATGTCTGCATAATTTTGCTCAATTGGCTGTTCCATGAACGTAACCGGACTCTGCTGTCCCGGGCACTGAACTATTAAATAAATCTCTTAAAGCCGTATCTTCTCTCAGTTTTCGTCTGGCGCGATGCAAATAAACCTTCACCTGACTTTCGCTGATATCCAAACTCTCTCGAATATCCATATAGCTAGCCCCTTGTATGTCGCGCATGATGACGATGCTTTTAAACGGATCTTCCAAAGCGTGTATAGCCTTCATTATTTGAACTCTGCAAACTTCTTGATCAAGTTCAGCCCCCTCTACACTTTCCGATGCCTGTTGCTCAACTTCGGCATAGCTGTCCACCCCATCATCGCGAGGCTTTTGACGCCTGACGTGGTCAATGACTGCATTATGAGCGACTCGCATAAGCCAGCCCCCGACTTTCAAGTGATCGATCTTCTGCCAGTTTTGCCAGAGCTTGACAAAAACCTCTTGAGTCACATCCTCCGCATCGGCTTTAACGCGCAGGCTGTAGTAGGCAAAAGAGAAAACCCTTTGCCTGTGCTGATTCATGACTTGTTGGTATTGCGTTAACATTGTATATAAAGACGGGGGGGGTGAAAGAAAGTTACAGAACACTTCGATTTTTTCGAAAAACAATCAAACTGAAAAATCAAACTGGAAAAAACGTTACTTTATCTCATTAGGTGAGGTGTGTTTTAGTCATTTTGATACACTAATAGTAATCAACTAACTTGCCAGCAGCCCCAGATTAATGCGAAACCTTAAAATCTTCTTCTTTCTCCTACTATTGCCTCTGTTTGCAACTAGCCAAGCAGCGGAAGAAACAGTGTTCATCAATGATGACGTCGCCATCAAACTCTATTATTTTGCCCCTGCAGCAGAATTTGAAACCCCACGACTGGCAATACTGCTCTCGGGAGGCTCAAATGACGAATACATGGCTCAAGCTCAATATTGGATCGGCAAGGAAATGGTCAGTAGAGGCTGGGCTATAGCAGTGCCAATTTCTCCGAAAGGAAGAAAGTATTTTGTTGAGAACTCGCCTGCCCTACCCAAGCTCGTTGATTTCATCCATACCAGCCATAACCTCGATCCTCGCAAGCCACTCTTAGTAGGGGTGTCTGGTGGCGGCAGTGCCGCTTTAGCGATAGCGGCCCAGTCTCCGTCTCTTTATGCGGGAGTGATTGCGACACCTGGGCGTATTTGGAACCCATCAAAGTTCAAAGATCTCGATGGACTACCCATTTACCTTAGAATTGGTGAAAATGACAGCTTCCGATGGAACAAGCAGCTTCCCACCATGGTGGATGTGCTTCATAGCGCTGGCGGCAACGTTGATGCTGCACTGATGCCTGGCGAAAAACACATATTTGAGTTGGATTGGGAGAACTTTGATGCCTGGCTGGGAAAGTTGCAACAGCCCTCAGCTAAGTGACGACTGTTGCGGCTTGAAAAAGTTTTTACGCTAGTAACGAACTTCCTCAACCCAGTAATTGCTTACCAACCCGTCCAAAAACTCGATTGACAAGGTTTCGACTCGCTCTGATTCAATATCCACTGAGAACACGAGAAAAAGACCAACTTCCATATCTTTTTCGGATCGATTTCGATATTTCCAAATTTCAGATCCATCAGCATAGTTCAACTTGGACACTGGCTCCCCAAAAGAATTTTGCACCCATTCTTGGTTACTGCTGCCTAACTCAAGCCTAGTAATATCGCCGTCATCCCAAACAGTATGGATTGGTCTTGAATTTGAATCGACCGTAACCAAACACCCGGTGAGCGTTAAACCCATCGCAACTGCTATTATGCTTTTAATCATCCCTTTTATCCCTCGTTGACCTTATCAAGTAGCAAACTGAAAAAGCTGGATCTGCCAGCCTATCTCTATAGAGACGCTGCACTGCGTAAATAGTTACAGTTCAGACAGAACACCATAACCAAGTTTTTCTGAATCAAAGCTTAACGAAAGCCGCTTACTGTCGAAAACATCATATAATCAAAACCAAGACGCCCCTATAGCTGATAAAAAACCATCCAATGGACTCACATGCTTTCTAAATTCAACCAACTTTTTCCCCTTATGGCAGCCTTGCTTTCAGTCGCAGCATTCTTCTCAAGCGGATTCTTCTCAGCTTTCGAATCCAGCATTATTCCTTTGTTAGGGCTAGTTATGTTTCTAATGGGGTTAAATCTTAAAACAGATGACTTTCTACAAATCATTAAAGAACCCAAACCAGTACTGGTTGGGGTGGCACTGCAGTTTGTCTTAATGCCGGTACTCGCTCTGACTTTGTCCGCTATGCTCCAGCTCTCAAACCAGTTGACCGTGGGCATGGTTTTGGTTGGCTGCTGCGCCGGCGGCACTGCCTCTAATGTGATTTGCTATTTGGCCAAAGGTGAGCTTGCCCTATCCATAAGCATGACCTTAGCATCTACCTTGGTTGGCGTTATCCTCACCCCTGCGCTAGCGGCCTTTTATCTCTCTGAGTCGGTCAGCGTTGATGTTCTTGGCATGTTACTGACGATGCTTAAGATAGTCCTACTTCCTCTAATCATAGGAGGTGCTCTCAATCACTTTGCCCCAGCCAAAGTAGCGACTATTGAATTCCTTCTTCCTACGATTGCCATCGCCTTAATACTTATGATTATTTCGATCATAGTTGCACTCAACGCCGAGCGGCTCACCGACATCGGAATGGTGACTATGTTGGCGGTAGTTTTACATAACGTAGGCGGCCTGATGGGCGGCTTTTATATTAGTAGGTTGTTCGGATTTGACTTAAGAAGAAGCCAAACCATTGCCATAGAAGTTGGTATGCAAAACTCAGGCCTGGGGGTAGCGTTGGCTCTTCAGTATTTCTCTGCCACGGCCGCCTTGCCTGGTGCTCTTTTCAGCGTTTGGCATAATATTAGCGGCTCGTTATTGGCATCACACTGGAGTAAAAAAAGAAGCTCTCTGGAATATATTTTGCAAGATGAGATCGCCCCAACTGAACAGTAAAGTCGATCTTTAGGCGGATTAGGCCACTATCCACCTGAGCTGATAAATCCCACACCGGCCGAATCTAAATAAGCGAAATCACTGTTGGTGGCACCTGCGCGGAAGCCTGCTGAAGAAGCGCGGTGAAAACGTAACAGATTGACATTTTCCCTCTCGTCTATCTCTGAGTCTACCCCTTAGTTTCTTCATTAACCTGCAGCCTAACCTCTCCCTTAGCACCTCTTCTGCTCTCTCTTCTTTTTTCTCTACTTTTACTGCCAAAGGTAATAGCGGCACAAGCAATCCTCTTTATTTCTGACCAACACAGCGCAAAGCAGATCAATGAAGGCAGGTCATGGCCCAACAAACCTTCCTCTTAAAGTGTGAAAATCAACCCCCTACCTCCCTAGCATGACGGCCCTTTTATTCGACTGCTAAGCACACTCACAGACCTTCCGAATCGATGAGCTACATAGCGATTTTAATGATGACGTGCTAAAATTTTCTGGCCTTGAACTGACCTCAGCAAGTGGCTTAAAATTCACGGGGACAGCGATTATCCGCTAGCTCAGCTTTTTTGCTAGCCAATCCACCGCAGGAGAAGAACAATGAAATTGATAAGCGCAATTATCAAACCTTTCAAATCTGATGATGTTCGCCAAGCACTGTCAGAGGTCGGGGTGAATGGAGTTACATTAACCGAAGTCAAAGGATTCGGTCGTCAAAAAGGACACACAGAACTCTATCGTGGCGCTGAATATGTAATCGACTTTTTACCTAAGATAAAATTAGAAGTCGCGGTATCCGATAGCATAGCTGAACAGGTGATCGAAGCTATATGTTCCGCTGCGAACACCGGCCAAATCGGCGATGGTAAAATATTTGTCACCAACCTAGAGCAGGCCATTCGTATCCGCACCGGCGAAACCGGCGATGATGCTTTGTAGAAGAGTAGTGTAATCGATGAACAATAAAACCAAAGTATTGACGTTATTGGGTTTAGCTTTAGCACTGCTGCCTTCACTGGCATCGGCTCAAGATGGGCTATCCGGAGCAAACACCGCCTGGATCCTCACCTCAACCGCGCTCGTTCTTTTCATGACGCTCCCTGGCCTTTCGCTGTTTTACGCAGGCTTGGTAAGAACTAAGAACGTATTATCTGTATTGATGCAATGTTTTTCCGTGGCGGTTGTCATTTCACTGCTGTGGCTCGTTGTTGGCTATAGTATTGCGTTCGGCCCATCCGAATCCGCTTATTGGGGTGGCCTGAGTAAAATGTTTTTCAACGGCGTAGTCGTCGATTCCATGACTGGTGATATTCCAGAAACGGTATTCGCCTCTTTTCAAATGACATTTGCCATTATTACTCCGGCATTAGTCGTGGGTGCCTTTGTCGAACGTATAAAGTTTTCTTCAATGCTTATTTTTAGCGTGCTGTGGACTTTAATTGTTTATTTCCCAGTTGCAAATTGGGTATGGGGCGGCGGCTGGCTAGGACAACTTGGCTTGATAGATTTTGCCGGCGGCACAGTAGTCCATATCACCGCTGGAGTCGCCGCGTTAGTATTCGCAATTGTTCTAGGGCCTCGAGATGGTTTCTTGAAAACGCCTATGATGCCTCACAATCTGACCATGAGCTTTACCGGCGCGGGCATGTTGTGGGTTGGTTGGTTTGGCTTTAACGCAGGTAGCGCACTTGCAGCTGACGGCGCTGCAGGAATGGCGATGCTTGTCACTCACCTCTCAGCGGCCACAGGCGCGCTTACTTGGATGATCATCGAATGGCGCAAATACGGCAAGGCAAGTGGTCTTGGTGCTATCACCGGCATGGTTGCCGGCTTAGCGACAATTACTCCAGCCTCTGGCTCAGTTGGGCCCGCCGGCGCCCTAATTATTGGTCTTACTGGCGGCATTATTTGTTATATCTGCACTAATTATATAAAGCAAAAGTTACGCGTTGACGACTCGCTGGATGTTTTCCCAGTGCATGGAGTTGGCGGAATTGTTGGCACCTTTCTCGCAGCTATTTTAGTCTCTGATAGCCTGGGAATATTTAGCGGAAATGGCTATGCACAAGGCATGACTATGGGGTCTCAACTGGGCGTTCAAATTCTCGGGATTGTCGTAGTAGCACTTTATACAGCCGTGCTTACCTATTGGTTGATTAAGTTAGTAGGCTTAATGACTAACGGCATACGTGTCACTAAAGATGAAGAACAGATTGGTTTGGATATCACCGACCATGATGAGCAAGGTTACTCTATGTAACCTTTATGCATCCTTTAAAGCAGGTTAATAAAGGCCGGGGTTTCCCGGCCTTTTTATGTCCGCAAAAAAAAAGTCTACGCGGACTTCTCCAACCACATGAGAGTCGCTGGTGTCTGCGATTAATTTTTCCCACCGCCTGCATTTTTGTTCTCCGTCCAAACTCATCACATCGACTATAGCGCTTTCTTAAGAGTCGTAATTGCATAGACCAATTTGTTTCCCTCCATATCCGTAAAATGTGTCGCAACTAAGCAGGTGCTCCGGCCGTCTTTGATCAGCTCACCTTTGAGGAGAAAACGCGGACCTAGAACCGGCGCAAAGTAGTCGATCCGCATATTCACAGTCGAAGACCATTTGAATTCCGAATTCTCCGTGAAAAGCGTTTGAACCGTATAGATTGAAATCATATCTACATAGGTACCAGTAAACCCCCCAAAAAGTTGATCCCTAGGATTACGTAAGTGATCTGGCAGATGCACATCAACTTCCACTAACCCTCGCTCTTCAGTTAATACCTTCCATTTAGATGATTCGACTAGGTCACCTGCACTGTGACCTGGTTTCATAAATATAGGCGTCTCTTTATCTACCTTAATTTCTCCCGACATTTCAGCTCCTTTGAGGGATAAAATAGTTTAGAGAAGCTTAACACGGCGGGAGTTTAAACTGCTGTATCCACTGCCGCGCTCATTTCTAATGCTGCAATGCAAACCGCTGAACTAAACGTTCAATGGCTAATCAGTCACATCAACTTTTGCAGACTAAAAACCCAATTTTTTCGTGGTTTTCACCAACAAGGGTGGCGAGAAGCTTTAGCCTGCCTTCAGTGATCGTCTTCATTATTAAATTAACCCATTGATAAATAACGGTAATATTAGTTGGCAAGCTTATTGCTTCGGTCTAATAAGAAGCAAGATTATCTAGGGCTAAAACCCAAAACTGACAAAAGATAAAAGAGGGGCAACATGCACACAACAAATCACACCGTTCGGCTTGGTGTCGCATCAGCACTAGCAATTTTACTAAGCAGCTATTTATTGGACGCAAATGCCGATGAGACTGAAGTTCAAGACATTTCAAAAATCAATAGCGGTATTCGTGTTGAAGAAAACAAGCACGTCGGCAATGTATCCTCAGTCAATGGTGGAATCAGAATTCAACGTGGGGCAATCGCGTCTGAAATTGGCACAGTAAATGGCGGTATTGATATCGAAGATGACGCTGAAATAGATACGGCTGAATCCGTAAACGGAGGCATCGATGTTGGCGAAAATGTGACTATTAATGGCTCACTGAGAACAGTGAGTGGAGGAATTAAAACCAATCCAGGCACAGTCATTCGCGACCACGTGGTAACGGTCGGTGGCAAGATACGCCTACGAAACACGGTGGTAGGATCAGATGTTCAAACCTCTAATGGTGATATTGAAGTACGCTCTGGTAGCACCGTCGAGGGCGACATTATTGTTAAATCGAAATCTTCCTGGCTTGCCGGGCTATTTAACAGCAACCGCACACCTAACAATCTTATTATTGATGCCGACTCAATTGTCAAAGGGGATATCCATCTCTACAGAGAAGTAAACCTTAGGATAGATTCAGGCGCGCAAGTGGGCAACATCATCGAGCACTTTTAACAAACTAGGCGTCGGCACTAAAAGGCATAAGTAGAGATGAAATAAGCGATAGTAAAAATGAACAAAGAAAGGAGAAAAAATTATCGGTCAGATGCCAGCGCCAACAAATACAAGCTGGCACCTAACCTTTGCTACCGCAAACGCAGTAAAGCCGTAGCGCAGCTTAATCTTCTTTTTGGTAATGACCCATAAGCATTCCCGTTGCAAGAACATGACCGCCTATAGCCTCCAGCATCTCTTCTTTATTTAGGCCCTCTGGTAGAGCTAGCGCAGCATCCAAAGCATACAATCTAAAATGGTAAGCGTGAAGCTTGCCGTCAGCAGGTGGACGGGGACCAAAATACCCTGCCCGGCGCAAACCATTGAGACCATTTATCATGCCATCTAGCCCATCAACATCAGTCACTACCGCATCTTTAGTCAAATTGCCTGGCAGACCACCGGCATCCGCAGGAATATTGTAAGCAACCCAATGAACAAACGGTTGTGGCATTGGCACTACCGGGTCATCGGCTACTAATGCCAATTGGACTGTACCCTCTGGCAGGTTAGACCAAGCTAGATCAATTGATTCGTTGTCCCCATACGCACTGTAATGTTCGGGAACAGTCCCGTGATGATCAAATGCGCTACTACTTACAACTATAGTATCTTCCATTTCAGCTGCATCTAAAGTTATCGCCGTTAAGCAAGTCGCAAAATATAGCGATGCTATAACCAATAGTCTTGACCTTGTAGGTATGGCACTCTGATTTCTAAGGTTCATATGTCAATGTGTCCTTATCGTTAATAAATTTATGCATGAGTTAACTCTTCGCCTTGCCGCTTACGTAGTCCGCAAGCTCTGCTCGCTCGCGCAGCAGGAATTTTTGTACTTTACCGGTAGAGGTTTTATCAATAGGGCCAAACACGACTTTTTTGGGTATTTTAAATCCTGCCAGCTCTTCTCTGCAGTAAGCCACTAGCTCAATGGCATCGAGTTCTTCACCGCTTTTGAGACTAACAAATGCACAGGGCACTTCTCCCCATTTTTCATCTGTACTGGCGACCACTGCCGCCTCAAGAACTTTTGGATGTTTGAACAATACTGACTCCACTTCCAACGAAGAAATATTCTCTCCACCAGAAATTATAATGTCCTTAGAACGATCCTTAATCTGAACATAGCCATCAGCATGCCATACCGCTAAATCCCCAGAGTGAAACCAACCACCCGCAAAAGATGCCTCTGTAGTCTTTGGGTTTTTTAGATAACCTTTCATTACCAAATTACCGCGCATGAAAATCTCTCCCATTGTAGTGCCATCTTTTGGCACCGGCTTCAGCGTTTCAGGATCCGCTACCATAAGCTCATCTTGCAGCGGTGCTCTCACTCCCTGCCTAGCCAATAGTTCAGAACGATCATCGATGCTGAGATCTGACCAACTATCCTGCGGCGCACAAACTACACAAGGCCCATAGGTTTCAGTTAGACCATAAACATGGGAAACACTAAAGCCCATTTTTTCCATACCAGCAATTACTGCTGCCGGCGGCGCTGCCCCTGCAGTCATGGCTGACACATGGTGCTCAATACCCGCTTTTAGGTCGTCAGCTGCATTGATCAAGGTATTTAATACAACCGGCGCCCCACAAAAATGAGTGACCCGATGCTTTTTAATCGAATCAAAAATAGCCTCGTCCCTTACATGCCTTAGGCATACGCTTGTGCCAACCATAGCGGCTAAACCCCAAGGAAAGCACCAGCCATTGCAATGAAACATCGGCAATGTCCAAAGGTAAGTGGGATGAGCAACCATATTCCAGCACAGTGCATTTGAAATAGCGTTTAGGTAAGCACCCCGATGGTGAAACACCACACCTTTTGGGTCACCAGTTGTTCCCGACGTGTAGTTCAGCGAGATCGCCTGCCACTCGTCTTTGATTTGAAAGCAGCGATAGTCCGGATCACCATTGCTGATGAATTGCTCATAATTTGTATCGGCTAACAATTCACCACCCTCAAAATATGGGTCGTCAATATCGATCAGCAATATTTCATGCCCAACTAGCGGTAACGCAGCTTTTACAGTGTCGCTGTACTCCCGATCCGTGAACAGTACTTTAGTTTCAGCATGCGCCAAAATAAAAGCGATTGCCTTGGCATCCAAACGTACATTAAGCGCATTAAGTATTGCACCGGTCATCGGCACGCCAAAGTGAGCTTCGAATGTTTCAGGGGTGTTCGCCCCCATAAACGAGACAGTATCCCCTTCCCCAATACCGGCTTTCATCAGGGCTGAGGCGAGCAAACAGCAGCGCTTGTAGGTTTCTCCCCACGTAAATTGAGTATCTCCGTGGATCAAGGAAAGCCTGTCGGGATAAACACTTGCAGCACGCTCAAGGAAGCTTAGCGGAGTCAAAGCAGCAAAATTTGCGTTGTTTTTATCTAATGATTGCTCATAAATATTATTGTCACTCATAACTTCGTTCTATCCTTTTATGTTTCCTGAAGTCTATTGCCAGAATACTAGCATTATAAAGAAGGTTCACACTGCACGTCAGGGACTTTTTCAGTTCAACAATGGCACACACTTTAGCCCATTACTGTCGGTTGGTTGTTTTTTCACGGCAAGCTCGACGACCCCTGCAGGATATATCATTAGCGCTTTAATGCTCAACTAGCTCCGCCATTTCTGTTTAGGCTCTTATATGAGCGACGTAAGAGAAGAATGGAAGAGTGAGGGAGAAGGTACTAGATAGATTGAGAAACAAAGAGAAGAAGAGATGAAAACTCATCCCGAGCATCCATCAAGAACAACCCTTATTATAGAGTCAATTGCACACCCCAACCCCGCTAGGGCTGGCCATGAAGGCTATTATCATCGGCTCGCGCCTACCGCAATTCAACTCCACTCAATTTACCTGCGGCAAATTGACTCATCACCATTCAAAATCAATCACTCCAACTAGGTTTGCGGTAGAATATTCAGATGACAAAGATACGAGACATATTGGCCTTCTTCAGAGACCTCATGTTGGTCAACCTTGATGAGCGCAGCTCAATGCGCCAAGGCTTGCAGCGGCTTCTGCTGCTGCGCTCCTTTGTGGCCGCCAGTGGCCTTATTGGTTTCTTACTATTTCAAACCCTCACTAATCTGCAAGGACCCGTGACTTTTATTTTGGGCATCGTGCTGACTGTATTTGCATCAGTGATGTTTGGCCTTTGGAGACTGCGGGCCGCCAGCTTGATTAGTAACGCCGAAGTTTTTGGACATCTGCTATTTGATGGCTTTTTCTTGGTTGTACTGCTGCTCAACACTGGCGGGGCTAGTAACCCTTTTATCTCCTATTTATTAGTGCTGTTGGCAGTTACCGCCACTTTGCTCCCAAAACCTTATGTAAATAGTTTCGCCATAAGCGGTATCGCGATTTACACGTTTTTCATTTTTCTCGATTTTCAAAATGATCACCAGCCGGATATGAACGCAGCGGGTCAGGAAATGAGCTTCCAGCTGCACTTAATTGGAATGTGGGTGATTTTCGTAGTAAGCGCGATTCTCATCAGCGTTTTTATCACTCGCATGGCAAGCACGATTAAAGTCAGAGAAGCGACTCTTGCAACAGCTCGAGAATTTGAAATACGGAACGAGCAGCTGGTCGCCATTGGAACATTAGCCGCAGGCACCGCACACGCTTTGGGCACTCCATTATCAACAATGGCCGTGCTCCTTACGGAGCTGGACCGCAGCGATCTAAGCGAAATGAACATTGAAGATGTAAAAGAAGATATCTCTTTGTTAAAACAGCAAGTGACACGCTGCAAGAATTCCTTAGGGGAACTTACCCGCTACTATAATAGAGACAGCAACGAATCTGATCTTCCGGTGTTACTGTCGGTATTTACCGATGAGGTCAAAGATTACATCATCAATATCCACCCTACCTCAGATATTAATTTTGGTACTAGCTGTGCACCCAACACAAAAATCGCATCAGATTTGAGCTTAAAACACGCCATTATTAATATAATTGAAAACAGCATAAAGGCTGCTAATAAAGAGGTTCAGGTAAAATTTAGTACACCAGAATCTATAAGCGGCCAGCTCGAAATAGCCATCAGCGACGACGGCCCAGGGATCCCATCTGAAGTCTTAGAAAAAGTAGGAGAGCCATTTATATCCATGCGAAAGGAAACCATGGGCATTGGTATTTTTCTTGCTAATGCTGCAGTTCAAAAACTCAACGGCACCATAGAGCTATTCAATCTCAAGCAAGGCGGCGCTAAAACATTGATTAAGCTGCCGCTCTCTGATGTGACCACAACATGAACAAAAAGCAAAAGACGATATTGCTAGTGGAAGACGACGACGTATTTTCTCGCGTCATCTCTCGCGCTTTGGTTCATCGCGGTTATGAGGTTTTCTATGCGGCGCAAGCGGACTCTGCAATAGTCCTTAACGAGACTGAGGCCTTGGACTATGCGATTCTAGATTTAAACTTGGGAGGACATACTTCTCTTAAGCTCATCCCGGTATTAAAAGAAAAAAACCCAATCATTAGGATTTTAATCCTCACCGGCTACGCAAGCATAGCAACCGCCGTTGAGGCCATTAAATTAGGTGCAGATAACTATCTTGCAAAACCCGCTAATGCCGATGAAATTGTGTCAGCGTTGGTTGAGAAACCAGCGGGCGAAGCACCCTCGCACGATTCGAACGCCACCATGGAACCCATGTCAGTACGTCGTTTGGAATGGGAGCACATACAAAAGATTCTGATGGAAAACGACGGCAACATTTCAGCCACAGCGCGGCAATTAAGAATGCACCGCCGCACCCTGCAGCGAAAACTCCAAAAGCGACCTGTCGCCAAGTAAAAGTTTATTACATTGGCGAGTGGGGCTGCTACTTGTGAATCAGCTAGCGGCGAGTCAACGGCGCCATCGTAAGATGACGACCGCCATCTAGCATCATTGTCTCCCCCGTAACTATCTGTGAACCTGTGATAAAGCTCAGAATACCGTCGGCGACGCTTTCTGGGGTAGCTGTAGCACCAAGGGGTGCATTGCTGATATTAAAGTCCATGACTTTTTTATACTGCTCCTCTCCCAAGCCTTCCAGCAGCCAATCACCAGCTATAAAGCCGGGGCAAACAGCATTAATGCGCATTGAGGGACCTAGGGCTCTAGCCAGTGACAGTGTCATAGTCACCATAGCGCCTTTGGACGCTGCATAAGCTACTGAGCTGCCAATACCCGTCACACCCGCGGTAGATGCCACGTTGACCACCGCGCCACCGCCTTCGAGCTTTTTCATAGCGGGGGCAACAGCGCGAATCATTTGAAAGGCACCAATCACATTGACTCCGTAGATACGTTGAAAATCGGCAGCATCTAGCCCGTCAAGATCACTGTGCTCCACAAACTTAGTGGTTCCCGCGTTATTAACAAGAATATCGATACGCCCCCACTGGCTCAACGCCGCTTCTGCCATTGCACGACAATCAGCATCCTCAGCAACATTACCTTTGACAATAATGTTCTCGCCTCCCACAGCTGCGCAAGCGGCGGCGGTCTTTTGGGCGCCTGCTTCATTGGAATTGTAATTTATGAGTACCCGGCAGCCTTCAGATGCCAGCAGCTCAGCAGTTGCGGCACCTACACCGCTGCTGGAACCTGTCACAATAGCGACTCTATCCTGTAAATTTTTCACTCTATGCTCCATCTAGGTATATCAGTAATTAATAAAAATGGCTTATAAATTTGACCCGTAAAAGTACCACAGTTTAACTAAAAATCCTGCCTAGAAGGATCACCGTTAGCTGCTATGAGTCGATTGGACATAGTCGTTATATTCATTGCATTCATCCTTCAGATGGTTACAATACGTAACACTTTTAATAAAGCACTGCCCCTTACAAGCGTTATAATGTTTTTTGGCGCAATTCACGTAATCCGTTTCAATAATTAAAGCAAAATAGTCAATACGTTCTAGAATCTGACTTGTGGAAGATATCGTATTGGTAATCACTTATTTGATCAAAACACCTAAGATCTAGTGATTTTTAAAGAATTAGTATTACAAGGAGATTTGAGTGAAAAAGCAGCAATTGGTAGCAATAGCCATCTTCGCAGTGGTTATTCTTTGGATGATAGTCCCTAGAGAGACTGACCGCAGCAACGCAGATTTGAGCGGGCCAACACGCACCATTCAAGCGATCTCAGAAGGGCAAGCGGCCAGCGAAAGTCCCGATATCAGTACCGTCAGGGCAATCCGTGTTTTTCCTCAAAGCTACAATAAAAAAATTCTTGTGCGCGGCCGAACCCAGGCTTATCGTCAGGTTGAAGTACGTGCCGAGGTTGCTGGACGTGTAGTCGGCGAGCCTATTCCCAGGGGCGCAAGGGTCAAAGCAGGCGACATTCTTTGCGAAATCGCGGAGGACAATCGTGGTGCTAATCTCTTAGAAAATCAAAGCCGCTTGGAACAAGCTCAATTCGAATACGACGCTTCGGCGGACTTACAAAGCAGAAACCTTCAGTCAGAAGTCGCTGTTGCTCAATTTAAGGCGGCTCTCGATTCTGCCAAAGCTGGCGTCGCTCGCGCTAATCTCGCGTTGCGCAATACGAAGGTTGTTGCACCATTTGATGGCGTGGTGGAAATGAGAGCTGTCGAAATGGGCGATCTGTTAAACATTGGCGCTGTCTGCGCTACTGTTTTAGACGATAGCCCTATGTTACTCGTCGGACTTGTACCAGAGCAGGATATAGCCTCGCTCGCAGTGGGCTCACGGGTCAATGCCCAACTTCTAACAGGCGAGATGATAAGCGGGAAAATTACCTATATCGCGCGGAACGCGGATGATATTTCTAGAAGCTATCGCATCGAAGCGGAAATTGATGTGAACGAGCACAATCTCCGGGCTGGGGTCACTACTGAAATTTTTGTCCAAGCTGAAAATCTTCAAGCTCACCTGATCCCTGCTTCAGCATTGAACCTCGATGATAACGGGGCTATCGGCGTCAAGCTGATCGATGACAGAGGCAATGTTAGTTTTAGCAACGTCAGCATCGTTGGCGATAATACGGGCCTACTTAATCCAGGTATTTGGGTTACCGGTCTCAACGGAAATGTCAATTTAGTAACGGTTGGTCAGGAAATTGTATTTCCAGGGCAGCAAGTTGAAAGTAATTTTGAGTGGTCTACTAACTAGCCACAAGCCCCGAACCAGGAGTTATTATCACAATGACAAGTTATATTGATGCAGCCATATCGAGAGCTAGAACAACGCTCAGTATATTTGTAGCAGTAATGCTGACAGGGTTTGTCTCATACCTATCTATACCGGTTGAGCTATATCCAGATGTTCAAGTACCCATTATCGTGACTACCATAATTCATACCGGTATCTCTCCGGAAGATGCCGAGAGACTGCTGTCAAAACCTGCCGAACTTGAGCTTAAGACTTTGGATGGGATTACATCTATCAGCTCGTTTTCTAGTGAAAATGCTGCAACCATAATTACCCAATTTGATATCGATTTTGAATCGCAGTTTGCTCTTTCCGAAGTGCGCGAAGCAGTTAACAGAGCAAAAGCTAGGTTCCCTCAGGAAACAGAGGAGCCCATTTTTCAGGAAGTATCAGCGGCTTCAGCTCCTGTCGTCACAATAGCAATCGGTGGCGAAGGCGTTTCGGAACGCACCCTGCTTCGTATTGCCGAGAATTTGCAGCGCGAAATAGAAA
>CAJWGN010000018.1 GCA_913031035.1 uncultured Gammaproteobacteria bacterium
TATGCTGACTTGGTAGAGGCTACAGCAAGGCGCTTAGGTCAGTAGCTGGGCAGGTATCGACTTATTCCGCCACTTTATTCCGCCAACAAGGCAAGCTCAGCCGCATCCAGCTTGCTTAAAGCTTCTACCCGCCGGTAGAAGCTTTCTAGATCGCCAGCAACTGCATTTAGTTCATCATTAAAAAATGGCACAAGATCATTATAGGCACTCACGGTAGATAGCTGAGCATTGTTAAGAGATTTTGAAAACCAGCTATCATAGCCGGCATATCCTTCCCATGATATTTTCAAAGAAACATAGTCCTCTCTAAGCCCTTCTTGGAGGATAGATTTTTCTAACCGCATTTTCCCTTTGGATAACTCAGACTCATATAATTCAGAAAACTTTTCCTGAGAATCAGCTACTAAACTAACGAACTGATTCTGTCTTTCTCTATCTAGATCAACGCGGAGCAATAACTCAGGGTCACCATAAAGAGCCAGCCAACGCCGAAGTCCCTCTCTTTCAACCGTGCTCGCAAAGCTTTCATTAAAAGTAGTGTCACCCGCACGATACACAACTTGATGAGCTAATTCGTGAAAAATTAGACCGGCTAACTGATAGTCACTGCGCGCAATTACAGTGCTCAACAAGGAGTCATCAAACCATCCAAGAGTAGAGTAAGCATCCACGCCTCCAGTATAGACATCAAGGCCATCGAGCGCCGTTTGCTGGGCAAAATCTAAAGCCCCCGCTTCACTAAAATACCCGCGATAGGCAACGCAGCCCGCGATGGGGTAGCACCAATTGACTGCGGACACGGAGAATTCGGGTGCTGCAAATACATTCCAGACAACATGCTCACGACCTACATCAACATAGCTGTCATAGTTATTTCCGACCGGCAGCAGTAACTCGGAGTTGGCAAACTCCCGCAATTGGTTTACCAACTCCAACTTCGCCCGCATACTTGAATCCAAATCTCTATTGGCTAAAAGCTGATCAATAGATTGGCCGGATGTGACTATAGCCAAGTGACCACGGGCAGCTTGGGTGTAATAACCCACCGTCTCACAGGAAATCAAAGCAAGTGAGAGTACAAGAAACAATCCTGCTTTGGCTGCGTGACTAGACCATCTGGCATTCATTGCATTCCCCATGCTAGGCAGCCACTGCATCGCGTGGCCCCGCTGCATCTCTATGCTCCCTTAGAACCGATTCCTGCCATGCAACAAGCACTAACTTTCCGTTGTGGATAGGCACAGATAGAGAGGAGCCTAGAAAACTCGATTTGATATGTGCGGGTATATCGCCCACCCCTTTATAAATATGCTCGTAATAACTGGCGCTTTCTGGCACAAGCACATTGGAGTGAGACTCAAAATCTCTACGTACTGAAGCATCGGCATTCTCGTTTAGACTTAGAGAAGCCGAGAGATGTTGAAGAAAGAAGTGAGTTAGGCCCGTTTTGATTTTTTTTAACTCTAAGAAACTGGAAAGTACTTCATCGGTAATCAAATGGAAACCGCAAGATTTTTCCGTTGACGTTATCTGCCGCTGCAACCACATGAGCTATGGTTTTACCAAAGTGATCTCGAATAAATTTGACCAGTTCTTTCCGGTGACAAAAAGTCTTTGTCCAGAGGCATCCCACGCGATACCGTTTAAAACAGCGCCATTAACATCACCGCCGAGTGATGTCTTTTCTGACAATCCTGCAAGATCAACAAAAGAGTTGACCACGCCAGTTGCGGGGTCGATTCGGACAATAAAATCGGTTTGCCAGACGTTAGCCCAAACCTCTCCACTGATATATTCAAGCTCATTAAGATAATTGATCGGATTACCATTCAGAGTTACAGCAACCTTTCGCTTTAGGGCAAAGGTTTCAGCATCCATAAACTGAAGTGTTGCTGTGCCGTCACTGAGAATAAGATCTTCGCCATCGTAGGCCAAACCCCAGCCCTCAGTTGCATTGTAATGGCTACCTATAGACTCCAACGTGTTTTTGTCATAAACAAAGACAATATTACCTTGCCAAGTTAACTGGAAAACTTTATCTCCAACAATTTCCACGCCTTCTCCAAAATAACGGCGGCTCAAAGGCGTCGACATCAAGACCTCGCCATCCTCGATATTGATTTTACTCAACGAGGACTTTCCGCGCTCTCCAGTTCCCTCGAACAGGAAGCCTTCGTGGTAAATTAAACCTTGGGTAAACGAATTAATATTGTGGGGATACGTATTCACTATCTCATAGCCATAGCGCGCGATGGCATCCTGAGAATAGGCTATAGGCCCTAGGCTCAGCCCGATGAGAGCGAAGGCAAGAGCCGCAATCGTTAAGAACGACTTGGACATCGTTAGAATCATTTTCATAATGCTGCTTTAAACTTGATGCTGCTTTAGAATACGCCTATCTTAAACTGTTATGGGTGCATTGTGACAGCTCGGCATTACGCTTACGCCCAAAATTAAACCCATACTTGCACACCTACTTACGAGGAGAGCTTCATGGCCAGCGATTGTTTATTCTGCAAAATTATTGCCGGGGATATCCCGTCTAACGAAGTATATTCAGACGATGACGTCTACGCTTTTTATGATATCAATCCAGCCACGCCAACTCATGTTCTAATAATTCCCAAAAAACACCTTACCGATATCAATGAGGCAAACCTCGAAGACACTGCCTTACTGGGGAAGTTATTGCTTAAAGCTAATGAAATAGCAGCATCTCTGGGGTTAACCCAAGACGGCTTCCGCTATGTTATTAATACTGGAAAAAATGGCGGACAAACAGTATTTCATTTGCACCTACATATCCTCGGCGGTCGAGCTTTGGGCTGGCCGCCAGGCTAGCCGGCTTGCGTTAAGCCTCGCTTTCCAGTCCCGCTAGCTCAGCCTCGTTTGCAGCACACATTCCTCTTTCGGTTATGATACCTGTGATCAGGCGTGCAGGTGTTACATCAAAGCCGACATTATGGACGTTGACGTTGGCTGGGGTGAGCCGGATCGTTTCTACTAATCCTTTATCAGATAGACCACTGAGGTGAGTCACTTCGTCGGCAGACCTTACCTCTATAGGGATCTCAGCAATACCATCTCGCATCAAAAAGTCGATACTCGAAATAGGTAGCGCCGCGTAAAATGGTATGTCGTTATCAAAGGCAGCCAAGGCCTTGAGGTAGGTGCCTATTTTGTTGCAAACATCGCCTGTTTTTGTACATCGATCACTCCCCACAACACAAACATCCACTTTCCCATGCTGCATAAGATGACCGCCGACGTTATCAACAACTAGGGTGTGGTCAATTCCATGCTTGCCTAATTCCCAACAAGTCAGAGACGCACCTTGGTTTCTAGGCCGAGTTTCATCAACCCAAACATGCAACGGCACACCCAAGTCATTGGCTTTATAAATCACAGCAAGTGCAGTCCCCCAGTCAACCGTGGCCAGCCAGCCAGCATTGCAGTGGGTAAGCACGTTCAAAGGCTCTGGGCTTCCCTTTGATTCCCAAAGAGACCTTAGCAGGAGAGCACCATGGTCGCCGATAGATTCGCAAACTTGCCGGTCCTGCTGCTCTAGTTCGCGAGCGGTGGCCAGCGCTACTCCCGCCAAGCGCTTACTATCAACTCCCTGACAATTAGCGTCCATGCGCTCTAAGGCCCACTTTAGGTTCACCGCTGTCGGTCGCGTCTTTAATAGCGCATCGCGAGCATCTAAGTAACTTGCAGGATCCGACTTTAAAGCGAGATACAGTCCATAGGCCGCGGTAATACCTATTAGCGGCGCGCCTCTAACCTGCATCGATAATATTGCATGACAGGTCGAATCGAGACTATTCAATTCTAAAATAACAAATTCATGAGGAAGTTTGGTTTGATCAATGCAGCGGACACAGTCGCTCAGTTCGTCATACCAAATGCTTTGATAATGCTGACCATCTACATTCACGTGGAAGTCCCTAACAAATTATTAGATAACACGGTCGTTACCACCATCCACGGCTATCTGCGCACCGGTGGTCTTTGAAAAATCGACTCCTAAAAACCTAACTGCTGCTGCGGCAACATCCGCAGAACTTATCCGTGTTTTTAATACGTTGTTGGCTTTGTACTCTTCAATGCTAAGCCCATAGTGTGAAGCGCGCTTAGCAAGCACTTCCTGGCTCCAAATAGCAGTGTCATAAACTCCATTTGGGTGCAGAGTGTTCACTCTAATCCCGAACTCACCCAGTTCAAGCGCGGCCACTCTGGCAAGCTGAGTGAGCCCAGCTTTTGCAACCGAATAGGCCGCCGCCCCAGGACCTGGTGCCGGCACATTTTTAGAACCTATGATTACAACCGAAGGGTCGAAACCCGCTTTCAAAAAGGGAATGCAACTCTTCAATAACTGCATATGAGAGCTTAGGTTGACCGCAATAGATAGATCCCAATTATCTTTCTCCATATCCTCTAACAAACAGCTGGAAGGAAAGACTCCAGCATTGCTCACCAGCATGTCGATCCCGCCAAATTCAATCACCCCTCGCAAAAGCGCGCTGGCAACTGATGCTTGCTCCGTCACGTCGCACTGAATTGCCAAGAAAGAGGCAGAACTGACATCTGCAAAACCATCCATAATATCCAAGCCTAGAACTACACAGCCTTCACTTATTAGCTTTTCCGCAGTTGCCTTGCCTATGCCGGAACCTGCACCGGTGACTACCGCCACTTTGCCCTCAAATGCTAAAGTGGCTTTGGAGGATGTTAATTTAGCTTGTTCTAACTCCCAATACTCAACATCAAATAAGTCTTGCTGGGGAAGGGTCTGCCAGCCACCGAGCGCTTCAGCTTGCTGAATCGCAGCAATGGTATGAGCGGTTATATCTTTTATAATTTGAACACGTTTTAGGCTACTTCCAAAGTAGAGCACTCCCTTCCCCTTCCAAACGCCGTACCGTGGCATCAAGTCTAGGCATTGGTGATTAGCTAGGGAGAATTTTTCAAAATAAGTTCTATAACCATCAGAAAAATTTTGCAGTTCCAACAACAAATCATCGTCAAAAATTGCGGCGAAAGCCTTTCCATGAATTGTATGGTCCGGCGTAAGTGGCCCTCGCGTAGCCAAATCGGAAGAATTAGTTAATCCAGCAAAACCAGAGGACTCGGCACTAGCATCCATGTGGACCAGGCAAGGCTTGCCCAATAAATCACCTGCAGCACGGCGCAACGCACTAATCGCGATGGCATCATCTGCACTGGGTTCATAGTTAGATTTTGCTATTGTGCTGGGCGTAGTCCTACTCCCAAGATAGTCTTCGGCCTTATTGACCAGTTCAATCATGGTGTCATAGCTGGTTTTGGCATCCTCGTGAAAGGTAAATATGCCATGATTGAGCAGAACAATACCCCGAAGCCTTTCCCAATCCAGCCCTTGCGTTGCCTCAGCTACCTGCTTTGCCAAAACAAAACCTGGCATTATATAAGGCAAAATCAAGACTTCATCACCATAAATTGATGCAAGCAATTCCTCGCCGTTAGGCGAATTACTAATCCCAACCACTGCGTCAGCATGAGTATGATCAACAAAAGTGTGCGGAATCAGTGCATGAAGTATGGCTTCAACCGATGGAGTTGGGGCTGCAGGGTCCAGCAAAGCTAAACGCAGATGCTTCATCATGTCGCTATCACTTAACGAATCCAGCTGCCCGAGTCGAGTTAGGTAATCCAACTGCACCGGCGGAAAGCCCGGTTCCTCAATTGTGCGAAGGTCCCACCCTGATCCTTTCACAAATAAAACTTCCTGGACTTCGCCAAAAACATTTTCAAGAGAGCCCTTAACGGAGGTATTGCCACCACCATGGAGAACAAGGTTGGGGTCCGCCCCTAAAAGCCTGGAGCTATACGCTCGCAATGCGACGGGGTTTAAACACAGTGCTGCATTTTCGTTATTCCATCGATTCTTCATTATGATTTCGTTTGGAGTTTGGGCGATTAAGGGGACTTGAGATAAATTCTGCTTAAGACAGCCGATTGGCAGCCAATAAAAAACGCACCGACTTTCGAGGGTGCGTTTTTTTCAATCTGAGAATTAATCAGGGTTCGACAATTGAGATGTTAGTCATCCCTGCCTGTCTTGCAGCATCCATAATCATAACCAATGCATTCACTTCCGATGCTGGGTTAGGCTGAATGATTACTGATGCGGCCGGATTCTCTGCTTTCAGCTGATCGATGTTAGACCGAATCTGAGTTGCAATAATAGGCCGGGGATTACCATTGAGAATGATCGCATTATTGGCGTCGATCTCGAATAGGATATTTTTCTTTTCATCATCTTCTGGTGGTGGTGGCTGGTCGTTATTGTCACTACTCGCCGCGCTAATCGTGGTCTCTGATAAGAAGGTCGCTGTTACTACAAAAAAGATCAGTAATATAAAAACCACATCCAGCATCGGTGTTAAGTCAATTTTCGCGTCGTCTTCGCTACGCTTTCCAGATATTTTCTTCATTTTTTAGCCTTATCTATGCTTTGACTGTACTTTTCAACTAAGTCGATGCCTGAGTTTACGTCGTAATCGCTACGTTGCTATGTGCGCAATGCCCACCAGCTTTGTATGGCTTTTACTGCGCCCTGTGCAACGACTATATAGCCTTGAGTATAAGCAAGCCCCCCTCCAGAAGCAATACTCCTAGTCCTGACTCGGGATAAGCTTTTCAAGGCAAAAAAAAGAGGCTTGCGCCTCTTCTAGAATACAAAATCAGCCAATTATCAGCTAAGAGTTTGTTTTTTAGTATTATTTTTTCAAAGAGGACACTGTGAAGTTGATCAGTTCCTGTAATTGCTTGGCATTTTTGCCATCTCGCGAATTCACTCGAATACCGTGGAGGGAATTCAGTAAGACGTCAGCTGCGAACTCAGCAGAAAGGCCCTTCTTTATTTTGCCATTTTTGTGGGCATCTTTAAGCCGGATAAGGAGGGCTTTGCGAATTGTCGCAAAAGAGCTTCTTACAACCTTTTTAATCTCTTTATCATAATTAATGCTTTCACAAAGCGAATTTACCAACAAGCAACCCATACTGCGGTGCTTGTTAGGAACATTAATAACAGCTTCTGTAAAATATGCGGCTATTGCATCCCAAGCGGTTAATTTGTCATTCTTAAGAGATGCCGCGATATGCTTATCAGTCACCGTATTGTACTGATCGACACAAGATTTGAAGAAAGTGTCTTTATCGCCGAAGGAATTGTAAAGAGTTCCTCTGTTTATTCCCGTGCAATCTAAAAGCTTTTGAACTGAGCTGGCTTCGTAGCCCTCTTTCCAAAATTGCTCCATTGCATTTGTTAGTACTTTAGTTTCATCGAATTCAACTGGACGTGCCATATTACTTTCTCATACCGTAGATTGCTAAACGTTTAATATAAATTTGCTTTTAACTCTAAACTTACTAGACAGCTCGAAAAGTTAGAAATGATACAACTGACAGAGATAAAATCAAACGTGACTAAATTTTGGACGGCACAATTGTATAGTAAGAAGTGGAGCATTACACCTTCAACACCATAATAATTGGGTTATTATTCAAAAATTCCACTTTGTAAGAATACTATTGTAATAATACATCAACCAAAACCCCACTTAAAACACCTTCTTGAACGAATGATCTTACGTCGCACCTTTCAAATGCTCGGCACTTTCGGTCGTATCCGACGCATCTTGCGCATCCCACCTGCTCGTTCATTTTGCGGCTTTCGTTCATTTCATATCAAAAGGATCGTTATATAACGATCTCAAGTGGCGCTATACCGAGGCCAGAACACAAGGTGGAATACGTTTTCCTTACTTGACCCAGCGCATCAAATCAGCGCTGTCTCCCCATAACCGACTTAATAGCTAGATATTGCTAGCCAAGGTCACTAGCAGACCCAGAAGACCTCCGAACGCGCAGCCCCATACCACCAGCCAGCCTAAATGTTTATGAATCATCTCCTGGACTATTACCTTAACCATATGAGGCGTCATTTCATCAAGCCTTTGATCTATCAAGGACTCCAGCTTTTGACGAATAGCCTCCTCATCAATCGCTGAGCGAAGCGCACGCTCTATTTTTTCTTGCATAGCCGAACTTGCAAATTCGCTAGCAAAAAACTCCTTCATTTTGCCAATGAAAGGCGTCTTTAACGAATTGAGGGCATCACGCCCCCCGAGCATTCCCAGCATTCCGCTAAAAGAAGACGTCATAATTACGTCCAGCAACGACTCGAATGCTACATCCAAGTCCAATTCGTCAATTCCCTGAGCTATTTCGCCCTGTAATTTGCCTGAACCGTCTCCTAACTCGCTAAAGAAAGACTGCAAATCAGCCTTTTCAAAGAACTGCCCCATTATGAGTCGCCTGATACCGACTTTGAATTCTTCAAACCGCAGCTGAACAACTCCCGAACCATAAAGCCCAGGCACTCTCTCGAATAGCATATGAATAGCAATCAAGTTAGTCACGCCACCTGAGAGCGCAAACAGACCTGCGTTGAGAAAATAAGCCTTATATGGTGAGGGAATTATTAATCCTAACAAGACCAATAATGCGGCTAGCAGGTTACTTATAACGCTTTTATTAATAATGACGATATCCTTGCGGGGTAACTTTGCCGCGCATTCTAAAATAAATCTCAGCTCATGTGAATTTTTTCGGCAACCCATAAGAGGTGAGGGCAGATAAATTTATACGCTCTACAGCTTGGCCTGAGGCGCGATTGGCATCATTTTACGAAAATTCTCTAATATGCCCAACTCTATTTCAGCGATAGCATAGCCTTTACCAGTTTTGATGCTGCCCACCACCCGCGCCCAAGGGGCAATAATCAGAGAGTGACTCCCGGGTCTCTCTCCAAACACTGTGCTGGCCTCCTTGGCGAGCGGCAACTATATAGCACTGGTTTTCAATCGCTGGAGCTCGCAGCAAAGTCTCCCAATGGCCCGGCCAGCACCTTTTTAAAACCCGCTGGCACCGTCACAATTTCAACTCCTCGATGAAAAAGCCCGCGCTTTAGCTCCGGAAATCGCATTTTACTAGAAAACTATGTGCAGAAATTCTGGCAGGTTGGCGAGATTCTTAAAAGTGTTAGAACCCTCAATAGTAGCCACAATTTCTTGGTCTTACACGAATAGTAGTTATCAAAAATCCTGTACCGGCGCTAATCCGATGAAGCACTCAGTCATGCGAAAACCCGATAAAGGCTTCACTCTTATACAATTGCTATCGACTCTAGCTTTCATTGGAGTCCTGAGCAGTGTCGCTGTTCCTTTTTTCATGAATATACAATAAAAGCAAGGGCCACAGATGGAGTCTTGATTCTCGGTGAGTTAAGAAAAAGAGTTGAAATCGAATCCTATGATTCAGGCTTTTTAGGAACAACAATTCCAAGCTCGCCGGCAGCAGACGACGAGGCATTTGAAGGGTCTTATTACGCTCATGAGACGATGTTTGGCATTGCTCAGGACATGTAGGAAACAATCGAGTCAGCTCAAAGGGCCACACCGAGTATTAGCACTGCGGGCTTATCCCAAACCACAGTGCAAAGGCACAGACATTGGATTGCATCTACAAATTCGTAGAAATGCAGACGACTCATTAGACTTTAGATGTAGCGCAAATTTAAACCAAAACCCAACTCGGCGGTCTTTTATGCCAAGCAGCTGTCAAGACCGCAACTCTACCGTTGACACTTCTTGGGAGCTTACCCAGCTATTTAGCAGCTCGCTGCTGACATTCCAGCCGAAGCGGTTTGATTTAATCTGACCTATCTGGGGCACCAAACGCCTGTTTAAACTCTGGCTCCAGACCCTCCCACGGACCCTCCAAGGTATAAACTGCACTAGTAAGACTGTCCACTTGGTCCCCAAAAACCCGATCGAATAGATAAGCCCCTACCGCCAATGGAATATTGGCTGTTAACAGTCCTATCCACGGGATGTTGCGGCTCACAGGAAGCGTCACGTATAACTCACCGGAAATAGTTTCTTGCCCCAAATCCAAGCCCCCTGTTATCTGATAGAGACTGGATGGGCCAGAGATTACCAAGCGATCCTCAATATCTACCAACCCGTCTTTTAACAAGAAATTAGCAGAGATTTCATCGTAGGCCAGCCCGCGTCTCAGCAAGTCATCACTGAACCGTAATCGACGCATGATGGCGTCAAGATTAATAATACTTATTAGCTTCAAAGCGCCGTTACCATCATCATCCTGCAGAAAGCGGCCGTTGCGTATTTCAATACCAAGGTCGCCACTAAGACCGGATGCCGAAAAAAAAGCGGGTGAACCAGGCCATTGAATATCTGCCGTAAAAAGCGCGTTTGTGCTCTCGAATACCGCAGCAAGACCGTTGGATTTAAGCACATCAGCCATATTGTCAGCGTAAAGCAAACCTTGTAGCTCGCTCCTGTGGTCCACCCCATCGTAAAGCCATAGAAAATGAGGCTGCAAAGAAGTCGACTCATCATTCTCATTCTCATCGTCAATGCCAAGCCGAAGCCCGCGAAAGTCAAAAGCTAAATCGGTGAGCTCCGCGCCTTTTTCACTCGCATCTAAAGTGAATTTCCAGCTGCCATAGGAACGACTTCCTATACTGAATTCATCGGTTGTAAACTTCATTTTTGGCAGCGTGCGCGGATCAATATCTACGAGAGCATCAATTGAATTTTGTGATGGAACCTGCGCCACCTCTAAGACGGCATCTAAGGTGTCCCCATCAATTTCGGATACCTCTGGTTCTGGTTCTAGCTCTGGCTCTGGCTCTGGTTCTGCTTCGTCCAGCAGGCGCAGATATTCTAAATCAAGAAGCAGGTAATCCTCGTCACTAAAAGGTATATCCACTTGGCCAAGAATATTTTCACTCACCAGCCTTACTGACCAGGCTGCAGCTTCTTTATTAACTTCGACTCGCATATCGACATCGGGCAGCATCTGGTCATAAAGCTGAAAGTCTTTAACATTGATATCAACAAACGCGATGGAGTCACTCAAACCATTAGATGCGCCGTCAACCGCCCCATCACTTCCCCCCAGGCGGTCTAGAAAAGCGGACCACTGCTCAAGCTTGAATGTAGATACCGCGCCAGCAATAACTAAGCCTGCCCTCTCATTGTCTAGTGAGCTTTCCAAATCATTAGACTCTGAACCTACAAAGACAACTCCTTTACTGATAGCGCCACCTTCTAGGTCCATCTGAAAACTCAGGTTCTGGCCATAGCGACCCCTCACAGATTGGTTCTCACCAAACCCAAAATCCAAAACCAATGGCCGAATCTCGCCCATAGCCTTACCGAAAGGCTCTGGGAAGCTTGAGCTTGCATCTTTCAGATCTGTTTCGATGGACAGTGAAGTTTGTGAGTTTCCAGCAGATGATTGATCAATAACTAATTTGGCAGAGTAGCTAAATTCACCACTCATCTGACGCAGAAGATCGGCAATGAAGTCGCTTTGCATTGGCCACTCAATTAGCTCAGACATCCCCGCCGAACCGACAGAATCTAAATGAATAGTTTCCAATACGCCTTCTCTGCTGACTGAAGATAAAGTGAAATCAGCTGCGCGGCCAAAAACATTGCCGCTTAAAGAAGTCTCCTCCACACCCGTTTCGGTATCGAAAATAACCGGGCCAGATAGCTCAGATACAGTCAGGGAATATTCGGGAAGAATCAGCTGATTTTCTAGAACCACCATCTCTAAACGAACTTTAGGCGCTGCATCGGGTACGCTTAACGGGATATTGACATCGACTTTTGCGATGAAATCGCCTGCCGCTTGCCAACTAGAAAACTCTTCTTTGAGCTTTTCACCCACTCCCGCATTCTGTAAATAAACTAACCCCTTACTGGTTGAACCGCTGGCGTTGCCGCTAATGCTAACCCAGTTTTCGTTATCGGAGTTACGCCGTACCGTGCCGCTGGCACCGTCTAAGCTAAGACTCAATGAGCGACCGCTGCGAATCTCTACATCGACATCATTATCAGAAGTAAGAACCAATGCAGATAGGTCATTCACCTGAGGCCAGTCTTCACTAAAAAGCAATTGACCATGCTCCAATTCAAAATAGCTTTGAAAAGTTTTGAGTTCACTAGCGTCTCCAGGCAGGGTCGAACCTCTGTATATAATACCCGCACTTGTGACATCCCCGGCCAATACCGCTTCATCTAACCACTGCATACTACTTCGCAGCCTATCGGCAACGTTGGGGCCATCTGGCAGATACAGGGATTTCTGCGCCCCATCTAATCGCGAGGCACCAACATAAAGATCTAATTCTGATTCTCTTCGGCCATCAGGATAAACACGTAAATGACTGGCAAACTGTGCGTGAGCATCCACCGCATCAGACTCGGCGACGATCACAGAGCTGCGTATTATTATCTCTTGTCCGTCACTAACATCAATCAAGAAATCCAGCGCGCCGTTGGCGTAGCTATAATCCCAAGTAGAGGAGAACATATTAGGAATGTTCATACTAAAATTCGTTGATTCTATCTCGCCTACACCGCGCACCATTCCGGTAGAGCTATCAAATTCCAATTCAATATAGCCGTCTATACCCGCCAAATTTGGCGAACCACGAACTGAGCTTGCAGCCACCGCCCTAACGTTCGAATTAAGAGCGAGGGAGGTAAGTTTGGCGTCAGATAATGACGATCTAATACTTAGATTTTCAAGAGAACCTTTAGGTGAATACCGGGTCAATTGCTCACCGAGATCTGGCGGTAAAAAACCACTGGCTAAAGCGAACCCTGCAAGAAGATCTATGTCGACCCGGTCTGCCGTCGCGACAACGTCTTGGTTGGAATCTAGCGTCAACGAGCTATTAAAGTTCAGCCAATTGAGGCCATTCCAAGACAAATGCATCTCAGAAAAATCCATCTGTGAAATAGGACCGATGTCGGTCTCTTCAAAGTTGACCGAAACGATACCGCTGAACTGCTGAAGCGCTGTACCTTCAGAATAAGGCCCGTTAAAAGCTAATCTGGAAATCTGAGGCTGAACAATTAAATTTTTGGGCTGACCTCTTTCCAAGTCTAGCCAAACCTCGGCACCACCAACTAGTTCAGTTAAATTAAATTGTTCTCCATATCTACCCGCGGCTAATTCTGAATAGTTACCCACTGGAATATCTATATGTAATTGCCCAGACATTTCGCTCAATATCGCACCAACAACCTCGAGCGATACTTTTACTTCCGCTCTGCTGCGGCCGGGGAAGGCAGTGGCGTGAATGTAATGAGTGGAATCTTGATTACGAATTGATGCGGCACCATTATTAAACCGAAACCTTTCGCCATTTTGAGTTTCAATATTGACATTCAGGCCAACCATATCGAGCCTAGAAATCCTTAAAAATCCGTCATAAACTGTTGCCAACTCTATGCTTTCAGCACCATCCATGCTCATGCCTTGCAGCTGCCAATTACCGTTGGCAGCTTGCTCAACATTAATCTCTAAGCTGTCGACTCGAAAGTCTTCCAAAACCCATTGCCGACGCCAAATGCTCATGGGAACATCAAGTACTATTGTCGCGGAACTAAAATACAGTGCGCCAGAAGTCGGTTGAACTGATTCTTGGCTATCGCTTACCTTAAGATTAAGCCCGTCAATTTGGAGGACCGGATTAAACCCGCTAAAACTTCCCGTCAGTTTATCAATGGAAACAGGGACGCCCGCGACAGCAGAAAGCTGCTGCTCAAAGAACCCTCTGTACTGGGAAACTGCCGGCATGAACTGCCTGCCAATGCTGACGTAGGCCGCAAGCAAGACAACAGCAACCACGATAACGAGTATCGTTTGCTGGCGTAGCCTTTTAAAGATTTTTGCAAGCATAGAGGTCAAAGCTAAAAGCATCTCTTGTGAGGGTAAATGGCCATGAAACCGTCAATACTGGGTCAGGCTATTCTTGATTAGCAACGGCTTGCCTAATAGCAACTGAAAACTCACTCAGCCTTCAGTATAGAACGACATCAAACTGCTCTTGAGTATACATAGGTTCAACTTCAAATTTGACCGTCTTGGCGACTAAATCCTCTAACTCAGCGAGAGTATTAGACTCTTCATCAAGAAGCCTATCCACTACAATTTGGGAAGCCATCACCAATAGCACATTGTTATCATAGGCTTTCGCTATCCTCAGCACTTCACGGAATATTTCATAGCAAACTGTTTCAGCTGATTTCTGCCTACCACGACCGTTACAGACAGAGCATGGAGTGCTTAAAATCTGCCCCAAACTTTCTCTAGTGCGCTTTCTGGTCATTTCTATTAATCCCAGTTGGGAAAATTCTGTTATCGAGGTCTTGGCTCTATCTTTTTCTAGAGCTTTGGCAAAAGTGCGATGAACTTGACGCTGATGCTCTAGGTCTATCATGTCGATAAAATCTATGATGATAATGCCGCCTAAATTCCTAACTCGAAGCTGGCGAGCGGTAGCAGTCGCCGCTTCCAAATTTGTCTTTAGGATAGTTTCTGCATGATTGCGACTACCCAAATATCCGCCCGTATTAACATCTACAGTAGTCATGGCCTCAGTTTGGTCTATCACCAAATCACCACCTGATTTGAGCTTCACTTGTCGACCTAAGGCTTTGTTAATCTCATCTTCAATTCCGTACACATCAAAAATGGGTCGCGCACCAGCATAGTGTTCAATAACCGTTGCAGAGTCAGGAATGAAGTCTTCCAAAAACTGTCCAATCTCATCAAAAGAATGATGATTGTCTATACGAATTTTCTCTACTTGTGGAGTGATTAGATCTCTAACCGTTCGCATATAAAGAGGCACATCTTGGTATACCGTTTTGACACCTTCGTTGCGCTCAATTCTTTCGGCCACCTTTTCCCACAGCCTTTTTAAGAATCTTATATCCTCCTTAAATTCGGTGGCGCTTGCGTTCTCAGCGGCAGTGCGGATTATGAAGCCACCGCGACCAGCCCATTCCTCCTCATCCAAACATTGCTGCAGCTGTCCAAGTAGACGCTCCCTCTCGGATTCATTCTCTAAACGCTGGGATATACCCCTGTGGTTGGAACGAGGAATATAGACTAAGTTCCGCGAAGGAAGAGTCAAATGCGTGGTTAACCTTGCGCCTTTGGTGCTTATCGCATCTTTTGCGACTTGAACCACAATTTGCTGCCCTTCTCTTACCAGCTCGTGAATCGCCTTATGTGATTCTAATCGAACTTCATAGCCTAGCTCGTCAACAGCACAAATATCGGATACGTGAATAAAAGCGGCTTTATCAAGCCCGATATCCACGAATGCCGCTTCCATTCCTGGCATTACACGAACCACTTTACCCTTGAACACATCACCAACATGCCCACGATTATTGTGCCTCTCAATGTGAATTTCCTGCAGCAAACCATTTTCAATAAGCGCGATGCGAGTCTCAACATTAGTGACATTAATCAGAATTTCTTCACTCACGAATCCACCACCTCCTGTTGCCAGATGGCAACGCCGAAGGCTTGCAAATACTGAGCAGTTTCAAATAGTGGGAGACCTACTACATTGCTGAAGCTCCCCTCAATAGATTCCACAAATGCTGCCCCAAACCCTTGTATAGCATAGCCTCCGGCTTTACCGATAGGCTCGCCCGTCGCCCAATACCGCTGAGCCTCTGCAGCTGAGATAGATCTAAAGTTTACTGTTGTTCGAACTACTATGGACCTCTGCTTCTCTGAATTGGCAAGCGTAACCGCAGTAAGAACAGAGTGTTCACGATTCGAAAGCAGACTGAGCATAGATAAAGCATCGCCAATGTCTTGGGGCTTTCCTAGTATTTGATCATCCACTATAACGGACGTATCCGCCGCCAAAACCAGCGCACCAGGATTGGTGGCCAACGCAGATAGCGCCTTCTCAAGAGCCACTCGCTGCACATAGTCATAGGGCTTTTCGACATTAAGAACAGATTCATCAATGTCTTGGGGGCAAATTTGAAAGACGACTCCTAAACTAAGCAACAGTTCACGGCGCCTTGGAGAGTTAGAAGCCAATACTAGAGGTGAGCTATACATGATCAGCGCCGCTAATATTCAGCGAACGGCGAAGCGACGACGAATTTGTCGCAGCAAATAAAATAGAGAAGGCCAAATAGCCGCGCTGGTGAGAGCTGACATAAGAAACATCAAATTTACATTAACTGATTGGGTAGTCATTATCTGTAGCCAGTGGCACAACACCAGATTTAGCCCCACCAGAGCCAAAACCAAACCACTCTGCTGTATGGATGAAAACATTCTTAATCGCTGGTGCAAACTCAAGGTGACATAGGCAATAATAACCAGCGACACCGAGTTTAAGCCGAGCACCGAGCCCTCAAGGATATCTAGCATAATACCTGCGACCCAAGCTGAACCTATGCCCACCCTGTAAGGTAATGCCATCACCCAATAAATGAGAACCATCGGCACCCACTCTGGCCGATAATTCATTGCCCATTCTGGGAACGGGACGATTGCTAATAGATAGGCGGCTAAAAAACTTAGAACTATTACCCAGACCCTATGTGCTCGCTGCCTCATAAGTTTTCCTGCTTTACAGCCTGCACAGGCTCAATTTGAGTACCTTGATCATCAGAGGGGCTTTCGCTAACCTCAACTTTAATGGCGCTGGGTTGATCAGGAAAAACTAGCAGAACATTCCGAGTACTGGCCATCAGGGCAAGAGGCCGGGCCTTAATCGTGGCAAAATCTTGGCCGGGATCCGCAAATACGCTAATCACTTCAGCAACAGGATAATTTTTAGGGTAAACCTGCCCCATGCCCGAGCTGACTAAAATATCCCCAGCGACCATGTCCTGTGTTTGAGTGACATATTCCAATTCCAGCTCCGTTGCCTTTGTACGACTGCCTCTAGCCAGCGCCCTCTCACCATTGCGGTTGATCTCAACTGGTGTGATGTGGCGATAATCGGTGATTAATAAAACCCAGCTCGTAAACGGGAGCACTTCATCAACCTGACCCATCAAGCCGTTGGCATCTAACAATGCTTGGCCTTGAAAAACTTTATCTCTGGCACCTTTGTTGATCAATACCCGCTTGGAAAAAGGATCTGGGGAGACGTTAATAATTTCAGCAGGCAAAACATCTCCCTGGATCACTTCAGCTGCTGCCTGTAACTCCAATAACCGACTGTTCTCACTTGCCAAGGACTCCAGCAGCTGCAATTCGCGCCGAGCCACAAGTAATCCTTCACGGAGCCTGGTGTTCTCTTCAACTAAATCAGTGTGGGATACGAATACGTCATCAAACCAGAATGAGACTCGAGCAGGAATGTCGGCCACCCAATAAATGGGCGTGGTTGCATAGGCAATACCGAAACGGGCTTTCTCAAGATAGCCGAACCGGCCGTCGGCAAACATAACGCAAACCGAGAGAAGCAGAAAGGCGAGCGCCTGATATTCAAGCGCAACACCTTTTGTAAATAGGGTTTTATCGATTGCCAGATCACCTCGTAGCAGAACACCCGATTATAGACGGCGCAGGTGGCCAATGTCTCTGCCTGCCCTAACGCTTTATCGTTTGAGCACTACTATAACTGAGAGCAAATACATTGATCTTTGGGTCAAGCCCCTAGTGAAGATAACGCAAGAGTGAACCTACTCCTCCAGTGTTAACAAATCTATGTCATGATCGTCCATGAGCTCCATCGCCTTGCCTCCACCTCTAGCAACGCAAGAAAGTGGATCTTCTGCCACAATCACCGGCAGACCGGTTTCTTCAGATAGCAATTTATCCAAATCCTTTAACAAAGCACCGCCACCGGTCAATACCAGGCCGCTTTCAGCAATATCAGAAGCCAATTCTGGAGGAGACTGTTCAAGGGCACTTTTTACGGCCTGGACAATTGCCGAAAGAGGTTCTTGCAATG
The DNA here is from genome assembly GCA_913031035.1 of uncultured Gammaproteobacteria bacterium. Lineage (GTDB taxonomy): Bacteria > Pseudomonadota > Gammaproteobacteria > Pseudomonadales > Pseudohongiellaceae > UBA9145. The sequence continues at coordinate 17,882 of CAJWGN010000018.1, forward strand.
ATTCAAGAATTTCATCGCTGTTGAGCGTAAAACTGCGTGGCACACCTTCCGCTAGATTTCGCCCACGAACATCAATCTCTCTGACCTCGTTAGAGCTACTGGCATAAGCACAACCTATTTCTTTTTTAATTCTCTCTGCGGTTGCATCACCAATGAGGCTTCCGTAGTTGCGCCGAACATGAGTTGTGATAGCCTCATCAAAACGATCGCCACCGACTCTGACCGATTCTGAGTAGACAACGCCGTTGAGAGAAATAATTGCTATTTCTGTCGTACCACCACCAATATCAACAACCATGGATCCACTGGCTTGATCAACAGGAAGGCCCGCACCAATAGCAGCAGCCATAGGCTCTTCAATCAGACGGACATCTCGCGCACCCGCACTAGCGACAGATTCGCGAATTGCTCGTCGCTCAACCTGAGTCGATTTACACGGCACGCAGACCAGAACCCGCGGGCTCGGAGGAAAAAAGCTGTTTTCATGTACTTTGTTAATAAAATGCTGGAGCATCTTTTCAGTCACCTGAAAATCTGCAATCACACCGTCTTTCAAAGGTCGAATAGCCGTAATGTTACCGGGAGTTCGACCTAGCATCCGCTTGGCGTCTGAGCCTACGGCTGTGACGGTTTTTTGGCCATTGTGAGTACGAATAGCAACAACTGAAGGCTCGTTCAGAACAATGCCTTGGTCTCTGACATAAATGAGTGTGTTCGCCGTACCTAAATCAATGGAGAGATCGTTGGAGAACATTCCCCGAATTTTTTTAAACATGGATTTTTCTATTCCTTAGTTAAAGGTTCCATTCTCAGCATGCACTGTTATTTTTACGGCAAGTAGCCTCAATGATTTAGCAATCATTTAGCTTTTAGTTAGTTGCCCGCAAAGAATGAAAAAAAAAGGTTAATCTATAGCATTCGCTCAAATGCAATAGAGAACCCTTGATGGAATCTCCTGGAGCGTTCGACCTAAAACCCTAAATACAAGTATAATCTCGCTTTTGCAGCAAGTAGGACGCACTCTAACAACGGCGGGGGTTTTGAGCAAGCACAGGTACTCAAAATTTTGAGGCATGGCTTAATTCACCTCCCAATAACAACTTTCAATGACTTAACACAGGTTTTCCGGAGATTATCGATGGCACTCGACAAAGCTGAAGTAGAAAAAATCGCTCACTTAGCACGCCTCCATATCAGTGAAGCTGATACTGAAGAGGTGACTACTCGTATCACCGACATACTCACCCTGATAGACCAAATGAAGACCGTGGATACGGAGTCAGTTGAGCCTTTGGCGCACCCTTTAGATATGGTGCAGCGATTTCGAGCGGATGTAGTAACCGAAACAAACACCCGCGAACAGTTGCAAGATCTGGCGCCAGAAAGCCAGGATGGGCTTTATTTAGTGCCAAAGGTTATAGAATAGCAAGACTCGTCGCACTACTCACAAGATAAGACCCGTTTTTGCTGCTTCAATTGCAGCATTTTCATAGCTTTTTCATAGCTTTTTCATAGCTTTTTATAACTACGACCAGTGAATTGCACTGATGGATTTTTAACATGATTGAAAAGACAGTCGCCGAACTCTCTGCGGCAATGACAAGCGGCGATATTTCCAGCGTTGAATTAACCCAATCCTATTTGGACCGAATTCACAAAGCGAATGACTCACTTAATGCTTTTATCACAGTCTGCGATGACACTGCCCTTGAACAAGCCAGGGTAGCCGATAAATCCAGAGCTCAGGGAAATCAAAATCCTCTGTTAGGCATACCTCTGGCCCATAAAGATATTTTTTGCACAACTGGAATAAAAACCACCTGTGGTTCGAAGATGCTGCACAACTTTATTTCCCCTTACAACGCCACCGTCGTCGATAAATTCAACCAAGCCGGCGTCGTAACTTTAGGGAAAACCAATATGGATGAGTTCGCGATGGGCTCCTCCAACGAGACCAGCTTTTTCGGTCCCGTGCGAAACCCCTGGGATTTGGAAAAAGTGCCAGGAGGTTCTTCTGGCGGATCTGCCGCCGCCGTTGCCGCTGACCTATGCGCTATGGCAACTGGCACCGACACCGGCGGTTCTATCCGCCAACCGGCGGCCTTTTGCGGAGTAACCGGCTTCAAACCTAGCTATGGCAGGGTTTCGCGCTGGGGGATGATAGCTTTTGCGTCAAGCTTGGACCAAGCGGGACCTATTTGCAAAAGCGCTGAAGATGCCGCTTTAATGATGAATGTAATGGCAGGCATAGATCTTAAGGATTCCACTTCGGCTGATCGTGAAGTAGAGGACTATACCGCCACGCTGTCTGACTCAGTTAAAGGGTTGCGCATAGGCATTCCTAAACAGCACTTCACCGAGGGTCTTTCAGCGGATGTTGAGAAGTCTATTCGAGAAGCACTGCGGGAATATGAAGCCGCTGGCGCCATACTTAAAGAAATCAATTTGCCTAACAGCCACCTCTCAGTGCCGGCTTATTATGTTGTAGCCCCAGCAGAAGCCTCTGCGAACCTTAGCCGTTTCGATGGCGTACGCTATGGCCACCGTTGCGATAATCCGCTGGATTTAGAAGATATGTACAAACGCTCAAGAAGCGAAGGTTTTGGCGATGAAGTAAAACGCCGCATCCTTATTGGCACCTACGCCCTATCAGCCGGGTTTTATGATGCCTATTACAGAAAAGCTCAAAAAATCAGACGCCTTATAAAAAATGATTTCGATGAAGCCTTCAAAGAAGTTGATGTCATTGCTGGCCCAACCTCTCCCCACACAGCGTTTGGTATTGGCGCCAAGACTGACCCGGTGACAATGTATCTTGAAGACATCTATACCATTGCAGTGAACTTAGCTGGCCTACCAGGGATTTCAATTCCTGCCGGGTTCTCCAACGATCTACCCATTGGATTGCATATAGTCGGACCAGACTTTGGCGAGTCTAAAGTATTAAACGCCGCTCATCAGTTTCAACTCTTCACTGACTGGCACAAAGCGAAACCAGCCGCAAAAGGAGGTATTTAAACCATGGAATGGGAAACTGTTATAGGCTTAGAAGTCCACGTTACTCTGGCGACAAAATCAAAACTCTTCTCTGGCTCCGCGGTAGCATTTGGTGCCGAACCGAACACTCAGGCAAATATTTTTGATATTGCTCTACCCGGAACACTGCCGGTTTTTAACGAAGAAGCCCTGCGCATGGCTGTCAAATTCGGCCTGGCTATTGATGCTGAAATTGGGAAACGTTCGGTATTTGATCGTAAGAACTATTTCTATCCCGACTTACCGAAAGGTTATCAGGTAACTCAGCTGGACTTTCCTACGGTCGGAAAAGGTTCACTCACGGTCACCCTTGATGACGGCAGTGAAAGAACTATTGGTGTGACCCGCGCTCATATCGAAGAGAATGCAGGAAAATCATTGCATGAAGACTTCTCTGGCATGTCAGGAATTGACTTGAATCGCGCCGGCGAACCGCTACTTGAAATTGTATCCGAACCTGAGATATATACCGCTAAAGAAGCGGTCGCCTATTTAAAGAAACTGCACACTATTATCTTATATTTGGGCATTTCTGATGCCATCATGGCGCAAGGCTCAATGCGCTGTGACGTCAATGTATCCCTTCGCCCGAAAGGCAGCGATGTCCTTGGAACTCGCACCGAGATGAAAAACATCAACTCGTTTAAGTTCGTTGAAAAAGCCATCTATTCAGAAGTTGAGCGGCAGAAAGATATTCTTGAAGACGGTGGCAGCATAACCCAAGAAACTCGCCGCTATGATGCTGACAGGGATGAAACTAGCTCAATGCGCAGCAAAGAAGTTGCCAATGACTATCGCTATTTTCCGGAACCAGACCTTTTGCCAATCGTGATAGATGACGATTACATTGAACAAGTTCGCGCTACCCTGCCCGAATTGCCTGATGCTAAACGCGCGCGTTTTTGCGATCAGTTCGGCCTAAGCGAATACGACGCGGGGGTTCTAACAAGCACCCGAGAAATGGCTGAGTACTTTGAAAGTGTGGCCACAAAAACAGGTGATGCAAAAGTTGCTGCAAACTGGGTAAGTGGGGATTTACAGGCACTTTTAAACAAGAATAACTTGAATATTACTGACTCGCCTATCAAAGCTGAGCGACTCACCGATCTCATTTCCCGCATTAAAGACAAGACGATCTCTGGCAAGATAGCAAAAACCGTCTTCGAAGCGATGGCCGACGATTCATCAAGCGTAGACGAAATCATCGAGTCCAAAGGCCTTAAGCAAGTAACCGATTCCGGGGAGATCGAAAAACTAGTCGACGACGTGATCAACAACAACCCAGACCAAGTCCAGCAGTTTAAAGACGGCAAAGAACAGGTCATCGGGTTTTTGGTTGGACAAGCCATGCAACTATCGAAAGGTAAGGCAAATCCAGGACAGGTAAATCAGCTACTGCGGGATAAGATGAAGTAGCTTATCTCGAACATTGATCTACACACTGAAAGTTCGCGCAAATCGATTGGAATCAACATGGCAGAAGACAAGAAGAAGGGCAGCGAGCGGACTCAAAAAGCGACTCGAGATGAGGATTGGTCCGATGAAAGGCTTGAAACTTTTTTCGAGCTGCTTCCCCCAGAAAATATGCCCGCCGATTACAATATCTTACTTAAAGCATACCGAGGCATGACAGACGAACTATTCTCCCGCTTTGTTGTGCTGTTTGTTGCCGCAGGTTATGACATAAACGCGGCTCTAGAGGATGGAACAACCCTGCTTGATCAAGTTTCTCGCCACCGTAAATCCAGCGCCTATGCCGAGGCGCTAAAAGGCGCTGGTGCCAGCGGCAAACTCAGCTAGGAATCAATTCAGTTATTGCTGCAAACCAAGCCTAACGTCGAATAGCGCAGGAGCAATGACAAGATTAGCTTGGTGACGCTTTACAGCAGCTAATATACCGGCAACTACCTCAGGGTTACTATTGGCTACGTCAAATCTTTCAGAAGGGTCTCTGTGCAGGTTATACAGCTCAGGCTCTGCGAGCTCCGTCTTAACCGGAGCCTGCCGGTAAGCACCCTCAACAATGAAATGAAGCTTCCAAGGCCCCTGCCGATAAGCGTACAGTTGGCCACCGCGATAATAAGGCATTTCAGTTCGGGGGCTATCCTTGCCCTCTAGCAAGACTGAACTGAGGTCAAATCCATCAACTCCTGATTGATTATCACTACCAGCTAGCCCCATCGCCGTCGCAAACAAATCTAACGTCGAACCAATTTCGCTAACGATTCCTGGCTCTATTTGGCCTGGCCAATAAAAAATAGTGGGGACTCTCACGCCTCCTTCAAAAGTTGATCCCTTTCCCATCTTCAGTAATCCCGCTCGGCCACCTTCTTCATTCATAGTTAGCCAAGGACCATTGTCACTGGAAAAAACAATCAGGGTGTTTTCAGCCAAACCTTGCTCTTCCAGACTGCGGCGAATTTGTCCGACACTCCAATCAATTTCCTCTACAACATCTCCGTAACGCCCACCTAGGCTGGTGCCGGCAAATTCACTGCTTCTAAATAGAGGGGTATGGGGCATTGTGTAAGGCACATAAACTAGGAAAGGATCCTGTGCATTACGTTCGATAAAATCAATTGCCGCTTCGGTGTAACGCTTGGTTAACGTCGTTTGATCTGTGGGCTGCTCAATAGAACTGCCTGCAATAGCAGAGCTAGTCACCAGAGGTGAGTTAAAGTACTCGAGCTTAGGTTCAGCATAACGTGCAGGCCTTTTCCCATAGATCTCGGCCCTAGCTTCCACCTCGCCGCGAGCGGCCATGGCCCTCATTTCATCAAAAGGCGGCTCGCCTACCCAATTCATATCGTTACTGTAGGGCACGCCTAACCACTCATCAAAACCATGCTGAGTAGGATAGGCATGCTCAGCATCACCAAGATGCCATTTACCAAAAATGCCTGTGGCATAGCCACTCTCTTTTAAGGCTTGTGCTATGGACACCTCAGAGTCCGGGAATCCGCCGGGCTCATCGGGAAAATAAACTCTGATGAGGTCACCATAAAGACCTGATCGCACCGGCAGGCGCCCAGTTAAAAGTGCCGCACGACTTGGCGAACAGACTGGAGAGGCAACATAAAAATCAGTCCAACGTTGGCCCAGTCTAGCCAATTCATCAAGCTCTGGGGTGCGGATGTAAGGATGACCAAAACTACCAAGATCACCATAACCAAGATCATCCGCAAATAAAATAACGATATTAGGTGGCTGCTTCGGGACATCAGCTGCAATAGCGTCCGGCGCTGGCGAGCAAGAGACAAGGAAACTGGAGAATAGAAACAGGAATGAGACGATGGCTGGACGCATACTAGAAACCCACTTTGCTTTAGTTTTTTTAATCTAGCTTTTAATCTAAACACTGCCGGTCAATATCTTGACTGGCGTTTAGCTTCCTAGGATATGACGATTGAATTAGATAGTCTAACCGCCTCAGCTGGAACGAGGCGGAATAAACAGCTAACAAAATTAAAAGCCCGCTTTAGCGCGATCTAGCAGGCCTTTTTGGAGGCCGGGTTCCCGAAGATTCTTTTGCTTTGAATTTTGCAGCGCGAGTGAAGCTGGGCGCCTTCTCTAAGAGTTTAGTGTCCGGGTGAGTGCAATCTAGCTTTGTACCGAGCTTTTCTTCAATCTCAGGCAAAAGAAACGAGTCTTCTTCACAAGCAAAACTGATTGATGTGCCTATGGCCCCTGCTCTACCTGTTCTTCCGATCCGATGAACATAGTCATCGGCCTCTTCAGGCAAGGTATAATTTATAACGTGGGTAATATCGTTGATGTGCAAGCCTCGTCCGGCCACATCAGTCGCCACTAGCACACGCAGCTTGTCCGATTTGAACGCTTCTAAGGTGCTAATGCGTTTGTTTTGAGCAACCTCACCTGACAGCAAACCACAGTCAATTCCGTTTCGGTGCAGGTTATCAGCGAGCCTTCGCACTTGATCACGGCGATTGCTGAAGATTATGACTTTCTCAGCTTCCGGTGCTAACAAAATGTTGTAGAGCAAGTTGTACTTGTCCGCTGTGGTCACCAAATAAACGATCTGATTAACCGCGTCAGCCGCTACTTTCTCAGGCTCAATCTCAACCATGATGGGATCCATCGCCCAACGCGCGGCCAAGTCCATAATCATTGGGGTAAATGTTGCACTGAATAACAAGGTTTGACGACATTCCTTCTTTGGCGTTCTAGCTACAACTGCTCGCACCTGAGGAATAAAGCCCATATCCAACATCCTGTCCGCTTCGTCTAGAACCAACAGTTCGATTAATCCAAGATGGAGGTTATCATTTTGAACGAAATCCAAGAGCCGACCAGGGGTCGCCACAACAATGTCCACAGGCTTTTTATCTAGCGCTCGGTTCTGCTTTTGATAATCCTCACCGCCGACTAAGGTTACGGTATGAAGGTCGGTACCGTGGGTCAAGAGCTGCGCATCACTCGCTATCTGAATAGCCAGCTCTCGGGTTGGCGCAACAATTAAAGCTCTGGGTTCAGCTAGGAATTTATCATCGATGGGGTTAGATAAAAGGTCATTAATGATGGTGATGAGAAACGCAGCAGTTTTGCCAGTACCGGTCTGTGCCCGCCCCGTTACATCGTGTCCGGCAAGGGTATGGAGGAGGCTTTGCGCTTGAATTGGTGTGCAATGTTCGAAGCCCAGCCTGCGAATAGCCTCACGTAGAGGCGGCTGTAGCGAGAAACTATCGAAGGAAACAGGCTCTGGTGGCTTAATATCCTCTGGTACCGCATCTATGTTTGTTACTTCTACCGGTGATTCTGAATCCATTGAGTTGCAGCCATAAAAACCAAGGGGGATATTACTGAGATACTTCGTTGCGTGCCACGAGTCAATACGCAGCCGCAGGCATCATAGCCTCATGCTGTTAACACTGCAATTATTGTCCGGACAGTTTAAAGATTCGAACAAGCAGGGCAATCTGGGTCGCGAGTCAGTTTCATTTCTCGCCACTGCATGGACTTAGCGTCAAGAAGTAAAAGTCGACCTAGTAGTGGTTGGCCTATTCCGGTTAAGACCTTTATCGCCTCCATGGCCTGAACTGTCCCTATTATCCCGACCACCGGTGACATCACACCGTTGGTCGCACAACTTGTATCCTCACCATCGCTGTCTTTATAAAGACACCGGTAGCAGGGGCTGCTCGCCTGCGCGCTGTTAAAAACAATAACTTGACCTTCCATGCGAATTGCAGCCCCGGACACAAGCGGTGTTCGGTGTTTAATGCAGCTTTCGTTAATCGCGAACCGAGTTGCAAAATTATCGCAGGCATCAACTACCAAATCCGCCTGTTCAACAGCATTATCTAGGTCAGCCCCCGCCAGTCGCGAATTTAGAGTAACAACCTCAATATCAGAATTAATTCCCAGCAATCTTTGTTTGCCCGACTCAGCTTTAGATACCCCAATTGAGTCTTGGCTGTGAGCGATTTGCCGTTGCAAATTACTGAGTTCAACCACGTCATCGTCAGCAAGAATGAGTTTACCTACACCGGCAGCGGCTAAGTACATTGCCGCAGGAGAACCCAAACCGCCCAATCCTATGATTAGAACTGATGAATCAATCAGACTTTGCTGACCAGCAATATCCATGTCCGGGAGCATTATTTGGCGACTGTATCGAAGTAACTGATCGTCTTTCATAAGTTTGGAGAACCCTATTTAACCCATTGGGCAAACGCAACCCGTTCAATTCCCGCCAGATCTGCTTGCGAGCCAATCTTAACGTAACCGGCTTTATCCAATAACTGAGCTACTCGCCCAGACTGGTCAAAACCATGCTCTATCAACAACCACCCACCATCACGTAAACAAGCCCTGCTTTTTTCGATGATTTGCTGAATATCGGCCAATCCCTTGTCGCCAGCAATAAGAGCTATCTGGGGTTCGAAAGGCAGACTTCCCTGTGTTAAATGAGAATCTCCGGCTTCAACATAAGGCGGATTAGCAGCTATTAGGTGGTAGCTTTCCGCGCCTAAAGGTTGACACCAACTGCCTTGCAAAAACTCTATATTGGCCACGTTTAATGCTCTCGCATTATTTTTTGCCACAGACAGCGCGTCGCTACTTTTATCTACCGCGGTAACCTGCCAGACAGCACTTTGTTTGGCCAAGGCTATTGCGATAGCTCCACTGCCGGTACCTAGGTCTGCCAGCTTAATGGCGTTAGCTCCGCTTTTTCTGGCCACTCCAGTTACTTCATTTACTTCAGCGAACCCGCTTACTTCAATTGCTTGCGCTAGCTCTATTGCCTTTTCCACCAGAAACTCTGTCTCTGGTCTAGGAATCAAAACATCAGAATTAACGCTAAGCTCGAAATCCCAAAAGAACTTTTTACCGGTTAAGTAGGCGACAGGTTCGCCTTTTGATCGTCTGTCCAGCAACTCATTGAACCTTTTCTGAGCGCTCTCCTCAATTTCAAACTCTGGCCAGGTAAACAAATACTCACGACTTTTGCCTAACACATAAGCGAGCAATAATTCTGTATCCAAACGCCAACTGTCACTTGAATTTTCAAGTCGTTGGCCAGATAAAATCATTTGTTTAGCTGTGCATGCCAAGGTTAGTTTTCGCCAGCAAGGCTGGCTAACTGGTCGGCTTGATATTCATTAATTAGCGGCTGAACCACTGCACCCAGATCTCCCGACATGATCTCAGCCAAGTTATACAGCGTTAGTTTTATGCGGTGATCGGTGACTCTGCCTTGGGGGTAGTTGTAGGTTCGGATTTTTTCAGAGCGATCGCCGCTGCCCACGAGTTTTCGCCTGGCATCTGACGTTTCCTGATGCTGGGCTTGTTGCGCCACGTCTAACAGTCTAGCCTGTAACAATGACATCGCTCGGGCTTTGTTTTTATGCTGAGAGCGCTCGTCTTGGCATTCAACCACAAGACCACTTGGCAAGTGAGTGAGTCGGATAGCTGAGTCTGTTTTGTTTACATGCTGACCACCCGCGCCGCTGGCCCTAAATGTATCGACTCTCAAATCGCCTTTGTTGATCTCGATTTCATCAACATCATCCAGCTCAGGCATGACAGCCACGGTACAGGCAGAAGTATGAATACGGCCCTGTGTTTCAGTTTCAGGAACTCGCTGAACACGATGGGCACCGGACTCAAACTTTAGTTTCTCATAAACGTTTTTACCTTCGACTCTCGCTATGATTTCCTTATAGCCGCCATGCTCACCTTGACGTTCGGTGATTAGCTCTGTTTTCCAGCCTTGGTTTTCGCAAAACCGTGAATACATTCGGAAAAGGTCACCAGAAAAGATCGCAGCCTCGTCACCACCGGTACCGGCTCTGATCTCAAGAAATACATTGCAACTATCTTTGCTATCTTTAGGTAGCAACAGCTTTTGCAAAACTAGCTCTAATTCTTGCAGTTCATCTTTAGAGCTAGAAATTTCCTCATCTGCCATCGCACGAATATCTGGATCAGCGTCTTTCTGCATCTCCATTGCTTCGTTAAGATTGGCAGTCACTTGAACGTAGTGATTATAAGATTTTACAACGTCTTCTAACTCGGAATATTCTTTTGACAGATCCCGAAACCGATTCTGATCGGCAATTATTTCGGCATCACTGAGCAATGCTTCCAATTCATCAAACCGATCGTTAAGCATTTCTAACTTGTTCTTGATTGTGTCTTTCATAGATTTTCTTATGGAGTTGAGTTCTTATCTGTGGAGGGTAGGTACCTATACCTTAGTAATACTCTAACATTCGTCGCTTTCGTCGCTTTCGCTGATTACGCTGCTTACATCACCTCTATCAAACCCTAAGTCATAAAGCTCGTGAGTTAGCTTTAACACGTCTTCTCGGCCTTCTGCGCTAGCTTTTTTCATAACAACACTCGGAGAATGAATCAGTTTATTCGTGATTCCGCGGGCCAGACTGCTCAACACAGATTCGGGAGAATCGCCTTTTTCTAGGGATTTTAAGGCTTTTTCTAGTTCCTGCTTTTTAATAGAGTCAGCTTTGTCTCGAAACGCTCTTAACGTCGACACCGCATCTAAAGATTTAAGCTGTTTCCTGTATTCTTCGACGCCGCGCTCGATAATCGACTTGGCCTGATCTGCAGCCTCTTCACGACTCTTCACGCCATCTTCTATAACTTCGCTAATATCGTCAATGCTATACAAGTAGGCATCAGCAATCTCGCCAACCTCTTGTTCAATATCTCTTGGCACTGCGAGGTCCACTAACAGCATAGGCTTATGACGTCGCTGCTTTAGAGCCCGCTCGACAGCTCCTTTGCCAAGCAACGGCAGTTGGCTGTTGGTAGAGGAGACAACTACATCCGCCTTTACCAATTGCTCGGGCATATCTGAAAGCAATACTCCTTTAGCAGAGAACTTCGCAGCCAATTCCAGCGCATTATCCAAGGTGCGATTTGCCACAGTCATATTCGTGACACCCTTGTCTGCAAGATGCTTAGCCACCAGCTCTATAGTGCGACCGGCACCTATAAGCAGCACATTGAGGCTAGCCAGATCAGAAAAGATTCTACCCGCCAGAGTAACCGCAGCGTATGCCACTGAAACCGGGTTTTCACCAATAGCAGTATCAGTCCGGACCAGTTTTGCAATGGAAAATGCTTCTTGAAAAGCGCGACCCAAAGCGGGGCCTATAAGTACCAAATCTTTTGATACTGCAAAAGCCGATTTTATTTGCCCCAGAATCTGCGGCTCACCAAGGACCATAGAATCCAAGCCACAAGAAACCTTCATCAAATGCCTGACCACATCATCCCCAGCATAGGCATAGCAACTTTTACCAAGCTCACCTTCGTCGAGCTGATGAAAACCAGATAACCACTGGGTCACGACTTGCTGATGATCTACCAAGCTTCGGTTTTGAGACTGTTCACCGGCAATGGAGAGCAACTTAGTCTCAACAAAATCGAGATAAATCTCAGTTCGGTTACAGGTAGACACAATAACCGCTTCCTTCACCGGGTCAAGATCACTAATTTGCTTCAGCGCTTTAGTCAAATTTTCTGGCGGGAACGCGACTTTCTCGCGAAGCGCGATACTAGCGGTAGTGTGATTGATGCCTACTAAGACCAGAGCCATTATAATTTGTCGCTGATGAAAGAGTAAAAAGCGCGCTATGGTACTAAATATAGCGTTCAGTTCCCATTAACGGTGATATTATCGTCAGCGATGACAACCTGAGTCAATTTAGGGGCAGTCCGTTGAAGATAATCAGGCTGAATGGAGGTCTTATTGCCAAATGCAGTAAAATCATCCTTACGCCACGTCAACAGCCTGCTTCGAACCAGACAAACTGCTACAATCTGACCACCCACTAGTATTATGAAGTCACTTACAATGCGTCCAATAAAGACCCTCACACTTGCATTATCCGCTGCTGCACTTAGCTCTTGCGCAGTTAATCTCGACAATATCGGCACAGAAACCGATGCCGAGGCCAATTCCGCGCCTCCAGTGGAGGCTCAATCACCTATAGAAGCGCCTAAGGTGGTGAAGTACGGAACATTTACCGAGCAACAGCTTTACCAAACCATTATCAGTGAGTTGGCCGCTCAGCGAGGCGAACTCATTGAATCCGGGGAGACATACTTTGATCTCGCCATGGAAACCCGCGATTTGCAGTTTATCGAAAGAGCCGTGCAGTTTGCGTCGATAAATGGCGACACTAATGCCCTACTCCAGCTTGGTTTGATATGGGCTGAAGTCGACCCTGAAAATCCACAGCCCCACCTTATGCTTAGTTTTCAGTTTCTAGAAACTGGAAATTTCAGCCAAGCTCTCGCTCAAATGTCACGGGTTATTGAGAAGGGTGGTGAATTTGATTTCACTACCCTGGCCTCTCGCACCAGCGGACTGGGCCTATCAGCAAGGGCGGCGCTAATCAGCAACCTCCAGCGTCTAATCAAAACCTATCCCGAGCAGCTTTCGATTCGAACTTCCTTAGTGCAGCTTCTTGCGCAAAATACTCAGTTTGTAGACGCACTTGCAGAGCTAGATGCACTCGCCAAACTAGAAGACCTTACCTCTAACCACGTTTTGCTTCGCTCCCAGATCCAGCAAAGCATGTTACTACCCAGCGACGCTTTAAAAACCCTTCGCAGCGGCGTACGCCAATTCGAAAATGACCAGGATCTGCGGCTCAGCTACGCCCGCTTACTGATTCAAAATCAAGATTTTGAATCAGCCCAAGCTCAGTTCAAAATCCTGATGGAGCAAAGACCGCAGGATTGGGAAACACTTTTTTCCATCGCTCTGCTAGACCTAGAGATGGAAGACTATGCTGAGGCAATCGAGCAATTAAACCGTCTAGTGGCGGAGGATCAGCGCCGTGACGAAAGCGAATACTACTTGGGGTTCAGCTACGAGCAACAAGGGAAATCTGACGAGGCTATTACCCACTACAAAAATGTACGCATAGGCACTAATAATTTTTTAGCGGCACAGCAACAAGCAACCCGTTTAGCTATTCAATCAGGTCAACTAGACGAGGCTCACGAGTGGATTTTAGAAAGATCACGGGGAAACCCTCGTCTTGAGATCATTCTTACTACCATTGAATCTGGCGCACTTATTCAAAACGGTCATATCGACAGGGCCAAAGCACTGTTAGATAACTCCCTGAACAAGTATCTGAACGACACCGATCTGCTGTTTTCGCGCGTACTTCTCTACGATAACTTGCAAGACCGAGAGGGCTCTGAAACCGACTTGCGCCAAATCATATTGATGAAACCCGATGACTCTAGAGCGTTGAACCATCTTGGGTACATGCTGGCAGATCAAACTAACCGCCATGAAGAAGCCCTTGAGTTACTGGAAAGAGCCATCGCCATTTCTCCGAGTGACCCGGCTATTTTAGATAGCCTTGCCTGGGCCCAATACAAACTTGGCCTTTATGACGACGCATTGACCAATCTTCGCAAAGCGTTTGCAGACTTCCCAGACCACGAAGTTGCCTCCCATCTTGGCGAAGTACTCTGGGCCATGGGTCGCCGCGAGGAGGCCCAGCAGGTATGGGCAGATGCCCTTGTCGACCGCCCTGACAGCGAACTCATTAAGGAAGTAATGCAGCGGCTACAATCAACCTAATAGCCTCTTTGCTTTGCCAAACTGGACTCAAGAAATAATTTCTATGATGCTCGCTCGTCTTATTTACTGGTTTTTTTTGTTGAGTGTCATTGCCGCTTGTAGCAACCTCGCGCCTCCAGCGCAGATCAACAGCGACTGGGAAAGACAACGCTCTGCCCTTGAGGATCTAGATTCTTGGCAACTGCGGGGGCGTGTCAATGTTCGTTATAACGACGAGTCAAACACCCCTCGTATTCAGTGGATGCAACAAAATGTTGAATACCATATAAGACTTTGGGGGACGTTTAATGTCGGCAACACAGTGATTACAGGCCGGCCAGGTTATGTCACTCTAGAGCAAGGCGGCGATGTCCGCACCGCAGCCAGCCCAGAGGACCTGATCCTTCAGCAGCTAGGCTATGAGCTACCGGTTTCTTATTTAAAGTATTGGATTAAAGGAATACCTGCCCCCGGATCACAGGCAGACCTTAGTTTTAACGAACTCAACCAGCTCGTAGTATTAGCGCAAGACGGCTGGACAATTACCTATTCTGATCTGCGTCAATATAAAAACCTCTCATTGCCTCGCCGAGTGGAGGTTAGTCGCCCTCAAAACGACATACGTCTGCGATTTGTAGGTCTAAATTGGCAGCTAGGCGACGCTGATTCCGATGCCTGAACAACAAATTAATTTGCTTTCGCCTGCCAAGCTGAATTTATTCCTGCACGTTCTCGGGCGCAGGCCAGATGGTTACCATAACTTGCAGACATTATTTCAATTGCTAGACTTTGGTGATGAAATGACTTTTTCAAGCAATGAAAGCGGGGTCATTGGTTTGAGTATTCAAAACAATATTGGCGCACCACTTCCGATGGACAGCAACTTGGTAGTCATAGCCGCAAAGACCCTCCGTAAAATTGCTAACAGGCCAAATTTAGGTGCACATATCACCTTGACCAAAAATATACCGCAGGGTGCCGGCCTTGGTGGAGGCAGTTCAAACGCGGCATCCACCCTTAAAGCTTTAAACACGCTGTGGGACCTTAATCTTTCTACCGCCAAGCTTTGTGAAATAGGCATCACCCTAGGCGCAGACGTCCCTGTATTTCTCAACGGCAAGACCGCTTGGGGCGAAGGAATAGGGGAGAAACTTGAAGCAATTGAGCTCGAACAGCGGTGGTATTTGGTAGTAACACCTCCTTGTCAGGTTTCCACCAGAGAGATTTTTTGTCATCAGCAATTGACACGGAACTCCCCAGCCATCAAAATGTCCGACTTTCTGGCCGGCAGGTCCCATAACGATTGTGAAGCCATAACCTCGGAGCTCTACCCTGAGGTTGCTAAAACATTGGTTTTATTAAGGAAATTTGCCGATTCAAGGATGACCGGGACGGGCTCCAGTATCTTTGCAGAATTTAAGTCAGAGGCAGAAGCAATGGCCACACTTGCTAAGCTTCCCAAGTCTTTACAAGTATTTGTAGCAAAAGGCATTAATTCGCTGGATGAGAAGCTCTTCGGCGATTAGAATACGCCGCGTCACAAAGAGTGAAAGTTAGATAAGAAGCTACAAGATTTACTGGGGTGTCGCCAAGTGGTAAGGCACAAGGTTTTGATCCTTGCATTCGTTGGTTCGAATCCAGCCACCCCAGCCATTTTTTAGCTCCACCAACCAAAATAACAAGTAACACCCGCCTCTTAAGCCGGCTATAGGGATCACTCGTGGCAAATAATTTAATGGTATTTACTGGCAATGCAAATCCTGCGTTAGCGGATAATATCGCCAAAAATATTGGTGTCCCCCTCGGGTACGCAAGCATTAGCAAGTTCAGTGATGGGGAAGTATCCGTTGAACTTAACGAGAATGTCCGCGGTAAGGACGTTTTCGTGATTCAACCAACCTGCGCCCCCACCAATGACAGCATCATGGAATTGTTACTAATGGCTGACGCGCTACACCGCGCCTCAGCAAACCGGATTACCGCAGTGATACCTTATTTTGGCTATGCCAGACAGGATCGCCGAGTACGTTCAGCGCGGGTAGCAATCAGCGCCAAGGTAGTCGCAGACATGATCAGCGCGGTCGGAGTTAATCGAGTATTGACGGTTGATCTTCACGCAGAGCAGATTCAAGGTTTTTTTAGCATCCCAGTTGACAATGTATACGGTTCACCGGTGCTAATTGACGATATTGAGCGTCAAAACTATAAAGATTTATTGGTAGTTTCGCCTGACATTGGCGGCGTAGTTCGGGCCCGAGCAGTGGCAAAGCAGCTTAATGTAGACCTAGCCATCATCGACAAACGTCGACCGGCAGCCAACGTAGCTCAAGTCATGCACATTATCGGCGACGTTAAAGATCGCTGTTGCTTGATCGTAGATGATATGGTCGATACCGCAGGCACTCTTTGTAAAGCAGCGGATGCCTTAAAAGAGCATGGAGCAAAAAAGGTTGTGGCCTACTGTACCCACCCTATTTTGTCAGGACCTGCTATTCAAAATCTCGAAAACTCGACTCTGGACTCTCTCGTAGTGACAGATACGATCCCATTGAGTAACGCTGCCAAAAAATGTAAGAAAGTTCGCCAGCTTACGATGGCTAAATTATTAGCTGAATCTATTCGTAGGGTCAGCAACGAAGAATCCATAAGCGCGATGTTTGATAACACTTAAATTTTTAAGTCTTAAAATCATCCGCTGGACAAACCTGGGTCATCAGACATACTGTTTGAGGACCTTTTTTTAACCCTCTTTTTAGCCGGTCGCAAGCTAGAAAGGAAATACTCTCAGATCTATTTACTGAGGGTAAAAGGAAATAATTATGTCTAATGCAGAATTTGAGCTGAATTGCTCAGTCCGAACAGATCTAGGGAAAGGTGCGAGCCGCCGCCTACGTCGTTTGGAAGGTAACATCCCCGCGGTTCTTTACGGCGGAGACAATGAGCCCGTATCTTTGACTATCCCTCATAAGGATATCTACAAGGCTATCCAAAACGAGGCTTTCTTTGCCCATATCATCACCTTGAATGTTGGCAAGAAAAAAGAAAAGGCGGTTATTAAAGCCCTTCAGCGTCACCCTGCCAAGGATTTAGTCCTTCACGCCGACTTTTTGCGAGTTAACGAAAAAGAGGCCATCCAGGTCCGTGTTCCTCTTCACTTCATTAATGAAGACAAGTGTGTCGGAGTTAAGATCGGCGGCGGTTACATCATGAAGACGCTTAACGAGATAGAAGTCTCTTGTTTGCCAAAAAATCTTCCTGAGTTTATCGAAGTTGACATGCTTGAAGTCGATTTGGGCTCAAATGTCCATCTTTCGGATATCGTGCTTCCTAAAGGCGTAACGAGTGTTGCCCTTTCTCACGGTGAAGACAGTGATCTATCTGTCGCTGCAGTTCAGGCACCTAAAGGCGTGGTTGATAGTGAAGGATCTGCAGATGGCGCTGACGGCGGAGCTGCCGGCGACTCCGGTGCTAGCGAAGAGTAGTTGTCTTCAAGCCAGGTAAAATTTAATGCCAGGCATTTTTAGTAGTCCTATCAAACTTATTGTGGGCTTGGGTAATCCAGGCCCACAGTATGATTCAAATCGGCACAACGCAGGCGTCATCTTTTTACATCACCTATGTAAAAGCTATGGCGGTTCTTTGCGTGGCGAATCAAAATTCTTCGGCGAATTTGGCAGCATTTCTGTTGGCGGCCAAGATATCAAATGTTTATTCCCTACTACCTTTATGAACGGCAGCGGCAAGTCCGTGGCAGCCGCGTGCAAGTTTTACAAAATTCAGCCAGAGAATATGCTGGTCGCTTACGATGAAATTGATTTCCCTGTAGGCGTTACTAAATTAAAAGAAGGCGGCGGCCACGGCGGCCACAATGGCATACGTGACATTATAAATGCCTTAGGTGGCAGCCGAGACTTTTACCGGCTTCGTATTGGCGTTGGCCACCCAGGCCACAAGTCCATGGTTGCAAATTACGTGCTTGGAGACCCTTCCCGCTCAGAAGCAGACTTAATCATGCGTGACATCGAGGATTCAATTCGAGTCATGCCTAAAGCTATCGCAGGTGAATGGGAAGAAGCCATGCGATTACTCCACACAGAACAATAGGAACTCATCATGGCAGTAAGATGCGGAATAGTTGGATTACCTAACGTCGGCAAATCGACACTTTTCAACGCCCTAACCAAAGCAGGTATCGCCGCTGAGAATTTTCCATTTTGCACCATCGAGCCTAATTCGGGCATCGTCTCGATACCAGATACTCGCCTTAATAAACTGGCCGAGATCGCCAAACCGGAAAAAACCATTCCAACCACGATGGAATTTACGGATATCGCGGGTCTTGTTGCTGGCGCTTCCAAAGGTGAAGGCCTGGGCAATCAGTTTTTGGCTAATATCCGCGAGAATGATGCCATAGCTCACGTTGTGCGCTGTTTCGAGGACAGTAATGTAGTTCATGTTGCTGACCGAATTGACCCAGTAGCAGACATCGAGACCATCAATACAGAATTAGCTTTAGCCGACCTGGAGTCTGTCGAAAAAGGCATAGCGAAAGTCGCGCGCACCGCCAAAAGCGGCGACAAAGAATCCCTGCGTTTGGCTGTGCTATTTGAAAAGATCAAAATTCACTTAGATGAGGTCAAGCCGGTTCGCAGCATGGATTTAACGGCTGAGGAATGGGCTGATATCTATGGACTGCATTTACTAACTGCAAAACCGGTTATGTATATTGCCAACGTAGATGAAGAAGGTTTCGAAAATAATCCCCTCTTAGACAAAGTCACTGAAATTGCCGAAGCCGAGGGCGCTCAGGTCGTTGCGATATGCAATAAGTTAGAAGCCGAGATTGCCGAGCTAGAAGACGATGAAAAGGCAGAGTTTCTTCAGGACCTTGGCATGGTTGAAGCTGGCCTAGACCGAGTAATACGTGCTGGCTATACCTTGCTCGGCTTACAAACCTATTTCACTGCTGGCCCTAAAGAAGTGCGGGCATGGACTGTAAAAATAGGCGCCACCGGGCCGAAAGCGGCCGCGGTTATACACACCGATTTCGAAAAAGGCTTTATTCGAGCTGAGGTCGTGGGCTACGAAGATTTCGTCAACAACAATGGCGAGAACGGAGCCAAAGAAGCAGGCAAATGGCGCCTTGAAGGGAAAGAATATATTGTCCAAGACGGCGACGTGATGCATTTTAGATTCAATGTCTAGTTCTGCGACCAAGACATTGAAACCGCCGAGTTCAAAACGCCCTACTGTTGAATTTGCTGCTCATTGTTCATTAGAAAGAAATCTCTGAACAGCGTGTACTGATCTGCTTCAGGCGGCAGTTGGGGCTGATCAAGCAGTTTGGCTCGCATCGAAACCAAAAAAGTGAAAAACATCGAATTTCGAGCAGGGACGTGGTTCACGTAGCGTATCGGCTGAGCAATTTTTCCACCACCAACAAACAACCCC
>CAJWGN010000019.1 GCA_913031035.1 uncultured Gammaproteobacteria bacterium
AGGGGCAAGTGAAAGTGTTAGTGTTAGTGATAGTGATATCCAGTGGCTTTGCCTATAATGGCGTTTATGAAATCTCCCCATCAAATTGATGTTGATATCGCTATTGTAGGTGCTGGCCTAGTGGGAGCAACCTTCGCTCATCTTTTGTCCCGTTTGCCCCTTAATGTTGCATTAATAGATCGTCGAGAGTTTGGCCCTTTAAAAGCTCCATTCGACTCTACCGAGTTGGAGTTTGATCCTCGTGTTAGCGCTCTCACCGAGGCGTCAAAGCTTCTTTTTCAAAAGTTAGACATCTGGGAGGCAATCACAGATAAGCGCGCGAGCCCCTATCAGGAGATGGAAGTATGGGACGCTGATGGAACTGGCGCTATTGATTTTTCAGCCAGAGAAATTGGCAGCAGCGAGCTAGGCCATATTGTTGAGAATTCGCTTATTTTATCTGCGCTACACGATTCACTGGCATCGATAGAGAACCTTGAGCTTATTGGCGGTGTGGCAATTGAGCAGCTCACCCTCGGCAATAACAATGGGGATAAAGCCCGTATAACCACAGAGTCAGGTACGGTCATATCGGCCTCACTGGTAGTAGCGGCCGATGGAGGCAACTCTCTTATTCGCAAACTCGCTAATATTGACACTAAAGAATGGGATTATGAGCATACCGCTATTGTAACCACTGTGAAAACGCAATTACCTCACGGGGCGAAGGCTCTGCAGCGTTTTATGAGTAGTGGCCCACTAGCATTTCTGCCCTTATCCCTGGGCCAAAACTCTGCTGATCAGCATTACTGTTCTATTGTTTGGTCTTGCCTGCCAGAGCTTGCTGAATCCCTGATGGCGCTTCCGGAGGCACATTTTAATGAATCTCTAGAACAGGCCATAGAGTCGAGGCTTGGCAAAATAGAGTTCAGCGCAAAGAGATTTGCGGTGCCGCTTAGGCAAAGGCATGGCAAAAAATACTATCAGAATAACGTGGTTTTAGTAGGAGATGCTGCCCATACTATTCACCCATTAGCAGGGCAGGGGGTTAATCTAGGCTTGCTGGATGTCGCCGCGCTGGCAGAAGAATTACGCCAAGGGCTTAAGAGCGGCCGCTCGGTCTTCGACCCTGTAGTGCTTGGCCGCTATGAACGAAAGCGCCGTGGCCACAACCTCACTACAATGTGGGCGATGGAAGGGTTTAAGCGTCTATTTGCCGAAGAGAGATTGCCGGTTAGGTGGTTGCGTAACGTGGGACTTAAAAGTGTTAACAGCCTGCCGCTGCTGAAAAATCAAATTGCTCGTAAGGCGATGGGGCTGGATGGTTAATTCTCTCAGCCTCAGCAACTTGCTAGAGTTGGAAGTTGTAGCGCATTTGTAACTGCACAACATCATTATTGCGAAACTGGTAGAACACCGAGTCCTGACTTGCACTGTAATCAACAAGAAGAAAGCCCAAGTCCAAATTATCCGACCAATTGTAGTCAATGGATAGTCGGCTCACGCTGCCCCAGTTATTAGCCAGTTTGTTCCAAACCCCTACTACGCGGAATCTTTGGTTAAGCGCAGTCCAGTTAAATCGCGTGCCAAGGCTAATCTGATCGCTTGGCGCTTGCATAAAGCTGTCGTGATTTTGAGTATGGATGCTGTCGATTTCTAGGCTTAACAAAAGGTTACTGAAGCCGTTGTATTCAACCCCGGCTACGGCGAGCGTCTGATCCTTTTGATCCCAGCCGTTTAGCTGATTAAAGAAGGACTTTACATGGGGCCTGACAGTGACGCCATAGTGTGCCCCAAACTCCCCATAAAAAAGCCATGCCCCCTCCACCCAATTCGCGGCGGCTCCTATCATGCGCGTACGATTCTGATTGAAATTTACACTTGGCTGGGCTGAGCCCAGTACGTCAATATCCTGAACACTTAAGTTATTGTCATTGAATTCACCGGCTACGATTTGAAGGTCACCAGAGCTTAGCTGAGTAGATAGCCGAATGAAGCCCTCGCTTCTGTTTTTTGTTTCTTGACGGTTTAAGGCAAAGCCTACGTTACGCAGCTGAGCGAATTGATCAAATTCATCACCTTCCGGTGCGATTTGATTTCTATCGGCGTCATAAGTAACAACCGTATCGATTAGCCAGCTCTTTAGCCGATAGCTCATGAGAGCTGCCGGGGCCGGTAGTCTCAAATCTTCGAGATCTTGTTGGGCTATGGCAAACTGATCTTCTACGTTGACCTGATCTGTGACACGGATGTATTCAGACAAACCCCAGGCGAGGATTTGATTCCCAACTTTAACGTAAAACCCGTTATCGGCTTGATAGTCGAAGTAGAAATCTCGGATTTCAAGGCGATTGCGAAGCTGATTTCTTTCTTCTTTTGAATGGGGTACATCATTTTTAATTTGATAAATTGGGTCATGATAATATTTTCCGCTAACCCTGAAACTCGACTTATCGCTGAATTTTCCATCTGCCTGAACAAAGAGGCTAGATTGAAGACCGTTGAGCTCACTGTCGTTGCGACTAAATAGCTGGCCAGGCTGTTCAAGGCCGTAGGAAGCGGATTGTGTGATCCAACCAATAACCGAGTAATCCGATGATTTAGTCTCTGGGATATCAATATTGATAGTGCTAAAAAATCCGTCTTGGGCAGCGCAATAAGCGGGCGTCAAAAGTAACGCGCTGAGGCAATACCGAATGATATGATTTAACGACTTGGTGCGGATTTTTTTAAACACTTAAAACCTGAATTAATCTAATCCGCGTTGCATATATTCAGTAGTGAACGAAGAATCATCTACCTTCACATTGTAATCGATGCTGTTAATTTGGAGTACGCTGGCATGTTCTTGACGCCCATTACGGGTAGCTATGACCTGTAATCTTTTGGTAGTCCAGATATCGTCAATCAGCTCAATCTCAGTTGAATTAAAATATTTTATTTTGTTTCCCCTAAGTTCCCAAACCTGCCCGCGAACCTGTACAAAATTGTCTTTTCTTATCCAGCTTTTCATTTTGGAATAGCCTGTGGCATCTTCAGCCTTGTGTTTGAACTGTGCTTTCGGAATTGCTTCTACTACCCAGACCTCAAAGCCGTCAAGGGACTCCGATTCATTAACGAAAGAATAGTTATACCAGTCTAATTCATAGCCGTTGATGTCAGCATAGGTGAAATCGCTGCCTAAAAAGGAGTCAGATGTGTCGCTTGAAGCGATGCGTTTAACGCGCTGTAAAGCTGGCAGGTACAACCAAGAGTCATCGTCTCTGTCCTGGTTCTCCCAGTCAAAATTCAAATAGGCCGTACCCCTGATGTCAGCTGGTGTTTCAAATAGCGAAAGGGCTTTGTTATCTTTGCCAAAGTCTTTTTTATAAATGCGAAGGTTTCTTACTCGTTGGCGCTCGCGGCGATCTATTAGCACCATGGTATATTGACCTACAGAGGAGTCACCGGTGTATCGATTTTCAACTTTCATCATTACCTCATAAGCGCTTAGCTCTTGAGCATTTATAAAGCTGGAAAAAATCGCTCCAAAAAGCGTAACCCAAAGGCTGAGAAAAATCGCAGGGCGACATCTAAAAACGCCGGTGAATCCCATCTTTGCAACTCCCAATTGAAACGTGTTCTTCTTTAAGGATGACCTACAGCAGATTCTAAGGTGCTGTGGTGACGACTGTCGTGATTACCGTCTACTAAATACAAAATAGCAGGCAACACCAGCAGGTCTCCAAGCAAGGCCAAAGACATAATGATTGCGCCAAACAACCCTACATAAATCACTGTTGTGAACGAAGCGAAACACAGAACACTGAATCCAGACACTAACACGATAGAGCTAAATACGACGGCTCTTCCCGACTCATTCATAGAGCGTTGAATAGCATCATGAGTATTGGCGCCCTGTTCTTTTGCTAGTAAGTATCTACTCATCACATGAATAGCATCATCTACTGCAATGCCCATTGTCATAGCGAAGACGATAACAGCGCTCAGGTCCATAAAAATCCCTAAAAAACCCGCTACGCTTCCCGCCAGAATTATCGGTAATATGCTGGGAATAATTGATAGCAATCCATATTTGAATGATCTGAATAGGACGATAAAAAATGCAGTAATCACGGTTAATGCTATTAGAAAACTCGTCACCATACCGTCGGAAACATAGACATCTTGGACTGTAGCGAGCGCCATAGTGCCTGTCAAAATTGGGCTTAGCTCACTAAAATTGGACATCAGATATTCATTGATGGTGTCCAATTCTGCTTTCATTGCGGATGCTTCCATATTAATTACGGGCACGACTAAGCGCGCCATCTGATTGTCAAAATCTTTGAGGTCTGAGAGGTCTTCATTAGCTCCAGAGCTTTCATAAAGAAGAAGAGATTGCGCTGTCATAGATGCAGAATCGGGGATTCGATAATATTCCGGGTCATCGCTGTGCAGGGATTGATTGATTTCTTTTAGGTAGTCTACAAGAGAGTTAATGGGTCCAAGTTCTTTCCGCTGAGACAGCCAGGTCTGTATAGTCTCCATCTTGGCTAGGAAGTCGGGGTGTTTCACGCCATCATATTCATCAGAGTCCAAGATTACATCTAGGGTCATCATGCCTCTAAAGGTTTCGTCGAAATACTCAATGTCTTGGCGGGTTTGACTTGATTCTTTGAAAAGAGTGACATAGTTAGTATCGACTTTGATACTTGGTAAATAAAGTATGGAAAAGATCAGCGCCATCATGCTAATCGCTAAAATGGGATTACGTTGCTTAAGGGTAAAGTCGGGAATATTCTGGGTAAGTTTTGAAATGAAACCGGCGTCTAAAACATTTTTAGTTTTGCTGGATATGTTGCCTAAGTAACTCAGCATGGCAGGCAGTACGGTGAGAGAAAAAAGAAAAAGTACCAATGGCCCAATCGCGCCTAGTAATGCAAATTCCTTAATAGGTATTATCTTGGTTATAGACAGCGCAAAAAAACCAGCCGAAGTGGTTATAGCAGTAAAAAACGCAGGGACCCAAATGTGCTCTATTGTTTTTAGTGCCGAGTCTTTACTATTTATCCCCGAATACGTTAAGTGAAAGAATTGAATAAGAACGTGCACCGTTATGCCAATGCCAATGATTATTAAGGTTGGTGCTAAGGCCGCGCTGTCGATAGTAGTGTGTGGGATCTTTAAGTAATATTGTAGCTCTAAGACAATGAGCAAGCTGCTGGCAATAGCGAGCCAAGGAAACAGCGTGGCAGCTAAGGAGCGGAAGCTGATGTAGAGAATGGCTATCATCAAGGAAATCATTATTGGTATCAAAAAACCAGTATCTTCAGCGGTGACTGTTTCAAAACGTTCGTTCACCAAAGGGTAGCCCGACAGATGTAAAACATACTGGTCAGACTCGAAATTTTCTGATGCCACAAACTGATAAAGATCTTGTACTAATTCAACTTTGTGTTCTGAGGTTTCCTCTCTATATTCCACCCTCGCGGATATTCTAGCGTGGCGAAAATCTTTTGTTATCAATGTTCCCAAGGCAAGTTTTTCAGACCGCAGAACATCCTTTATTTCTTCGATTGCCTTGTCGTTTCCAATTACGTCTTCGATTTTTTCAATTAAGTAGTCGGTTCGCAGGTCATCTCCACTGGCATGAATATATTGGAAGTTAGTTATCGAGCGTAGCTGAGTTATATAGGGATGGAACTCCAAAAATTCTGACATGCGCTGCATGGCAACCAAGGTTTCTGGTTGAAACACATCAGCGGCTGTACCGGTAGCTTCAAAACCAATCAGCAGGTACTCGTTATCACCAAAAAATTCTTCAAGTTTATCGAATTCAATTAGGGTTGGGTCACCGGCTACAAAATAGCGCTCTGTATTGTTGTCGAAGGGAATTGGGCCGCCGGTAAGAAGCATCGCTGGGATAAGTAATAGGGTAGCTATAATTATAGGCAGGCGCCCTGCAATTACCGCACGGGCCCACGCGTTAATGAACGTGGTCAACAGCTCTCTCCGGCAGTGCGCTTTGCGCACTATTTTATTTTTATGAAAATCGTTTTGTAGCCAGCGTCACGATACACAAGGCATGTTGACGGTTGGTGTCCACAAACTTCGGGGGTAGTGTAATACGCGAGGTTTCGGCCGTAAAGCGAAGCCCGCTTACACGAAGATTGTGGGTTATCGAAATAGGAAAACTTCAATTAATAGAATTTCTTATGTAGATTTCTTAATGTCAGTCGATAGTAATCTTGGACGGCAATTTAGCCTTGTCTTTTTAGTAATCCGTTCGTAAGGAGTGGTGTTTTAATGTCTAAGGAACTTAAATTTCCCTTTGATCTGGATCTGAGTGGTCTTGATACGGGAAGCATAACCAACATTCTCAATGATATTGAGCATCATTTGCCATTAATGGATTCAGACGGTGATCTTAGCCAGCTGCTCGAAGTGAAAGAGTTCTTCGAAGGTGAATTGATGGAATTCAGGCGCCTGCACTAAAGCTACAGTCTGGAGTATTGCAGCCGCGGTTTGGCGATTCCGGGCGCAAGCTACCGAATACAATGTACTCTCCCCCTCCCCTTGGTTTACTCTGACAAGCCTTGCTTAACAGCAGGGTCATAATAATAACGAAGAAAATCCGAGCTACGCTAGTTCCTGATGTGTCGGTAAACGAGGCATGTCACCTCTACAAATTTTAAAAGGGTAAATAACATGAAAACAGTTTTATCACTGCTTACGGCTTGTCTATTGTCCAGTGCAGCAAGCGCTGAGTTAGACACAGCAGCATTAGAGCGCGCCATGGCCAACCCAAACCGACCAGCTGCAGATAAAGAGCGAGATGCTAATCGCAAAGCCCCTGAGTTGCTTGCATTTATGGGGCTTGAAAGCGGCATGACAGCATTGGACCTAATTGCTATTGGTGGCTGGTACACCGAAGTGCTTTCCTACGCAGTAGGCGATAGCGGCAAGGTATATATGCAAAACAGCGAATCTCCGTTTGTTGAACGCAATATGCCTACTATCAACGAAAGGTTAGGGAGATTATCTAATGTAGAGCATTGGATGAGCCCCGTTTCAGATATCCCAGCAGGCTCAGTCGATTTCGTGATGACGGCTCTTAATTTCCACGATGTATACAATCCAGACCCTGCGGCTGCTCAAGGCTTTCTGGGTCAGGTAGCTGGCGCTATGAAGACAGGCGGCATTCTAGCGGTTGTCGACCACGAAGGTTCATCGGGTGCAGATAACGTAACGTTGCACAGAATTGCGTTTGACGATGCGGTTACAGCCCTTGTTGCCAGTGGCGATTTTGCCCTGGTGAGCACTAGCAACATGCTAAACAACCTAGCGGACGACCACACTAAGGGGCCGTTTGATGAAAGCCTTGCTAGGAATACAGACCGCTTCGTTTTAAAGCTCGTAAAAATGTAGGCCAGAGCTTCGGGTTTGATTGATAGAGAAAGGGGGTTGATGAATTTGCCCCCTTTTTTATTGCCTGAAACTATTCGCTAAACCTATTCCTTAAAAATGCCTATTGGGGCCATCTCCTAGGAAGAGCCTCAGAACTACTCGCTAGGACTAATGCCCCTAGCTATTGTTCCAAACTAACTGTGTTAAAATCCACAAAGGCCTAACCCACGTAGACTTAGTTACAAAACGCAAATTACTTCATCCCTCAAAATCCCGAGTAAACATTGGAAAATCAAGAACCTGTAAATCCGATTCGAAAATTCCTATCGGTTTTTCAATACAGTGGCGTTGCCATTCGTATTGTGTGGAACACTAGCGCGTCATTAACTTTAGCAATGGCGGTTACGACCCTCGTGTCCGGTATTCTGCCCGCGGCGATAGCCTCGGTAGGTGGCATGTTCGTAGATGCCGTTTCGACAGCCTTTCAGGGTAACGGCCTGGCAGCTGAAGAAGCGCGCTCGGATGTTTTAAGGTTCGTGCTAATTGAAGCAGGGCTTGTGATTCTGATGACTGGGGCACAAAAAGTTAACGGTATCTGTCAATCCATTCTCCGAGTTCTGTTGGGCAATGAAATAAATGTCATGATTTTGGAAAAAGCTCTGACTTTAGAGCTGGCCCATTTTGAGGACGCCGAATACTACGATAAATTGGTGAGAGCGAGGCGGGAAGCATCCAGCAGGCCTCTTAGTTTGGTTGTTAAAACCTTCGATCTCCTGCGAGATACGATTGCCTTAATTACTATCGGTGTCTTTCTATTTCAATTTTCTCCCTATGCAGTTCTATTGCTTGGACTTGCCGGTATCCCAGCTTTTCTTGTGGAGGCAAAGTTTTCAGGCGAAGTATTTAGGATTCAAAGACGACGGTCGGCTGAGCGCCGTATGCAGATTTATCTTGAGATGGTTCTTACGCGGGAAGACGGTGTGAAAGAGGTCAAGTTGCTGAAATTGGGCAAATTGTTTTTGGACCGCTATGTCGAAATATTTCGAAAGATATATAAAGAAGACCGCAATCTGGTCATCAGAAGAGGCGTGTGGGGTTATGTGTTGGGGTTGCTTGCCAGTGCGGCTTTCTACTTCGCCTATGGCTGGGTAGGCTTTGCAGCGATCGCAGGTCTCATTTCCATTGGTCAAATGACGATGTATATCGCGCAATTTAGATTAGGCCAAAGTGCGGTAACTAACAGCCTCACTTCAATCAACGGCATGTATGAAGACAATTTATATCTCTCGAACTTGACCGAGTATTTAGACCACCAAGTTCCTGAGCAGAATGGGGAAGGAACCGAAGGCCCTGATCTGGAAGATGGAATTAGAATCGAAAATGTAAGCTTTTCTTATCCCGGTAGCGACGTCCCAGCACTGAAAAATGTTTCGATGCATATCAAACCCGGTGAGAGTTTGGCGATTGTGGGTGAAAATGGCAGTGGTAAAACGACGCTAATTAAATTGCTTACCAGATTGTATACGCCTACCGACGGCAATATCTATCTTGAAGGTATGGAGCTTGGAGACTGGGATATAGAAATCTTGAGGCAAAAGATAGGCGTGATATTTCAAGACTTCGCGCGTTACCAATTAATAGTTGGTGAAAATATAGGCATAGGGGATGTCGAGAATATTGAGGAAAGGGATCAGGTAGTGGATGCGGCCAAGAAAGGCATGGCCGACGTGTTTGTGAAAGACTTACCCCAGGGCTACGACACTCAGCTTGGAACTTGGTTTAAAGACGGCAAGGAACTGTCCGGTGGACAGTGGCAGAAAATAGCGTTGTCCCGCGCTTTTATGCGTAATCAGGCAGATGTACTTATTCTTGATGAACCAACGGCTGCTATTGATGCGAAAGCAGAAGCGGAAATATTTGCGCATTTCAAAGACATTACGGCAAATAAGATTTCGATCATAATCTCTCATCGATTTTCTACCGTTCGTATGGCAGACCACATAATCGTACTAGAAAAATCAGAAATTATGGAAGAAGGTAGCCACGAAGAACTGCTGAAGGCAGATGGCCAGTATGCCACGCTTTTTAATTTGCAGGCACAAGGATACAAGTAGCGTGGATAGTCCTTTCCTGTACTTTGCAGTGGGTATGGCGGCGTGCATCATTGGCACCGTACCTTTTGGGCCTATCAATCTAACTGTCGTGAAAACAACGATAGACTATGACGCGCAGCGAGGCACGAAGGTGGCCCTTGCCGCTTCTTTTGTTGAAGTAGGCATGGCGCTAATTGCTATTTGTTTTGGCTTCGTCATTAGCGCCTTTCTAGAAACCAATGCCATTTTAAAACTGATCATAGCAATCGTATTTATTGGTCTATCAATTGTTGTTTTTGCTCGCAAGACCGATCCAAAATTAAAAAGGCAAAAGAATGATCAGCAGTCCTTTTTCAAGAAAGGACTTCTCATTGCCTCGGTCAATCCTCAGGTTGTTCCTTTTTGGATTTTTGCATTGACAGCTATCGATCAGACGTTCAACTTTAATTATTCTGGACTTTATCAAGTCGCATTTCTGGCGGGTATCTTTGTCGGAAAGTTTACAGCTTTGTATGTTTTCGTCATTGCCAGCGGCTATCTAAAAACCCATCTGCAAGAAAGTGGTCTGCTGGTAAACCGCCTTCTGGCTGTGATTCTGTTATTCATTGGGGTGACACAAGGCTGGACAGCAGTTACGGCACTTGTTTAAATATTGCTTTATTTTTTAGCAAACTAGTGAGCCACAGCGATGCAGAATAACAAAGAATATAAAAATAAAGACGATCTGCTAGTTAACCCCTCCCGCCGTAGCTCGGTGAGTATGGTGGCACTGAAAAAAGTGTTACGGTCCCGAACCCGCCTTTTGGTTTGTCTAGCGACGTTCCCAGTTTATGCTATCGGTATATGGTTGTTATTAAGTAGTGGCAGGAGTATTGAGGGCTTTATGTTGGTATATATGGGGCTTTGGTCTGCGTTTGCTTTTGATATGATTTATCGAAAGTGCCCCGCCTGCAACAAGCAATTTTTTGTGCGATCCATTCTTATGACCCTGCGCAGCAAAAAGTGCGTTCACTGCGGTTTGGATAAAGATGCCATTACTGCCAATAAAGAAAAGCTATCCCAGATTATCTGATCGGGTGAATTATTTAGGCGATCTGAATAGCCTAAAGAGTTCTATTATTTTAGGCGGCTGGCCGGTTCTTAATACGCCATGTTTGAATATCTTACCCGACATCCAGAGTACCAATACAATGCTGGCGATCAGCATAATGGTTGTTCCTATTACGTCGACAAGCGGTGGATTCGCGGCAGCTCGGTTCATCATCACGTAAGGCGTGAACAGTGGGAACCAAGACATGATCCTTACTAAGGTATTGTTTGGATCTAAGACGATAAAAAACATCGTGGCAAGCGGAACGACCTGAATCATAATCATTGGTGTCATCATCGCCTGAGCTTCTTTCAAAGTATTACATAGACTGCCAATGGCCAGAAATACGCCAGAGTAAAGCGCATAACCGGCAAAATAGTAAAAAACAAACCAAGGGATAAGGTCCGAGCTTAAAACAACTTCTAAGATTTGTGAAATAAGCTCAGTGTCAGAACTGTCGTACAAAGTGATGAATAAATAGAAAGACAAAAGCCATACCGCAATGGTGGTTAATCCTGCCAGCCCTATTCCTAGGAGCTTGCCCATCATCAATTCACCGGCAGTCACCGATGCCAAAAGCACTTCGATAATGCGATTGGATTTTTCCTCGATGGTGTTTGATAACAGATACTGGACATTTTGCATGAGTGATATGAACATCAAATAGACAAAACCGATCGGCGCAAACTGGCGGAATGTATCCGCCATGCTAACTGCCTCTTCACCTAATGCCGCGGAAGGATCTAGCTGGTTGAGTGGCATTCGGGTTCGTTGAACATTTCGCACCAACTCTGTGTTGAGCTCTAGCTTCTCGTATTCCTGTTTACGAATTTCAGCATTGATACTGTTAGCTATAGCTTCGGGCAGTCTTGAATCGGTAAGGTTACTGGCCCAATACTGGATACCCGCACTAGGGTTGGGTGCTTGGGGTGTTGCGCCAGGCCGATTAATGAACTCGTCAACGTTTTTGGGGATCAGAATGAGCGCAAACAAGGGGCCTGAATTGTCATCAGAGCCGATTGATTTTTGCCCTGTCAAATAGGGACGCAAAGCTTTTACGATATCAGCGGGTGGCGCCGATATGTCGACTTCGTCAGGTAGGTCTGCAAGAAAGAACTGGTTTTCAGGTTGCTCGAACGCAGGCGAATTCGGTTTAAGGTAAGGGGTCGCCATGACAAGCGCAAAGTCTAACCCGCCATTGCTGAGCCAGTCATCTAACGCGGCGACTTGGTTAGCATCAACATCATCTACAAGTTTATCTGCAGCGGTGGATGCATTTGCAGCGGTAAGTTCAAAATCATTCTCAATGCGGTTATCCAGCAGGTACTGAACAAATGTTTGCAGTACCCTTCTTTGGTGATTGCGCTCGATAGCCACATCTACTGCCTGCTCATATTTTCCTGACTGATCAATGAGTAAGTAATAACGCGTGGGGGTAGCATCGCTGAGCACTGACTGTAAGAAATAAATACCAATGAATATTACGGGGAATATTAAGATGGTAATCCAAAAGCCTTTGGTGCGGACATTCTCTAGGTATTCCCTAGACGCTATCAGCCATATCATTCTCATCTGAACTGATGCTCCCTTGCGTCGTCGCCAACCAAGTGGACAAAAACATCATGCAGGCTGGGTTCGGTAAATTCAAACCGGCTAAGCCCGAGATTTTTTTCAGCACAGAATCGTAATATCTCTTGTGGGTCAAAAGAATCAGAAATACCGAGCTGCCATTCGTCGGAAAAATCACTATCAGTTCCGCTAATGCTAGCGATTCCTGGCAATTGTCTAAGCAGATTGATATCGTTTTTTGTTGCCACAATCACGCGCCTTGATACGGTTGCCTTTGCTTCTTTAATCGTGCCATCAAAAACTTTTTTACCTTTGGTTATAAGCAAAATGTGATCGCATAAACGCTCGGCATGCTGCATAACATGCGTGGAAAAAATAACAGTCTGTCCGTTGCTTGCCATGTCGTTAATCAATTCTTCAAGAACCGACTGATTGATGGGGTCCAGTCCGGAAAACGGCTCATCTAAAATGACCAGCTCAGGTTCGTGGGCGACTGCTGACAAAACCTGTACCTTTTGCCCCATTCCCTTAGAGAGCGCCTCGACTTTTGACTCGGCGAAATCCTTCAGCCCATATTTTTCTAATAAGCTAAATGCTCGATCCCTAGCCTGTTTTTTTTGCATACCTTTCAGCATGGCAAAATATTGAATAACGGCCCAGACTTTCATTTTCTTATAGAGGCCTTTCTCTTCGGGCAGATAACCAATGCGGTTGCGGACATCCAATGCGGAAGGACTGCCGAGAATTGAAATAGTGCCGCTAGTGGGCTTAACAATTTCAAGGATCATGCGAATAGTGGTGGTCTTGCCAGCACCATTAGGGCCTAGGAATCCATAAATAGAACCCTTCGGTATATTCAAACTAATACCATCAACAGCAGTAAAATCGCCATAGGTTTTTACTACGTTCTCAAGTTTAAGAACTGAATCTGGCATAAAGGGCTTCGTTGGCTGAGTTGGTTACAGATAGAGTATGTCAGAAAGCTCACTCGCTTAGGAAGTGTTTGCTAAAGAGAACATTCAGAAGAATATTTAGAGACAAGATAATTGCAACAGTCAGGCGAACATGTAACGAAGCAGAGATCGCATAAAGCGCGCGGCTAGCTTGTTTCAGTGGCTTGGTGAATGCCTGCGCTGGCTCTGTGCAAGCACTCGCTCAAAAGTGACGCCACAGTAAATAGAGGATTAACGCAGGGTAGGCACAGACTTTTAATCTGCACTGTACCCTGTCTGTTGTTACTGAGAGTCCAGGTAGTTGTCTATTTCTTCAGCCACTAAGCGGCCCTCGTCAATGGCTCTAACCACTAAGGATTGGCCCCTGCGGCAGTCTCCAGCGGCAAATACTTTGGCGGTAGAGGTTTGGAATTTTTTATATTCTGCTTTGTAGTTCGAGCGACCATCCAATTCTAATTCCAAAGCTTCACTGACGTAATGCTCAGGGCCTAAAAATCCCATCGACAGAAGAATAAGGTCAGCTTCCCAGAACTTAACGCTGCCAGGGACTTCTTTAAAGTTTTGGTCTACCTCGACCGTATTGATGCCAAGTAGTCCGCCGTCTTCGTCTCTAACAAACTCTTTGCCCGATACTGAATAAGCTCGCGGATCGCGGCCAAATCTCTTTGCGGCTTCTTCGTGACCATAGCCGATTCTGTGAATTTTGGGCCATAACGGCCAAGGGTTATCGTCTGCGCGATCAACCGGTGGTTTTGGCATGATTTCAAAATTAACCAGGGACTCGCAGCCGTGTCGAAGTGATGTTCCGATGCAGTCGGTTCCCGTATCACCCCCGCCGATGACGATGACCTTTTTGCCCTTGGCAGAGAGGTACTCGCCGTTGTTTAATTGAGAGTCGAGCAGGCTTTTGGTGTTGCGCCAGAGAAAATCCATCGCAAAGTGAACGCCGTCACCCGTGCGGTTGGGTATGTTTAGATCTCGTGGAGTGGTGGCGCCTGTTGCTAATAGCAGGGCGTCAGTTTGCTCCAACAAATCACTCACTAATATTCCCTTTTCGCCGGTCCCGCCAATATCGGCATTGACCACAAATTTGACGCCTTCTTCTTTAAGTAAATCAACTCGTCGATCGACAACGTTTTTCTCAAGCTTCATGTTGGGAATGCCGTACATCAACAAGCCGCCAATTCGGTCATCTCTTTCATACACGGTGACATCATGGCCAGATAGGTTTAGCTGAGCCGCGGCTGCTAAACCGGCAGGGCCAGATCCCACCACAGCAACTTTTTTCCCTGTGCGGTGCAGCGGCGGATTCGCGACCACCCAGCCCTCTTCAAAGCCTTTGTCAACAATCGCGCATTCTATGTTTTTAATGGCGACTGGAGACTCATTAATACCGAGCACACACGATCCCTCGCAGGGGGCCGGGCAAACTCTTCCAGTAAACTCCGGAAAGTTGTTGGTCTTATGTAATCTCTCTAAAGCTTCCTTCCAGCGGTTGTTATAAACCAAATCATTCCATTCGGGAATTAGGTTATAAACCGGGCAGCCTTGTTCTGACTGGCAAAATGGAACGCCGCAGTCCATACATCTGGCACCTTGATCGGCCAGGTGTTCTTCATCGTGGTCCGTATAAATCTCTTTAAAGTCTATGATTCGCTGAGTTGCATCACGATAGGGTGCAGTTTCACGCTCAAATTCCTTAAATCCAGTCGGCTTTCCCATTTCTATCCCTAATTCTTTTTATCAATAAACGAGCACTCAACCATCAGGCTGCGGAAACTGCTGCTGCTCGCTCTTCAAGTACGCGTTTGTAATCTGTTGGCATCACTTTCACAAACTGCCGAAGTGACTGCTCCCAATTTTCCAAAATAGATTTCGCTACCGGTGACTCGGTATAGTCGGCATGATTCTGAATTAATGCTTTAAGTTCTAGGATGTCGCTCGCCGCAGTGACGCTGTCCAGATCATAGGTTTCCATATTGCACTGTGGTGGTAATGCATTTTCTGGATCCCATATGTAGGCTATGCCGCCGCTCATTCCTGCACCAAAATTGCGCCCAGTCTTACCAAGAACAACGACACGACCACCGGTCATGTACTCGCAGCCGTGGTCACCAATTCCTTCAATCACCGCTGATGCGCCGCTGTTTCTAACAGCAAATCTTTCCGCGCCGATGCCGCGAAAATAAGCTTCTCCGCTGGTGGCTCCATAAAGATTTACATTGCCGGCTATGACATTCTCTTCAGCTTTAAAAGTACTTTCCTTTGGTGGGTAAATAATAATTTTTCCACCAGAAAGGCCTTTGCCAACAAAGTCATTGGCATCGCCCTCAACTGTGAGAGTGATCCCCTTGGCTAACCATGCGCCTAGGCTTTGTCCTGCTGAGCCATTGAGCTTTATATTAATCGTGTCATCAGGAAGCATATCCGCCTTCCAGCGTTTAGCGACCTCATTGGAAAGCATCGTTCCAACGACGCGATTAATATTGATAATTTCGTGCTCAATATAGACCTTTTCACCAGTCTCTAAAGCTGGTTTGGCAAGTCGAATAAGCTCGTTGTCCAAGGCTTTTTCTAGGCCATGGTCTTGATCTCGAGTTTTGTAGAATTCAGTCCCTTCATAGATTACTTTTGCAGGTTCGAGCATAGGGCTTAGGTCCAGGCCTCCTGCTTTCCAATGATTAATGGCATCGTCAGTTTTCAGAAGGTCAACTCGACCAACCATCTCATTGACGGTGCGAACCCCTAGTTCGGCCATGATTCCTCTTAAGTCTTCTGCAACCATCCAAAGATAATTCACGATGTGTTCGGGCTTGCCTTTGAACTTTTTACGCAGTTCTGGGTCCTGTGTGGCGATTCCAACAGGGCAGGTATTCAAATGACACTTACGCATCATGATGCATCCGAGCGTAACGAGTGGCGCTGTGGCGAAACCAAATTCTTCAGCACCAAGCAAGGCCGCAACAGCGATATCACGCCCTGTTTTCAATTGCCCATCGGTTTGAAGTACGACCCGTGAACGCAAATTATTCATCACCAGGGTCTGGTGTGTTTCTGCGACTCCCAACTCCCAGGGTAGGCCTGCGTGTTTAATAGAGGTGAGTGGTGATGCACCAGTGCCGCCATCATGGCCGGCTATGACTAGGTGCTCTGCCTTCGCTTTAGTAACACCTGCGGCAACTGTTCCCACGCCTATCTCTGACACCAGCTTCACGCTAATGCGAGCCTCACGATTTGCATTCTTAAGGTCGTGAATCAGTTGAGCGATATCTTCAATAGAGTAAATATCATGATGCGGCGGTGGACTAATCAGTCCTACTCCAGGGGTGGAGTGACGAATACGTGCAATATTATCGTCAACTTTACCGCCGGGTAGTTCGCCGCCTTCTCCGGGCTTAGCGCCCTGAGAAATCTTAATCTGCAGTTCATCGGCATTGGTCAGATACCAAGCGGTTACGCCAAACCTGCCGGACGCTACCTGCTTAATTGCCGAACGCTTTGAATCACCGTTCTCCAATGTTTTAAATCGAGCAGGGTCTTCGCCACCTTCTCCAGTATTGGACTTCCCGCCCATCCTGTTCATAGCAATAGCCAGCGATTCATGGCTTTCCTGAGAGATAGAGCCGAAACTCATTGCGCCGGTAGCAAACCGTTTTACGATTTCGCTTGCCGATTCAACTTCATCTATACTGATAGGATCGTTTACTGTTTTATCAAATTTCAGCAACCCGCGGAATGTGCAGCGGCGGGTGCTGTCGTCATTTGAATGTTTCGCAAACGCCGCATAAGCTTCAGGGCTGTTGGTTCTTGCGGCTATCTGTAAGCTGGAAATAGTATTCGGATTCCACATGTGGGAATCGCCACCGGAACGCCAATGGAAATCACCAGGGTTAGCCAGCACAGAAACTCTATCGCTGTCTTTCTCAGGGAAACCTATACGGTGTCTGCGTTTTGATTCTTCAATTAAAACGTCGAAGTTAACGCCTTGGACACGGCTTGCTGTGCCCACAAAGCAGGCTTTAATAATTTCGTCGGCGAGCCCAACGGCTTCAAATATCTGAGCGCCCTTGTAAGACATTAAAGTTGAGATGCCCATCTTAGCCATCACTTTTAGCATGCCTTTCTTAACACCTTTCTTATAAGCTGCGACAATACTGTCTTCGGTCTTATAAGCACCGCCTAACAAGCCTTCTTGATTCGCTTTCCATAATGCTTCAAACGCTAGATAAGGGTTTATGGCATCAGCGCCATAGCCTGTAAGCAAGCAGTGATGGTGGACTTCTCTGGCTTCACCCGTTTCCAAAATTATGCCGATTTGAGTGCGCTGATGACTGCCGATAAGATGATGATGAACGGCACCACAAGCAATCAATGTACTCAACGGAATGCGCTTGGCAGAGGTCGCTCGGTCAGAAAGGATGACAAAGGAAAAACCGTCTTCAATGGCTTCATCGGCCTCGATGCAAATTCTCTCTATCGCCTGACGATAGCCATCTGCTTCATCGGCATCGAAAGTGGTATCGATCAGTTTAGATTTCATGCCTTTGAAATCCATGGCTTTTATATCGGTCAGCTGCCCATTAGAAAGTATGGGGTGTTCGAGGCTTAAGCGTCGCGCCTGCTCTGGAAGCGTTGTGAGCAGATTGCCTTCTGGTCCGATAAAGCATTCCAGCGACATCACCACTTCTTCGCGTATGGAGTCGATGGCAGGGTTTGTGACTTGTGCGAATAGTTGTTTGAAATAGTCGTAGATCATGCGTGGCTTGTCAGACAAGCAGGCGAGTGCAGAATCGTTGCCCATGGAGCCAAGAGGGTCACGTGCCTCAGTAACCAGAGGGATTAGCATGAAATGCATGGTTTCAATTGTGTAGCCGAACGCTTGCATTCGCTGCAATGTGTTTTCGCTGTCAAGACTTTGATCGGCTCTGCCGCTGCTGACGTTAGCCAAGGTCACTTTCTGATCTCGAAGCCATTCGCCATAAGGTCGCTTGCTTGCAATGCCAAGCTTAAGTTCTTCGTCTGGGATTAATCGACCTGCTTCAAAATCTAGCAGGAACATTTTCCCTGGTTCAAGTCGGCCTTTGTGCTTCACATTTGCAGGGTCCACATGTATGACACCAACTTCCGAAGCCATAATGACGTGATCATCGTGAGTAAGATAATAGCGGCTAGGGCGCAATCCGTTTCTATCCAAGACGGCACCAATATAATTACCGTCAGAAAACACGATAGAAGCGGGACCATCCCAAGGTTCCATCAATGCAGAGTGGTATTCGTAAAAATCTTTCTTGGATTGCGCCATATTAGCGTCTGACTGCCATGCCTCTGGAATCATCATCATTACGGATTCTTGTAATGAACGCCCAGAGAGCAGCATAAATTCAAGCACAGCATCGAAGCTTCCGGAGTCTGAACAATCGCTTTCGATAACGGGGAAGATTGAGGAGAGCTTGTCACCAAATGCGTCAGTGCTTGCCTTGCCTTCCCTAGCAACCATGGAATTTACGTTGCCACGCAGAGTATTGATCTCGCCATTGTGGCTCATAAACCGGTTTGGCTGGGCACGGTCCCACGACGGGAAAGTATTGGTGCTAAAGCGTGAATGCACCATGGCCAAATGAGTTTCAAAATTGGTGTTGGTCAGGTCTGTATAAAAAGGAAACAACTGGCCGGGTGTTAACATGCCTTTATAGACGATAACCTTTGTTGAAAGACTACATGCATAGACTTGCTTCGCTTCGGTCAAGGAATCATCGTTACGCAAAAGGTGAGTAAAACGTTTTCTTATAACGTAAAGAACCCGTTCAAAGGCCTCTTGTTCGAGTCCGTTGGTTGCGCCGATGAATAGTTGGTCTATGTGCGGTTGTGCCATAAGCGCTGCAGGGCCTACATCGGCTCCTATCGCATCCAAAGGGACCTCGCGCCACCCGATAAGCTGTTGTCCTTCTTCTGCAATAATTTTGTTTATCGCTTGGCGACAAATTTCTCTTTCACTGACGATTTGCGGCAGAAATATATTTCCAACGGCGTAGGCCCCTGGCGCCGGCAATGTTACATCTAACTGTTCAGCGGCAACTTTCGCAAAGAAGCTATGAGGCAACGCCATTAAAATGCCTGCTCCGTCGCCAGTATTGGCTTCAAAGCCGCAGCCGCCACGATGGTCCATCCGCGAATTAAGATGGTAGGCGTCCAGCATTATTTGCTGGCTCGGTTTCCCTTTAATATGGGCAACAAATCCAACGCCGCACGAGTCTTTCTCAAAAGCGGGGTCGTAAAGTCCTGTCTTCTCAGGGTAGCCAAATCGAAGAGATAGCTTGTTTGCGTCACTCATAGGTTCGTTGTTCTCTTTGTTTGTCGCCATTCAATCCACTTTTTTGCTCCGTTACTCCTCTCCCGATGACGGCTTTTTGCCTCTCGGTATTAGGTTAAGTAAGCTGTAATGTCTTGCTAGGGCTAAGCGATAGCTAATACCCCTTTCCAACTAAAGCCTTCATGGATATGTTTATCACTTCAAAAGGGGTCGATAAAAATAACACCACGACAGAATATGTCAAGGTAGTTGCGCCTTTCCGCAGATTCTTCGGTTAGCTAACTCCCTGTTTTAACGTCGATTATCTGTGGCTTAGACTTAACAAACTGACAATATATTAACAAAATGTTTTCTACCTAGGACATTAATAGGACTTCGCTCATAAACTTTTACGCTCGGTGACTTTTATTTGGCCTTTGAGAAACCGAACAGGATTGTTGTCAAATGACTTTTGCGGGGCAGAAAACGGCCTTCTAAATCTAAGTGATAATCAATCCCATTTAGATTGGCGCGGCTGAAGTCAGATAACTCGTGAAACGACACGGTGACGGGCTATACGGGGATTTGGCCAGCTTGCTAAACGCGGTCAGGTGATTTAATCTGATGGCTCTATTTGGAGTGCTAGACGACTTGTGAACTGTCATCAAAGAACAGTCCGATCTTGTAGTCAGGCAAATTTTTTTCCCTATTAATGGAGGCGAGTGATCCCGTGAACTCAAAACTTTCCCGTAGACGCTTTATCAAAGGGGTGATTGCCTCTGGCGCAGCGGCCACCTCGACAGGCCTGTGGTATTCCGCCAATGGCCAAACCCGTCCAGCTGGTGCTGTAGAGCGCATGATTCGAATCAATGTCAACGGTCAACTGCGCAACGTAGACGTTGCACCGCAAGAGACCCTGGCCTCGACGCTCCGTTACAAGCTAGGCCTAACAGGCACAAAGCTGGGTTGTAACCGCGGTGAATGCGGCGCATGCACAGTGTTGGTAGACGACATACCTACTTATGCCTGCTCAGTACTGACACATTCAATGAAATCCAAATCAATAGAGACTGTCGAAGGGCTAGAAGCACCGAATGGTGATCTACATCCTGTGCAGCAAGCATTCGTTGAAGAGCTTTCTCCTCAGTGCGGTTATTGCACGCCGGGACAAATAATGGCTGCTGTCGGTCTGCTTCGCACAAACTCTAACCCTACTCGAGAAGAAGCGCGTCAAGGCTTGGCAGGTAATCTCTGCCGCTGCGGTTCTTATGACTCTTATCTAGACGGCGTAATGCGCGCTGCACAAATAGGATAAAAATCATGGCTTATATGCATATTGGTAAAGATTTTGTTCCACCAGATGTGCCTGGTAAGGTCACTGGAAAAATTAAGTACGCAGAAGACTACACCCGGGAAGGTATGGTTTATGCTCGGCTTCTAACGAGTCCCTTGCCTCATGCTCGCGTTGTAAATATCGACGCCACTGAAGCTTTAGCAATGGAAGGTGTATTCGGCATTCTAACTGCCGATGACGTTTATCCTGATGGCGAGAGCAACAGCACTGGCCTGAAAATTCTGACCAACCAGCCTACTATCTTAGGTGAGCCTATCTTGGCTTTGGCAGCAATAGACGAGAAAACTGCTGAAACAGCTATCGGAAAAATATCAGTAACTTTCGAGCGCCTACCTTTTGTTTTGGATCCGCTGGACAGTTTAGCCGAAGGCGGCTCTGACGCTTACGATGGCGGTAATACTTTTGTATTTCGCGAAGGCTTTAAATCAGAAAAATGGACACAAGATCAGGTGGCAAGTTTTCGCGCAGGCAACGAGCCTACCGCTGAGCCTCAACAAACAGTCGCCTATGGCGATCTTGAAGCTGCTTTTGGTGAGTCTGCATATATATATGAAAGCACATTTACAACGGCCGGCTACCCCCATCAATCCATGGAGCCTCGCAGCGCTATGGCCTACTGGGAAGATGGCAAACTCTACCTCCACGGAACATCACAAAGTTTGACCGGCCTTGCCAATGACATGGCAGGTATTGTGGGTGTTCCTAAAGAAGACTTTGTCTTCATTAACGTGGCGACTGGCGGCGGTTTTGGTCAGCGCGCCCGAGCCAACAGCATTCCAAGCATGGCAATCCCAGCGAAATTATCTCAGAAGATAAATCGGCCTGTGATGATGCGTATTACTCGTGAAGAAGAATTCACAATCGGCGGCGCGCGCCAGGGCTTCCAAGGCTGGGTCAAAGTAGGATTCAAAGCTGACGGAACAATGGCTGGTTGCGATTTATACATCGTTTCCGATAACGGCGGTAAAGGCGGTGGTGCCGATGCTTACTCAGCAGCGGACTGTATCAGTGTTCTCTATCAAACCGACGCAGTAAGGTTCCGTGGCACGTCTATTGGCAGTAACACCGGGCATCGTGGCGCTCAGCGTGGGCCTGGACAAAATCAGATCGCCCCGATCATCTCGCCAATTTTAGATAAGGCAGCAGATGAGCTCGGCATAGATCGTTTAGAATTACGTAAATTGAACGCAGCACAAACCGGTGATGTTGGCGGCCCTCGCCGCATACCATTTACCAGTGCCTATATGCCAGAAGCCTTAACTATGGCAGCTGATAGATTTAACTGGGCAGATCGTCAATCACGTCGTCGCCAGCGTAATGGCAGCAAAGTGATCGGACTTGGCATAGGTCAGGGCTATCACAATGCTGGCCGAAGCGGCATGGATGGCATCGTAATGATGGGCGTTGACGGTAGACTGAGAATTCACAACGGCGTTGGTAACCTAGGTACATATTCTTATGCATCTACGTCACGAGCGGCAGCCGAAGCGCTTAAAATGCCTTGGGAAAGCTGTGATGTGATTAATGGTCGCACCGACAACAATCTTCCAATTACTTCGCCGCAAGATGGCAGTAACTCTACATTTACAAATACTCGTACAATGTGGGGTGCCGCTCAAGATATGCTGGCGAAGATGAAAGAAATCGCAGCCACTGATTTAGGTGGCGAAGCCGCAGATTATGATGTGTCCGATGAGCGGGTGCATCAGATTGCAGACGCTACTGTAGGCATGACTTATGCGCAGGTTGCTCAGCGAGCAATGGAGCTAGGCGGCAAATACACTGGTGAGGCAGAGCTTCCAGAAGAGCTGCATGAGTTCACAGCTATATCGGTTTCCCGCTTAGCAGGGAGCGGATTCATGGGTGTTTTCCATGACAGTAATCATGAAGGCAATCCTCCAGGATTTACGGTTACTTGTACTGAAATTGAACTCGATACAGAAACTGGCAAGTATGAAATTCTCGATATGATCAGTATCGGTGAGTGTGGCACGGTTCTTCATCCGCAGGGATTGAAAAACCAATTAGTTGGTGGCGCAGTTTGGGGTATCGGTTTGTCTGGTTATGAAAGACATTTATACG
Source organism: uncultured Gammaproteobacteria bacterium (assembly GCA_913031035.1). Lineage (GTDB taxonomy): Bacteria > Pseudomonadota > Gammaproteobacteria > Pseudomonadales > Pseudohongiellaceae > UBA9145. Next base: position 22,799 of record CAJWGN010000019.1, read on the forward strand.
ATCCGCAAAATGGCCTACCAGCAAGCACAGGCTATTGGCAGAGTAAGGTCCCTACTTACTTAGATACACCTTCTAAGATTCAAACCGGTTGGGTAGATTTGCCTGATCCAGAGAATCCAGTAGGCGTACGTGGAATTGGCGAACCTGCGATGGGCGCAGTTTCTGCAGCTCTTACAGCCGCTATTTCCGATGCTTTAGACGGTCACATCTTTAATGCCGCGCCAATTACTGCGGACATGATTATAAACCACGTTGCCGGTGTTGACTCAGAAGCAGTCCCACTCGCACAAAACAATTTCAGAGGTTGATATGGTAGCTACTTCATATGACGTAATGCCCGATATTGAGCTTTATCAGCCAACTGATGAAGACAACGCTCTCGCATTAGCAAGTTCGCTTGGCAAAGATGGTTGGTTGCTTGGTGGTGGTCAGGATACTTATGGCTGGTTAAAAGACCGCAATAAGACTCCGACAGCTATGATCGAGTTAACTCAGGTCGATGCATGGAAAGGAATTAAAGAAATTTCAACGGGTGTGGAAATTGGTGCGGTCACTACGTTGACTGATATTGCCAATAACCCACTCATTCAGTCTCGTTATGGACTTTTGGCAAAAGCTGCCAGCATTGTTGCTAGCCCGCAAATCCGAAACGTTGGCACAATCGCTGGCAACTTAGCGCAAGACGCTCGATGCTGGTATTACCGCCGAGGTTTAGATTGTTACCGTGCTGGTGGCAACATTTGTTATGCGGATTCGCCTGAAGGCCTCAACCGCGAGCACGCTATTTTTGGTGCAAGTCGTTGTGTAGCAGTTAGTCCTTCGGACACAGCTCCTGCGTTAGTTGCTTTGAATGCCACAATGGTCATTTCAAGCGAAAGTGGTCAGCGTTTGGTGGATGCAGAGGATTTCTTTGTAGGCCCTGATCGCGACATCGTCAACATGACTATTTTGAATGAAGGCGAGGTTCTAACTGCTATCCGATTACCTTCGGAATGGGCTAATGCTGAATATTATTGGGAAAAAGTTGCTGACAGAAATGTTTGGGACTTCGCCCTGGTAAGTGTTGCGGCAGCTATGAAGATGTCAGGTGACACCATTCAAGAAGCCCGTATTGCATGCGGTGCCGTTGAATGTGTTCCTCGTCGATTAAACGACATTGAAAATGCACTTCGTGGTCAACAGCGTTCAGAAGCATTAGCCGAGCAAGTTGCGGCTATGGCAACTGAAGGTGCTCGACCATTGAACTACAATCATTTTAAAGTGCCACTTATGGCTAATCTTGTTAAAAGAGCCGTCCGAGGATAATCCTCGGGCTTGCCCGCTGCAAGTTAGCTTAATAATAAGAATAGTAGTTATAAAATAATAATTGAGAGGGCAGAAAAGTGGGAGAATTAGTCCGCTATAAACGCGATGTTTGGGGTGAGGAAGTTATCCTCGGTGTGTCTTGGGATCTGCTTTGGGTTGTTGCGGTTGCTGTTCTTGTTTTATTAGCAGCTCATGCAATCATTATGGCTGCTTTGGCCAACAAAAAGATTGAAAAAGCTTCCACGGGTGGCCGTCGTGTCGTTCGTCATGAATCTATCGACAGATTATTCCACTGGGTTATGGCTCTTAGCATTTTTGCACTGATTATTACTGGCGTTGCGCCAATACTCGGTCTTCGATTTGCTTGGTTGAATATCCACTGGATTGCCGGATTATTGCTGACCTTTATTACCATTTTTCATATTATCCGGTCGATGTTCTGGCAGGATTTTAAGTCAATGATTCTTGGCCCTAAAGATTTTGGCGAGCCATTTAACGCAGCACAAATGCCAGGTAAGTATTCTTTTGAGCAAAAAGGTATGCACTGGGCTGTTACTGTTGTTGTGTTAGCCGTTATTGTCACCGGCATGTTGATGTTCTTGCAAATTGACAGTCCTTTTTGGGATCGTACAAACAGCATGCCTGAAGACCAACTGGGTCTAGTGTTTTTGTTACACGGATTATCGACTTTGGCTTTAGTAGCGCTTGCAGCGACTCATATTTATTTCGCCCTGCGACCTGAGAAGCTTTTTTATACTCGCTCGATGGTATCCGGTTGGATGTCAGAAGATGAGGTGAACGCAAACCACGACCCTGAGCTCTGGATACCCAGAGAAGCTGATTAACTAATTGAGTGGTAAGTAGTGATTGAAAAAAATATTGAAGTAATCGAATCCGGTTATGAGTTTTTGTTGGCATTTGCAGCACAAGGTCGGCCCGCTCAAACTGAATCTGGGCCGGGCCCACATGCCCGACCCACCATTTCTGGTATGGCTGAGGCGATGAATAGCTTGGCCGAGTCTTTTAACGGCAGTCAGGTTAGTTTCGAGAAGGTTATCGCAAATGATTGCCGAAATGCCGCTGCTGCATTAGAGTTTATTTTAGCTCAAGAAAAAATCGGATCAGAGATGGTCGACAATCTAAACGCGTCGATTCATGTTCGAGCAGTTCTTACTGATCTGTTTTTGTATAGTGAGGCCATTGCCCCGCTAGATATCAGTGAGCCGGCATCACAGGCTTACGACGCGACCAAAACCTAAGGTTTAAACGACGTTAGATAGAGGTAAGCTAACGAGTTTATCTCGGTCCAAGGCTTTGAATAGTCGAAAAACGGAAAGGAAGCTAACGCCTCCTTTCCGTTTTTCGTATATGCTATTTGTAATTAGAGCCCTCATTACTGAGAATTAAATTAAGATGATTGAATTTCCTCCACGCCTAGACCTCGCGAATCTTCCCACCCCTCTCACCGAGCTGTGCAACTACGCTGGTGGCCCAGCAGATGTTTCAATTTGGATTAAGCACGACGAGCTGACTGGAATGGAAGTGTCGGGTAATAAAATCCGGAAGCTCGAGTTTTCAATTGCCGAAGCCTCGCTGCAAGGCTGCGATACTTTGATGACCTGTGGTGGTATTCAGTCAAATCATTGCCGCGCAACTGCTGTTATTGGCGCTCGCTTAGGCCTTAAAGTGCATTTGATATTACGGGGCGAAAAGCCTGAAGTGCCAGATGGTAATCTTTTGATGGGCTACTTAAGTGGTGCGACCATTACCTACCTTAGCCAGGCCCAGTGGAGCTTTCATGAGCAGAAGGCAGCCGAGCTTAGAGCCGAATACTTAAGGATGGGTAGCAAAGCCTTTTTCATTCCTGTGGGTGCTAGCGATGAAATTGGCCTGTGGGGATATATCGCCGCTGCCGCGGAACTTAAGCAAGACTTTGAAGATTTGTCGATAGACCCTGAATATATTGTTTGCGCCACTGGCTCTGGAGGCACTCAGGGCGGACTTTTAGTTGGTGGGAAGTTGTTTGATATGAATGCCAAATGTGTGGCCTTTAACGTAAGTGATGACGCTGACTACTTTGATCGAAAAATAAAAGAAGACGTGACGTTATGGAAGCAGCGGTATGAGATAGATTTCGACCTGAACAGTATTGATATTCAGACCGCCGAAGGTTACCTCGGTCCAGGATATGGCAAAGCCGACCCCTGTGTTTTTGATACTATTGCTGAACTCGCTCGAGCTGATGGCATTTTTCTAGACCCAGTCTATACAGGTAAAGCCTTTCATGGCATGGTGAGTGAGTTAAACAAAGGCGAGAAAGGCGCGTTTCCTGGTGTTAAAAACATTGTTTTTGTCCACACCGGCGGCCTGTTTGGTGTCTTTCCACAACAGCAAAATTTTTCGTTTGATTAAAGCCGGTCAATTCTTCTGCTGAAATTTATGAAAATTTTATAACGGATTTTGGATTATGATTTTTAACATTGAACTTAACTTGCCAACTACAAAGTTAAACAGAAAACCGGTAGTACCCGCCACAATAGTTTCCGCTCTGGTTTTGAGTGCTTGCCTTATTTCAGGATCTGCTAAGGCCCAAGAGGCAGATGGCTACTCTGGTGCATCGCCTTCCTACAGTGAACCGGTAATCCCAGAAATTTGGGACACGCAATATGAATCAGAGCTTTTGCCCACCACTAAACAGCTCATTACAACGGGTTTACGGTCGGGTGAGGGCTATTTCAGCGCTGACGGTTCTCAGTTAATCTTCCAAAGTGAAGTTCCGGGTGATAACCCATTCTACCAAATATATGTGAGGGACCTAGCGAGCGGCATAACTAATCAGGTCTCGCCCGGAATAGGTCTGACTACTTGCAGCTGGATACACCCTACTGACGCAAAGGTTATGTTTTCGTCTACTCATGAAGACCCAGATGCTTATGCAAAACAGGCTGAGGAAATAGCAATCAGGAAAAGCGGGGTCGAAAGACCCTACGGATGGGATTACGATACTGCGTATGATATTTACCAAGCTAACTCAGACGGTAGCAATATCATCAATCTGACCAAAAGTTTGGGCTATGACGCCGAAGGATCTTACTCAACCGATGGCAGCAAGATTCTTTTTGCATCGAACCGTGATGCCTACAGTCGTACCCTCAGTATTGCTGAGAATAAATTGCTGGAGGACGATAGCGCGTATTTTATGGATCTCTACGTGATGGACGCTGATGGAGGCAATGTTGAGCAACTTACCTTTTCACCAGGTTATGACGGGGGTCCATTCTTTAGCCCCGACAACAAGAAGGTATTATGGCGCCGTTTTAATCCTGACGGCAATAGTGCGGAAATCTGGACAATGGACATAGATGGCAGCAATCAGCGCCAACTTACCGCGGATGCCATGGTGGCTTGGGGACCTTATTTTCATCCATCGGGTGATTACATTATCTATTCGAGCAATGTCTTGGGTCATGCAAACTTTGAACTTTTTATGATTGATCCGGAAGGTCTTAAAGAACCAGTGCGTGTCACTAATACCGAAGGTACAGATATTTTGCCTGTTTTTTCGCCGGATGGGTTGAACCTTGCGTGGAGCACAACGCGCACCCTTGGTGGCGCTTCACAGATTCATATGAGCCAGTGGAACCACGAGCGTGCCCTTGAGCTATTGGGTCTACATTAGCAGGTTTATAAAGCAGGTTGTGTCGATGTTAAAAATGGCAGATATTTCCAAGGTTACAGCGTTCGCTTTATCGCTGTGTTTGAGTGGGCTTGCTAGTAGCCAAGCTGTTAAACAAATCACTATCGATAAACCTCTGGGGCTTTCGCCGTCAGGGGTATTAGTAGCGACACCCACAACAACATCTTCAGCAATATCAGCAGTACAGATGGAGCCAATTCACCACAGTTTGCGGGTAGCTTTGGACCCGTTTAATCAATCGCTTATTGTCGAAGACACGATAACCTTCCCAGACACCACTAATCTTGCAGATATTAAGTTCAGTCTGAATGAAAACCTCGCCATCACCAACAGTTCGGGCACTCTTAGCCAGTTGCCAGCCTCAACGTCCTTACGTGGTATCGGTATCAACAATACTGGTTCGCAATCTGCTGATTTTAAAAGTTATTCTTTGCGCTTGACTCGCAGCTCAAGAAATCAGGTGTCACTAATTTATTCTGGATCCGTTTACGATCTGGCTGAACAAGAAAGTGCGGAATATGCACAAAGCTTCGCAGACACATCCGGGATCATAGGTGAGCAGGGCGTCTACTTGAATAAGGGTAGCCTGTGGATTCCAGATTTTGGCGCTGAACTTGTTACTTTTGATCTTCAAGTTGAGTTTGAAGGCCAAGCTGCTTCTTGGACAGCAGTTAGTCAAGGAGATCGCAGTGGCGCAAATGGATGGCGCAGCAACGACCCTATGGAAGAGGTCTATCTTATTGCCGCGGACTTTACCGAATACGCAACTGAGTATAACGACATAGATGTATTGGCCTATCTTAGAACGCCAGATAAAAACTTAGCAACGAAATATTTGGATGCCACCGAGCGGTATCTTGCATTGTATGAGCCTTTGTTGGGTGACTACCCTTATGGCAAGTTTGCGCTGATAGAGAACTTTTGGGAAACCGGTTATGGCATGCCATCTTTCACCTTGCTGGGAGAACAAGTTATTCGATTTCCTTTTATTCTCGAATCGTCTTATCCCCATGAAATTCTTCACAACTGGTGGGGTAATGGGGTCTACCCCGATTATGAAAGCGGCAATTGGAGTGAAGGTTTAACCGCCTATCTTGCAGATCATTTATTTCGCGAGATGGATGGTGCCGGGTCTGAGTACCGAAAAGAAATGCTTGCTCGTTACAAAAATTATGTTGCCGAAGATGATGATTTTGCTCTGTCCAGGTTCACCTCGCGTAATTCTGCTGCAAGTCAAGCTGTCGGCTACGGCAAGACGCTAATGCTTTGGCATATGCTCAGGATAGAAATCGGAGATGAACTTTTCTTGACAGGTTTGCGAAAGCTTTTTCAGGACTTCAAATTCAAGCGTGCTTCGTTCTCTGATATTGCTGTGCTGTTTACAGAAGTTGCAGGCACTGATCTGACAGCTTTTTTTGAGCAATGGGTAACTAGAATAGGAGCGCCTTCGCTTTCGTTCTCTGTTACTGAGGACGGCGATAATCAAGCTCGTATCATGTTCGCTCAAATTCAACCGGAAGCCCCTTATGACATAACGGTGCCGGTCGCATTGTATTATCAGGATGAAGCGTACCCCGAGATTTACAATATTTCGCTAAGTCAAAAGATTGATGGAGTGATTGCTGACAACTATGACCAACTTGAAGGAATATTAGTCGACCCGTATTTCGATGTTTTCAGAAGTCTAGCTAGGGAAGAGACACCTGCCACCATTGGAGAACTTTTTGGTGCCAATGAGATAACCTTCATTTTGCCTCAGTCCAATCGTCAGTATTGGAGGCAATTGGCAGAGTCTTTTGCTGAAGGCGTGGATGCGGACATTGTTGTCGATAATGAAATTATATCCTTGCCCGGCGATCGCTCAGTGTGGGTGCTGGGTAAAGACAACCGGTTCGCAGCTGATTTCTCTAACCAGATAGGTGATTTTGATTCAGATATTGGAACCGCTTCGGTCAATATTGCTGGGCGTGAGATTGAGTTGTTTGATCGAAGCACGGTATTGGTCGCGCGCCACCCAAGCAATTCTGATTTGGCTTTGGGCTGGATTGGGATTGACGACATGATAGCCATCCCTGGGATGATCGAAAAACTACCCCACTATGGCAAGTACTCATATCTCAGTTTTCTTGGGGAAGAGCCAACTAACGATGTTAAAGGCGTGTGGTCAAGCAAGGCGTCGCCGATGCGATGGTTGAAACCTGGACTCCAAAGGGATATTAATTGGGAGCAACTGCCAACTACGCCTGCGCTGGCTACTTTGCCGGCGAAGTATTTGCCTGATCAGCTGCTCGGCCATGTCACTGAGTTAACCGGTGTTGAGATGGCCGGTCGCAGTCTGGGTTCAAAAGGCATAGAGGCCGCCGCAGCTTATATTGCTGGTCAATTTCGAGCGGCGGGCATTGCACCACTTTCCAGAGGATACTTCCAAAATTGGACCCAGCAGCTTGAAATTGAAGGTATCGGCGAGAGTGACAGCGTTAATGAAAGCGCTTATAAAAGGCCAGTCCGATTATCAAACATATTCGGTGTACTCAAAGGCAGCAATCCGGACTTGAATGGCAAACCTGTTGTCGTTGGCGCTCACTTCGATCATTTAGGCGTCGATAGCGTTACCGGTGAGGTATATCCCGGTGCCGACGATAACGCGTCAGGTGTAGCTATAATGTTAGAAGTGGCCGCTAAACTAGTGTCTTCTTTTGCGCCTCAAAGGCCTGTTATTTTTGTCGCCTTTACCGGCGAAGAGAGTGGCCTGCTTGGCTCTAAATATTTCGTAGAAAACTTACCGAGCATGTTTAACAAAGACGAGATTTTTGCGATGGTCAACCTTGACTCAGTTGGCAGGCTAAATGGTAGAGAGTTGCAGGTGTTCGGAACAGGCAGTGCTTATGAATTCCCCTTCATGGCGCAAGGCATAGGATTTACCACTGGCTTACAATCGACGTTTCCCCAGCAAACCATAGCAAGTAGCGATCATATAAGCTTTCTTAATGAAGGGGTTCCTGGGATTCACCTGTTTGGCGGCGTGACTGAAGATTATCATCGCCCCAGTGATACTGCTGATAAGCTAGACCTTGACGGTATGTCCGATATCGCATTGTGGCTGGAAGAGGCTATTGTCTATTTGGCAGACAATACTGATCCTCTTCGTGTCACTTTAGCTGGGGCAAGTGTTCCTGTCCAAGCATCCGCTGGAGATCGCGATGCCAGCCTCGGGACGGTGCCAGATTTCTCCTATGCCGGTGAGGGTGTAAGAATTTCAGCGGTAAGCCCCGGCGGCGCGGCGGCCGAATCTGGTCTCGAGGCGGGAGACGTGTTACTTAGCTTTAATGGTGCGGCACTGGCTAGCTTGCAGGTTTACTCGAACCTGATTCGAGAATCAGCAGCAGGAGAAAGCGTGGCTCTAGAAGTTCTTCGTGCAGGGCAAATTATTTCAGTTCAAGTTACGCTTAAAGCACGCTGAACAATAAGCCCGACGCAACAAAAAGAATCGACAGCCTTAGCAGCTTTTTACTGGCTGAGGTTTTAGGACTTGCCCAGTTGTAGTGTTCTTCTTCGATAAAAAGGCAGTTCTGGTTTTTTTTGAAAATTTTCACTTCTCTCTCCAGTGACTAAATTTAAGTAAGATCAAGTAAAACCCATCGGGGAGGTTTCGCAATGCAGACACTAGGGCAATGCAGTGAATAAATGTGTCTAAAAAGTGGCAGCTGTCTCTCTAGACTTTTTTGCAACTAATTGTTTCTAATTAAGAAAAAGTAAGCGTTATGGTTTATAGTTTCTAAATAGAAATCTACGTAGGTGCAGGTTCCTGCACCTCATCACCATAAGACGAATACAAGACGCCCAGTTTGGCGAAGAGGTTACATGTTCAACCAATTACGGCGTAGTTTGCTTTGCTGTATTACAATTTTTCTCTCGGTTTCAGCATTTCCACAGTCCAATCTTCCTCAGCTTATTCAGATCGATCATGCGGCGGCGAACATTACCTTAGATGGATTTATTAATGAATCTGTTTGGGACGATCTTCCTATCGTCGATGGAATGAAAGTCATTGTTCCCGATACGCTAGAAGACGCACCTTACGACACACATATCCGTTTCTTTTATACCGAGCGCGGTATTTATGTTAGCGCCATGAATTTTCAGCCAAAAGATACCCTGATTCCGCGAATGACCTCACGAGATCAATTTCTACCTCGGGACGGTTTCGTCGTTACCATAGACGCATCCGGTGAAGGGTTGTACGGATACTTTCTTCGGTTAAATTTGGGTGGGACTCTCACCGATGCGACAGTGATTGCAGAGCGTCAATTTAACCGTCAATGGAATGGGTCTTGGGACGGGCGCACCCAGGAATTGGAAAACGGCTGGAGTGCCGAGATGTTCATTCCTTGGTCGATGATGGCGCTGCCACAAACAGACGACAGCGTGAACTCAGCCCGTAAGATGGGTTTGTATTTTGAGCGGCAAATCGGGCACATGAGCGGCAATCAAATTGCTAACCCCGCACTTCCACGAACGGTGAATGAATACCTCTCCGCTTTCACAAAATATGAATACATGAATATTAGGCCGGCCAAGCAGCTGACGTATTTCCCATTTATTGCCAGCACCTTTGATAGTCTGCGTAATGATTCTGAGATAAAAGTGGGCACTGACATTTTTTGGCGACCTACCACCAACACTCAATTCTCAGCCACACTAAACCCAGATTTTGGCAGCGTCGCCGCTGATGATGTTGTTGTTAATCTATCTGCATTTGAAGTATTTTTTCGTGAGCAACGCCAGTTTTTTTTGGAGGGCCAAGATGTTTTTCTTACCCATCCTCGGAATACCAATCCGGGCGGTCCGGGTGGACCAATCTCTATGCTCAATACTAGGCGTATTGGCAGTGCCCCAGTTTTTGATATTCCTGATGACGTTAATACGGTGGCTACCGATGTCAGCGCACCCAGCGATCTGCTGGGTGCCGCAAAATTCACCGGCCAAAGTGGCAATCTTCGCTATGGGATACTGGCGGCTTCGGAAGCGAATTCGCAGATATTAGGCACCGATCAAAAGGGCAGCACTGTTAAGCTAGAAGCCGACGGAAGAGACTTCCTTGTTGGTCGGCTAATTTATGAAGATACCGGCTCAGGTGGACGACGCAGCATAGGTTGGATGGGTACAAATATTTCTCATTCGAGTACTGATGCAACTGTTAATGGCATAGATGCGCACTATTTTTCTGCGGATAACCGATTGGTTTTTGATGGCCAGTTTTTCCACAGCAATGTTGAAGGTGTGACTGGCACGGGCGGCATGGCAGATTTTCGTTTTCGTCCAGATCGCGGCAAGCAGCATACGCTTCGTGCCACCTACTTTGATGAAACCCTCGATATCAATGACCTTGGATTTCTAACTCGAAACGATCAAATGAATCTTGACTATAATTACAATTTGGTCGAGTCGGACATAGAAAGTCTAAGGAATAGAACGACTACGTATATTATTACTAATCAATGGAACCTCGAGGGGCGTCCGGTTCGTCTCGGCTTATTTTTCAATCAAGACTACAATTTTTTAAACAATGATACTTTTGCCTTTAGTTTGCAACATTTCCCAAAGCGAGCTGATGACAGACTTGGTGGCGGCACAGGCGATTTTAAAATACCTAGTCGCAGTGGCATTAATTTTTCATATAAGACTGATCCGTCAAAGAAAGTGTCGCTTTTTGGAGGAATCGAACTGGGTCAAGAAGCTCTCGGACCGGCTCGCTATAACTACGATGTTGGTATTGAATGGCGCCCAATTGACAGTTTCTCAACCAGTCTACGTACTCGCTATACCGACTCGGAAGCGATCCTAGTTCATAAAGGAGACGGTGCTTACACTTCTTTTGAAGGCCATCAGTGGTCACCAAAATTGGAATTGAATTATTTTATTTCTAACTGGCAACAGCTGCGCCTCAGTGTTCAATGGAACGCTTTAAAGGCTTTCGAAGACAGATTTTGGCAGGTTGACCCCAATAAATTTCGCTCACTAATTCCGGTGGGCAAACCTGGCAGCGAATCAGACGACTTCGTTGTTAGTCGAATGACTTTGCAGGCTCGTTATCGTTGGGAGCTAGCGCCGCTCTCTGATTTATTTCTGGTCTACACCAGAGGCAGCAATTTGCCTAGAGATGAATTTGACACATTTCCAAGTTTACTCGAACAGTCTTTTAATGACCGGGTAGTCGATACCGTGGCCTTCCGGCTTCGCTATCGCTTCGGATCTTAATTTTTAAGGGCATATCAGGGCAAAAGTTTAAATACCCAATTAAGCCGTGTGACTGGCGGTGGCTATTGCTGGTGTTAGTGCTGCGCTACTTCATTTCTAATTGTCATACTGTTGAAAACATGGTTTGCTAGGCTTCAATGCTAGCAAGCCCTATCGCCTATAAAATACTGGGTAAAACAATATTTAAAACAAGGGCTTACTAATATTAGGTTCAACTTACATTGCAGGCAATACCTATGCGAAAAATAAAAATTCTAAGTACTATTCTGATTGTGTTAACACTGGGAGGTCAGGCAATGGCACAAAAATTAGTGATAGCTCACAGAGGCGCGAGTGGGTACTTGCCGGAACACACCTTAGAAGCTAAAGCTATGGCTTATGCTATGGGCGCCGACTATATCGAGCAGGACGTGGTTATGACTAAAGACGACCAACTCATCGTTCTTCATGACATCACTTTGGATCGCACGACCAATGTCGATTTGCTGTATCCAGAGCGAGTCCGAGACGATGGTCGCTTCTATGCTATTGATTTTACTTTAGCGGAAATTAAACAGTTAAGCGCCAGTGAGGGTTTTCGAATAGTCGATGGACTAAAAGAACAAAGTTATTCGACACGATTTCCTATGGGTACGTCGTCATTTCGAGTGCCAACTTTGCAAGAAGAAATCGAACTTATTCAAGGCTTGAATAAATCGACCGGTAGAAATGTTGGCATCTATCCTGAAATAAAATCTCCGGAGTTTCATCGAGAAGCCGGTAAAGATTTGAGTACAGCGGTGGTGAATGTCTTAAAAGAGTACGGCTATACCTCAAAGCAAGATAAGGTTTTTCTGCAGACTTTTAGCTTTGATGAGCTAAAAATACTCTACGAAGAAATACTGCCGGCGGCAGCAATTGAACTGAAATTGGTTATGCTGCTTGGAGATGACGGTGAGTACCCGTGGATATTCGAAGAGGACGGTATGGAAAAGCTGTCAGTAATGGCAGACGGGGTTGGTCCCTCTCATACTTTGGTTGTTGCTAAAGAGTCTAGCAAGGGCAATATTATAGTGACAGAATTAGTAGCTTCTGCTCACGCGGTGGGTATGCAAGTTCACCCATACACTTATCGAAAAGATAAGGGGCAAGTGCCACTCTACGCAAACGACTACAATGATCTTTTAGATATACATTTTTTCAATGCCAATATTGATGGCGTGTTTACAGACTTTCCCGATCTGGCTGTTGAATTCCTTAAGTCAGAATAGCCCAGCGCGAGGTGGCTTCTCTGTCTAGCGAGGAGCCAGTGTCATTAATCTTGCACCAAAATCGCTCTCGTCGCACCATTTCTGTGAAAATTGCTTTTTTCAGGCGGGAGAAATCCTCCTTTGATGCTCTAGACTCTTATATAAAGGCTTGAAACTGCAATTTTGGTGATTGTAGCCTCGATGTATGAGAATATTTATTCAATTGGAATTTAATCATTGTCACCGTCCTCAAGAATATCAGGAGAAGTCGTTTGAAACTCAGAAAAACCTTATCAATAGGTCTAGCACTTTTATTGATTGGCCAAGTCAATGGGCAATCTATAGAAGACGAAGCCGTCACCTGGCTGCAAGAGTTTATTCAGGTGGATACTATTAACCCGCCGGGAAACGAATTTCGCGCCGTTGAATTTTATTCGAAAATTTTTGAAGCTGAGGGAATTGAATTTGAGACTGCAGAAAGTGCACCTGGCCGAGGAAATATTTGGGCGCGTTTAGAAGGTGGCGATGAGCCCGGACTCATGCTGCTTCAACATACCGATGTTGTTCCTGCTGATCCAGCTTACTGGACGACGGAAACTCTGTCTGGCGAGATGCGTGATGGTTACATCTTGGGCCGTGGTGCAAGGGACATGAAAGGCACTGGCATCTCTCACCTCGCGGCTTTTTTAACGTTGCATCGAAGTGGGCGTCCTCTTAACAGAGACGTGGTTTTTGTCGCGTCGGCTGATGAAGAAGCCGGCGGTTTATTTGGGGTTGGTTGGTTAATTGATAATCGCCCAGAGATATTTGAAGGCGTTGGGCTATTAATGAACGAAGGTGGTTCGGGTAGTCAAGATTCGGATGAAATCGTCTTCGGTGTTGAAGTTACTCAAAAGGTACCGGTTTGGCTTCGGCTCACTGCGATAGACGAGCCTGGTCATGGTTCATCACCTCGGCCAACCAGTTCACTGACTCGAATCGTTGATGCACTGGCAATTTTGCGGGAGAGCCCGTTTCCTGCCCGTATTATTCCACCGGTAGCGACTTATTTCGCAGGCATCGCGGAGTCTCTGGATAACGAATGGGCGTCGGCGTATGCGAATATTGAACAAGCGATTACCGACCCTGAGTTCCTGCCGGCTTTTCAGGAATACCGACCAGGCCATCATGCGCTTACCAGAGACACTTGCTCAATTACTCGGTTAAGTGGCTCAAATAAAATAAATGTTGTCCCCCCTGAAGCTTGGGCAGAACTGGATTGCAGGATGCTGCCAGATCGGCCAGCAGAAGAATTCATTGCCGACCTTACCTCCTTAGTTGAGGGCACCGGTGTTGAGGTGAGTGTGATCATGGCATTCACCCCGGCGATTTCTTCAACCAATTCACGTTTGTTCAGTGCTATCGAAAATGTGACTCGCGAACTGTATCCCAATTCTCGGGTTATGCCGTCGGTAAGCACCGGCTTTACCGACAGTCACTTTACCCGCGACCTTGGTATTGTGAGTTACGGCTTTGATCCAATCATTACTAAACCAGGCGAGCCCACTGGTGTTCATGGCAACGACGAAAGAATTCCTGTTGCCGCATTCAGACGCGGTGTGACTGATATGATTTCAATCATTCGTAATGTGGTTAATAACTAATACTTCAAAGCTTACCAAGAGATACTGGTGTCGGAGTAAATGGCTCGTCTTTACTCCGATACTTATCTACCTCTACCTCTACCTCTACCTCTACCTCTACCTCTACCTCTACCTCTACCT
>CAJWGN010000020.1 GCA_913031035.1 uncultured Gammaproteobacteria bacterium
TCAGCGGCTCGCGCACTAACTCAGAACACCGATATGGAGGCCCGTCAAATAGTCGAAAAAAGTCTGACGATCGCTGCTGATATTTGTGTTTATACAAACCTCAACCACACAATCGAAGAGCTTAGCTATTAACTGCTGCGACTTAGTATGCAGCTAAACAATTGTCGCGCACGCTAAGCAACGACTATTTTACAGGTTTATTCAATGTCCCAAATGACCCCAAGAGAAATTACTTCAGAGCTGGACAAGCATATCGTCGGGCAAAAGTCGGCCAAGCGTGCGGTGGCTATTGCGCTGCGAAATCGCTGGCGGCGCATGAAGCTTGACGAGGATTTAAGAGCGGAAGTAACACCAAAGAACATCTTAATGATAGGCCCCACCGGCGTCGGTAAAACCGAAATCGCCCGCCGTTTAGCGAAACTCGCTCAGGCGCCATTTATTAAAGTTGAAGCCACTAAGTTTACTGAGGTCGGTTATGTGGGCAGAGACGTTGAATCAATTATTCGAGATCTTGTGGATATCTCTGTAAAAATGCTAAGAGAAAAGGAAGTGTTAAAAGTCCAGCGAGCAGCTGAAGACGCTGCCGAGGAGCGCATTCTTGATGTCTTACTACCGCCACCAAGAACCGACTCAGCCGACACCAAAGATATCGAAGAATCTGCCTCGAGGCAGGTCTTTAGAAAGAAACTGAGGCAGGGGGAGCTAGATGACAAAGAAATTGAAATCAAAGTTGCCGAGTCACCAGCCGGCGTAGAAATTATGGCGCCTCCGGGCATGGAAGACATGACCAGCCAACTTAAGAATATGTTCTCCAGCATGAATAGCGGCCGCAAGAAAGCACGGAAGTTGACTGTAAGTGCCGCGCTGCGCATTCTAAAAGATGAAGAAGCCGCCAGATTGATCAACGATGATGAGATTAAAAACCTCGCCATTGATGCGGCAGAACAAACTGGAATAGTATTCATCGATGAAATAGACAAAGTAACCAACCGCCACGATCAGGGCGGCGCAGGCGTCTCACGTGAAGGCGTACAAAGAGATTTGCTGCCGTTAATTGAAGGATCGACGGTGACTACCAAATATGGCAGTGTGAAAACTGATCACATCCTGTTTATAGCATCAGGGGCCTTTCACTTGTCTAAGCCTTCCGACTTGATTCCGGAATTGCAGGGCCGACTGCCCATAAGAGTTGAATTAGAAGCACTCACCGCAGAGGACTTCGAACGCATTTTAGAAGAACCCGACGCATCGCTAACCAAGCAATATCAGGCCCTGCTTGCAACAGAGGGCCTAGACGTAGAATTTACTAAAGACGGTGTTTCCAAAATTGCCGAGATTGCGTTTGAGGTCAACGAGCGCACTGAGAATATTGGAGCGCGCAGGCTCCACACCATAATGGAAAGATTGTTAGAAGAGGTCTCGTTTGCCGCCGCGGATTTGGCCATCGGTGAAAATAGCAAAATAGTTGTCGATAGGGCCTACGTCGAAAATCAATTGGATGACCTTGCTAAAGATGAAGATCTTAGCCGTTTCATCCTTTAGCGGTAATTCGTATGGCATCGGTTCGCGGAGCATTAGGCCAAGTGTTATTTTATCAAGAAACATATAGAGCCAGCGGCATAAACCATTTAATAACAGAACTTGATACAGCCCAGATGATGAGACCGAATGACCATCCCAACACCGACAGAGGTTAAGCTACACAAAAAATCGGCAATCCTAGAGCTTGTTTACGGCAGCGGTGAGCGCTATGAATTAAGCGCCGAATTTCTTCGGGTTCATTCAACTTCCGCAGAAGTTAAAGGCCACGGACCGGGACAAGAAGTCCTGCAATACGGCAAACAAGGCGTGGCTATTCTCAAGCTCGAGGCCACTGGTAGCTACGCCATCAAGCCAAGCTTTGACGATGGCCATAGTTCCGGCATTTACACTTGGGCATATCTGTATGAGCTTTGCCGCCATCACACAACCCTCTGGCAAGATTATCTCGACAAGCTGCATACAGCAGGCAAGCTCAGACAGGCATTGCCTGATCAGACTGAGGTCATTACACTTAAGGTCTCACCTAAACAGTAGGCAAAGGCCTCCGTGCCAGCCCCCAAAGAAAGATATCCTATGAGCAAGCCCGAAAACTCAGAAGCCACAACCCACTTTGGCTATCAGGAAGTCCCCGTTGCAGAAAAAGAGCAGCGCGTAGGGGATGTCTTTAGGTCCGTTGCGGCGCGCTATGACGTGATGAATGACATTATGTCACTCGGGTCACATCGGCTAATTAAACGCTACACCATCGAGCTCAGCGCGCTGAGGGCTGGGCACAAGGTGCTCGACCTAGCTGGCGGCACCGGCGATTTCAGCCTAAAGTTTTCTGAAATTGTAGGCCCATCCGGACAAGTTGTCCTTGCTGATATAAATGAGGCAATGCTAAGCGTCGGCCGCGATCGAATTATCGACAAAGGCATGAGCGCCAATATCGATGTCGCGCAAGTTAATGCCCAATGTCTGCCCTTTGCAGACAATACCTTCGACTGTGTTTGCATCGCTTACGGCCTTCGCAACGTAACCGATAAAGATGCCGCACTAAAAAGCATTCAGCGTGTATTGAAGCCAGGCGGACGTTTGTTAGTACTGGAGTTTTCCAAACCCACCAATGCGTTAATAGGCAAAAGCTATGATGCATTTTCAAACCTGTGGCCCATAGCTGGGAAACTAATCACCGGTGACGCTGACAGCTATCGCTATTTGGTAGAGTCTATTCGGATGCACCCTGACCAAGACACCCTTAAGCAAATGATGGAAGACGCAGATTTAATCAACTGTAAATACCATAATGTCATGAGCGGTATTTGTGCGATTCACATTGGATTCAAACCACATTAGCCAACCGACACTTTAAGGTGATCTCGTGAATCAACTGCTAGCATCTGCGGCGCTTTGGCCTATCGAAATAGCGCTCAACCAACTTATAAAGTCTGACCCGCATCTGCAGGGAATCGCGCAAAAATTTAACGATCAACTCCTCGAAATCCACACCACTGCGCCTAACGCGTTCATCTGCGTTCATTTTGCCAACAGCGCTATTAGGCTAAGCGCAATATCCAGCGGTGATCTCGGAGTAACGGCCACCGCTTCGGTTTCCGCCAAGGCAACGTCACTTCTAAACCTCTTACTCACAACGGCAGATTCTGCAGCTCTATCCAACCCGGAGATCGAGATCCGTGGGGATGCCCAGTTCGTGCACTCCATTTTTCAAAGTCTAAAAAACCTCGACCTGCGCTGGGATGATTTGCTGGCACCATGGATAGGTGACCATTCAACCCATCTTGCCAAAAGCAGTAGCGACAGCATTAGGCAGTGGAGTCGCCAGTCCAAAACAAGTGTTTCTGTAGCCGTCAGTGATTACCTCACCGAAGAATCTAGACTTTTACCTCCTCGTGGCAGACTCGATCAATTCAATGGCGCAATGGACGACTTAAAACTGCGCATTGACCGTGCGAAGGCGCGAATAGAGCGATTAAACAGTCGCTTGTGATTAGCTAACAGGTATTCGGCAACGCCCTTCCTTGTGAGCAGTTCGAGCAGGTGGTATCTTTGCCAATCTTCAAAATCCTTAAGTAATCTCAACGCCTGTGTCTTTTTTATTCCGCCTAGTTAGCATTCTCAATGTTGTCGCCAAGTATCGACTCGGCGAATTTTTGCGCGGAAAACCAGGTGGGACGGCCATAAGGTTGCTGCTGCTTCCTTTTTCTATGCTATGGCTTTTTTCAAAGCTGAGGTTTGAGTCCAAGGAAGTCAGGCTCAAGCTGGCTCTGGAAGAATTAGGCCCTATCTATATTAAGCTGGGCCAGCTGCTTTCTACTCGACGAGACTTTTTAGATCCTTTGTTAGCCGATGAGCTGGCCTCGCTGCAAGACAACGTCCCCCCTTTCAAGACCCCTCCTATCGAATCTATTGTTCTTAAGGCATTGAATATTGATTCTGCGCAGGTCTTCAGTCACCTCGACGCCGAACCTTTCGCATCGGCATCCGTCGCCCAGGTGTATGCAGCGACTTTGCACAGCGGCGAAGAAGTTGTCATTAAGATTGTCCGCCCGGGCATTGAGAAACTAGTAAAGTCAGACATTAAGATACTTAAGTGGCTCGCTAAGCTAATTGAGAACCACACTGACGTCGGAAAAAGACTGCGCCCTATAGAAATCATCAATGACTATGAACTTGTTATTCTCGAAGAATTAAACCTTCAATCTGAGGCCGCCAACACCTCAGAGTTAAAAAGAAATTTTGAAGATTCACTTGAATTGTATGTGCCGAAAATTTATTGGGACTATGTCTCTCGCGGCACTATGGTAATGGAAAAAATTGATGGCATCCCTGTCTCCGACATCCCTTTATTGAAAGCTCATAAGATTAATTTACAAAAACTCGCTGAGACCGGCGTTAACATTTTCTTTACCCAAGTTTTTGAGCACAACTTTTTTCATGCAGACATGCACCCAGGCAATATTTTTGTTGCTAAACACAGCCCAGAGAACCCTCAATATATCGCTATAGATTGCGCCATAATTGGCTCGCTAACGGACTCGGACCAGGACTATCTTGCAAAAAATCTGCTGGCAATGTTGAGACGAGATTACCGCCGCGTTGCACAATTACATGTTGCTTGCGGTTGGGTTCCTAGTGACACTAAAGTCCACGAATTCGAGTCAGCCATTAGGACCGTGTGCGAACCTATCTTCGAAAAGCCTTTAAAGGAAATTTCGTTTGCTAATCTTTTGCTTGAACTCTTCCGCACAGCGGGCAGGTTCAAGATGGAGGTTCAGCCGTCATTAGTCTTATTGCAAAAAACACTTCTCAATATTGAAGGCTTAGGCCGACAGCTATACCCTGATTTAGACCTATGGGAAACGGCCCTGCCTTTCCTAGAAAGATGGCAGGCGAAACGCCTCAGCCCTCTTACACTGTTGAGTAAAATTCGTGACAATTTACCGGAGCTAGTGGAAATGCTGCCTGAGATTCCCCAGCTTGTAATAGACGCAGCAGCCCAACAAAAACAACTCTCAAATATCAATTCTACGCTTAAATCTGAAATGCTCGCTCGCAGTGCCTTGGCTCTTCGCTCGCGCCGAAGATCACGAATAACCGGCACAGCGCTGCTCGCTCTAGCCTTAATAAGCACTATTCCTAGCGCGAACCAACTTCTTAACAGCATCCCTCTGGTCAGCTTGGGACTTGCTGTAAGCGGACTCTACCTTTTGTGTTTTAGACCTTGAGCCCTCATACTTGAGCCATGACCGACTACTTCAATCAAATCAAGTGGAATGCCGACGGCTTAATCCCCGTGATAGCTCAAGATGCGACGAGTAATCGGATTTTGATGCTAGCGTGGCTCAACGAAGAAGCATTAAAAACCGCCGTTGCAGAGAATCGCGCGGTATACTGGTCTCGCTCGCGTGGCAAACTTTGGCGCAAGGGAGAAGAGTCCGGCCACATTCAGAAATTGATAGGCATTTATCTCGATTGCGACAACGACTGTGTTTGCTATAAAGTAGAGCAAGTTGGCGGAATTGCCTGCCATACAGGCCGAGAAAGCTGTTTTTTCCAGAAGTTAGAAGCTGGCAATTGGCAAAACGTTGAACCAGTGCTAAAACAAGCAGACGAAATCTATCAAAAATAGAAATAGAGATAACGATGTCAGATGTTCTAAGCCAATTAGCCGGTATACTGGAAGCACGAAAAGCTATGACTGCTGACGAGTCCTATGTCGCCTCTCTCCACAAACAGGGGTTAAATAAGATTCTAGAAAAAGTCGGTGAGGAAGCTATAGAAACTCTGCTTGCAGCGAAAGATGCCGCTTCTGGCTCCGCTGGATCAAAGCAGGCGGTTATTAGTGAAACCGCCGACTTGTGGTTTCACTGCATGGTGATGCTGAGTCATTTAGACCTTCACCCTGATCAGGTGTTGGAGGAACTGGAAAAACGTTTTAACATATCAGGCCTCGAAGAAAAGGCCTCTAGGACAAATTAGATAGTTGCGATCGGTATTTAACTCGATAGCAACCTAGGAGAAACATCATGGGTTTAGGCGGAATAGGCGTTTGGCAATTAGTTATCATCCTCTTGATAGTCTTTATGCTGTTTGGCACCAAGAAATTACGAAACATGGGCTCTGACCTTGGCGGCGCTTTGAAAGGCTTTAAAAGCGCAATGGGCGATGATGACAAGGATCAGGACCAGACTCAACTTTCGGAGAGTGCTGAGGATATTGACGGTGAAACTGTCGATTCCCCTTCTGAAAAAACCGATAAGTAAATTAACCCCCACACACCGAACCGCTGTCGGCCCTTTACTAAGTTAGAGGGCTTCTTGGAGCTTCGGCAAAGTAATCTGCAGTCCGTGGCATCAGCCTATGTTCAATATTCATTCAACTGAATTGTTACTGGTATGTGTTGTGGCCCTCATAGTTATTGGGCCAGAGAAACTACCAGGCGCGATTAAAACAGTGAGCCTTTGGGTTGGCCGTTTCAGACGTAGCTTTTATAAAGTAAAAAATGAAATCGAGCGCGAGCTTAATGCCGACGAAATCCGAAGACAGCTGCACAATGAATCTGTCTTGGAAGATATTGAAGATGCCAAATCAAGAATGAGCGAATTGGCTAAAGAAACCGAAAGGTCGGTTAATAATTTAGTAAATTCAGATACCTTTGACCCCGGTGCCGTCACTCCCCTAAAAGCTGACGATGAAGATCAAGAGACTGGCCAGTCTGCTCCGGAAACATCTGAAAACCCACCTGAGAAAACTGTAGTGGGCGAAATCCCTGCGTTCGCTGAGCAGATTGAAGAAGCTGAAGAAGCGACAAAAGAGCAGCTTTACGGCATCGGCAAAAACCCTAAACTCAGTAGCAACAACGACGATGACACTTAAGCAGAAACCAATGATCGAAGTAGAAAACGAAAAAGAGCTCACTTTGATCGATCATTTAGTCGAGCTTAGAGATCGAATTTTAAAGTCACTGCTTGCAGTGATTGTCTTGTTCCTAGCACTGTTTGCATTTTCGAATGATATTTATACCTATGTTGCCGATCCGCTAATTTCTGCCCTTCCCGAAGGCACGAGCATGATTGCGATTGACCCAACGTCGCCATTTTTTGCACCATTCAAACTAACTTTCTACGTGGCATTTCTAATCGCTGCCCCCTATATCCTCTATCAGCTGTGGTCATTTATTGCCCCTGGACTGTATAAAAACGAGAAAGCTGTCGCTATCCCGCTTTTCATTTCAAGTGTCGCTCTTTTCTATGGTGGGGTAGCCTTTGCCCGCTATATTTTATTCAGCATCGTATTCAGCTTTTTCATTTCCGTCGCCCCAGAAGGTATTCAGGTAGCACCGGATATCAGTAGTTTTTTAAGCTTTGCTCTGACAATCTTTTTTGCTTTTGGTGTCGCTTTCGAAATACCGATAGCGGTATTCCTTTGTATTTGGTCAGGCATGGCAGAGCCAGATGCACTCACTGAGAAAAGGCCGTATGTCGTCGTTGGCTGTTTTGTAGCGGCAATGCTGCTAACGCCGCCCGACCCTTTTACACAATCGATGCTGGCGTTGCCAATGTGGGCTTTATTCGAGGTGGGAATACTCGCCGGACGCTTAGTTAAAAAACGTCAGGTTCGTGACGATGATGAAAATAACATTGCTGGCTAGCCCCGGTTTAGGCTTTTAGGATAAAGGTCACCGGGCCATCATTTTCTAATACCACCTGCATGTCTGCGGCAAACACTCCGGTCTCGACAAATTCATGCTGGTTGCCCGCCATCTCCACCAACTGATTATAAATTTGCTCAGCCTCAGCGGGTTCTTTTGCTGAAGAAAAACTTGGGCGCAACCCTTTATCCGTGCTGGCAGCCAATGTGAATTGGGACACCAGCAGCAATTCACCCCCAATATCCTTGATGTCCAGATTCATCTTTCCTTCTGAATCTGCAAACACTCGAAAAGCCAATAGCTTCCTCAGCAACTTGTCAGCCGTTGCCAATGTATCTTCTTTTTCCACACCAATGAGCGCAAGCAAGCCCTGACCAATCTCAGCTTGGAGCCTTTTTTCTATATGAACTTGAGCCCAGTTGACTCGTTGAATAAGTGCGATCATGTTAGATGTCCTGTTTACGCGCAGAACGGTGGAATCGTTAGGTAGTGGCTTTTAGTTGCTTAGCGATATCTTGAACAGCATGAATCAGAGCGTCGACATTGCCAGGTTCTGAAGCAGAATGGCCAGCATCTCGCACAATATGCAACTGCGAGTCACTCCACAACTTATGCAGAGATTGCGCGTTTTCGAGAGGACAAACCATATCATAGCGACCGTGAACTATCTGACCCGGAATGCCACTTAAGATCCTTGCATTTGCTAAAATGTGATTCGGTTCAACAAAGCCGTCATTAAAGAAGTAATGTGCTTCAATTCTAGAGAGCGCGAGAGCGTTATGAGGTTTAGTGAATTTTGCAAGAGTTTCAGCGCTAGGACGTAATTTCGAGCAGCTTGCTTCCCATGCTGACCAAGCTTTTGCAGCTCCCATTCGGACGAGCTCGTCGCTACCTGTGAGTCTTTTGTAATAAGCTAAGACTAAATCAGTGCGTTCAAACTCTGGAATCGGTTTAATAAACCCTTCCCAGTAATCGGGAAAGACGCGGTTCGCCCCTTCTTTGTAAAGCCAATCTATATCGGTGTGACGGCACAGAAATATGCCTCGCAGAATTAGAGCCAAGACGCGACCAGGGTATTCGATGGCGTAGAGTAAGCTTAATGTTGAACCCCAAGAACCGCCGAATAAGACCCATTTATCAACAGCAAGGGCTTCTCTTATTTTCTCTATATCTTGAATCAGCGCTGGCGTGTTGTTGTCCCTTAACTCACCATGAGGGGTGGATCGCCCGCAGCCACGCTGATCAAATGTGATAATTCGATAAACAGCTGGATCGTAAAAGCACCGTGAACTTGCATCACATGCACCCCCGGGGCCGCCGTGAACAAACAAAACTGGAATCCCATCGGGATTGCCAGCCTCGTCTACGTACAACTCGTGCCGATCTGACACTTTTAGCTGGTGTCGCTTATACGGTTTTATTGGCGGATACAGAACCAGCATTAGCTCATCATCCTGTCAGCTTAGCTTTTATTAATGTTCACAAGAAATTACTCACCGCTTAGCCTCTAGAGACACTGCCACGGTTGTGACGCTTGCGCTCATTCTCTGTCAAAAACCGCTTACGCAGGCGAATGTTATCTGGCGTCACTTCCACTAGTTCATCATCTGCAATAAATTCCATTGCTTGCTCTAACGTATGCTTTACCGAAGGCGAAAGAACGATGTTTTCATCAGTGCCGGACGCTCTAACGTTGGTCAACTGTTTACCCTTGATAGGGTTTACCGCAAGGTCATTCTCGCGACTGTGCAGGCCAATAATCATACCCTCGTAAACCTCAACGTTCGGCTCCACGAATAAACGGCCACGATCTTGCAGATTGAATAGAGAGAAACCAAGCACTTTACCAGTAACCATCGACACCAGAACTCCGCGGCTTCTACCGGCTAGATCTATGTCTTTATAATCACCGTAATGATCAAACACGTGTGTCATCAAACCAGAACCGGATGTCATGCTCAGAAACATCGAGCGAAAGCCAATCAAACCCCTTGTTGGAATAAGAAATTGCAATCTAACGCGGCCTTTGCCGTCAGGAAGCATGTCTTGCATCTCAGCACGACGCAGACCTAACTCTTCCATTACCGAACCTTGGTGTTGATCGTTACAGTCCACAACCAATGATTCGAAAGGCTCTTTCAAGACACCGTCTTCTTCGTGGATGATAACTTCCGGTCGAGATACGGCAAGCTCGAAACCTTCTCGGCGCATGCTTTCAATCAAAACGGAAAGGTGTAATTCACCCCGACCTGACACTTTGTACTTGTCAGGTGTTTCACCGGGCTCGACACGCAACGCTACGTTATAAAGAAGCTCTCGGTCTAAGCGTTCTTTTATCTGGCGCGTCGTAACATATTTACCTTCACGTCCAGCAAAAGGGGAATCGTTTACCTGAAAAGTCATGCTGATCGTGGGCTCGTCAACCGACAGCGGCGTCATCGCCTCAGGCCTTTCTGGGTCGCAAACGGTGTCAGAAATATTAAGTTTATCGATACCGGTAATACAGACGATTTCACCAGCGCTGGCCTCATCCACATCAATTCTTTCAAGCCCAAGATGGCTTTTTACCTGCAGGATTTTTGCCTTGCGCTGCTTCCCTTCGCGGTCGATGACGATAACCGGCTGGTTATTGCGTATCTTGCCACGGGTTACCCGTCCAATACCTATAACCCCAACATAGCTGTTGTAATCTAGCGCACTGATCTGCATTTGCAGAGGAGAATCGACGACGACATTCGGCGGAGGAACTTTGTCCACGACAACTTCCAGCAGAGGAATCATATCCTCAGCCATCTGATCAATTTCCTGGCCAGCGAATCCCATCAAGGCAGAGGCATAAATAATCGGAAAATCCAGCTGCTCGTCGGTGGCACCTAGCTTATCAAATAGGTCAAAAACTTCATTAACGACCCAGTCTGGTCGGGCGCCATCTCGGTCAACTTTGTTAATTACCACGATAGGGTTTAAGCCTTGGGCAAATGCTTTTTGAGTTACGAACCGAGTTTGAGGCATAGGGCCATCAACCGCATCGACTAACAAAAGCACACTATCAACCATGGAAAGAACGCGCTCCACTTCGCCACCGAAATCAGCGTGTCCAGGGGTATCAACGATGTTAATGTGGTAGCCGTTCCAATTGATTGCCGTGTTCTTGGCTAGAATCGTGATTCCACGTTCCCGTTCCTGATCGTTGGAATCCATCACTCGCTCTACCTGAGCGCCTCGTGATTCCAGTGTTCCTGATTGATGCAGCAACTTGTCCACCAAGGTTGTTTTACCATGGTCAACGTGGGCAATAATGGCGATGTTGCGGATTTTTTCTATCACGATTTTTCCAGTAAATGAGTAGGCTTTTAGATCTTTAAACAGCAGACCTGCTAGCGAAGGTAATTAGACTGCGACGCCTTGGCTTAAAACTCAAGGTTTAAAACTCAGGATTTAAAATTTGGCGAATAAAGCCTTATATAGAGGAGCTAATGGAGCCTTAAAGCTCTTTTTCTCCGGCACAAAAGGCGGCGAGTATACACGACTCAGTAAGGTTTTATGAAATGAATCTTATACGTGTATGGTTAAGCGTCGCAACCTACCCCCCAAAACTAGGTATTTGACCTCCAAACCCGCCACAGATACCTTAAAAACAGAGTTTCCTGTGTCAATCCCTTACGAATTCGTTTCATCTCCGTTTGCAAAGATCCATAGCGCGGGCGGGTGCGGGTTCTAAGCAAATTTAGCAGTGAGTCTTTTCTAATTTTAGAAATCCTACCCCCGCTCAAGGGACAAAGGTTTTTGGCCCTCAAATAGTAATAGCATCAGCTTTTTCTGCACCGATGGCTTTACCGCCCGCGGGGTGGTCTCTCTAGATTACATCGTTTTTCTTATTTGCTTTTCTCTATTGCTTTCTTTGCCACTGCGCCGGCCGCAGTCTCGCTCGCCTAGCTTAGTGTCCTGTTGCACCTGTACCATTAAGAGTCTACGCAGATTAAGGCCGCACTATAAACCTGCAAGCTTGGGGGTAAATGCACCATAATAGACCGCTAATGGCGCGAATGCGCTTTTGTAGTGCCCTTGTTGTTGAAGTTTATGACAAGGTCCAGTAAATTCGGCCATTGCAGGAAATCAGCCAATGGCATACATCTTGCTGTTTACCCGTAACGATGGCTAATGCCATATAACAAAAGAGTTGGCATCGCTCCGATTCTCAGATGCGATAGATGTTGGCGCAGTTTGCCGTGACGATTTAACGAATCAAAAAACCCAGGAACACGCTTAAGGTTAGATTTTCCGCCGAAGTCAGTGTTTAACAAGAAGTCGTAATTCATTAGGAGAAAGACACGAAATGAAATCTAAACTGGAATACATCTGGCTGGATGGTTATGCACCCACACAAAGCCTTAGAAGCAAGACACAAGTCAGAGATAACTTTGGCGGTACTTTGGAAGAATGCCCAATGTGGTGTTTCGATGGCAGCTCAACGCAACAAGCCGCCGGAGATGATTCGGATTGCTTACTCAAGCCAGTCGCTATCTATCCAGACCCAGACCGTGACAGCTCTTATCTAGTCATGACTGAAGTTTTAAACGCTGACGGCTCGCCTCACATCAGCAATGGCCGCGCTACCATCGATGATGACGATGAAGATTTTTGGTTCGGTTTTGAGCAAGAATATTTTCTTTGGGACACCAAAACTAATCTTCCTCCTGGTTTTCCAGCAGGCGGTTATCCTGCACCCCAGGGCCCTTATTACTGTTCAGTAGGTGCTGCTAATTCGTTCGGTCGCGACTGTGTAGAAGAGCATTTTGATATCTGCCTGGAAGCCGGCATCAACGTTGAAGGCATAAATGCTGAAGTCGCTGCAGGCCAATGGGAATTTCAGGTTTTTGCTAAAGGCGCTAAAGACGCTGGCGACCAAACCTGGATAGCACGCTACATTCTAGAAAGAACCGGCGAGCGCTACGGTTATTCAATCAATTGGGAGCCTAAGCCACTTGGCAAGGATCTGGATTGGAATGGCTCTGGCATGCACGCCAACTTCTCTAACGGACCAATGCGCGATGATGGTGACGAGTCAGTTTTCACAAAGATTTGCGAAAGCTTTGGCAAGAATATAGAACGTCACATCAGCGTTTATGGCGCCAACAACGAACAACGCCTAACCGGCTTGCACGAAACTCAAGCCATTGACGAGTTCAGCTACGGAGTCTCTGACCGTGGCGCATCAATTCGCATCCCTATTACTACAGTGGAAGACGGCTGGAAAGGTCGTTTGGAAGACCGAAGAACAGCTTCCAACGCTGATCCGTACAAAGTTGCGGCTGCGATCATCAAGACTACGAAAGAAGCTCTTGCGTAGTGCAAAAGAGCAGATTGAGTTTGGGGTGTTGGCTAGTTGATGTCAGCGTTTTTGTTTGCACACCCATAGGCTAAACCTAAGAACTCAGACTGCAATCAGATTAGAAAGGCCCGGTGATCCGGGCTTTTTTTTTGCCTAGGGTCATGAATTTGTACAGATCTTGCTACCTATCGGTTACCCTTTTTTTGCAATCAAGCCTGCAGATTACCCGGGCACTCTCTCATACCGACTAACCTTTCCTAACTTTTCTCAACTTCCTGCACGTGCACTTCCATGGACTTAAGTTCTTTGCCGCACCTCAATAATGCACTATTATAGGGCGTAAGTTTGGAATCCGAATCATAGCGGTGCCCGCAAGGCATTTTATCTCCATAAACCTGCCGCAAACCTACTGATTCGGCATGCACAGTTTTGGTTTGCTTTTTGCATAGTAGCCTAGACTGCAAACGTAACGTAACAACACAGCGAGCCCGAATAAGCGCGTGAACCTAGACAATGTACATAAACGCCTACTCGACACGTTGAAAACCGCGGTGATTCTTCTCGACGAAAATTTGTGTCTGCTCTATATCAACATGGCCGCCGAGACCCTGCTCGACATCAGTAACCGCCAGGCTAAGAACTGCTTTATTGGCGATTTATTTTTGAACGCCGCAGCAGATATCAATGAAATACAGGCCGCGCTTGCAAACGAGAGGAGTATCACTAGACGCAAGGCCGAGCTGCGCACATTCCACAACAAAGCAATTGTTGTGGACTACACAATCAGTCCGTTTGATGAAAATGGGGAAATTCAAGCTTTAATAGAGCTCAACTCTTTAGAGCACACCCATCGAATAAGCCGAGAGGAAACTTTGCACTCGGCTCACGCAACGACTCAGGAATTAGTGCGGGGCTTGGCCCACGAAATTAAAAATCCCCTGGGCGGAATCCGAGGTGCGGCGCAGTTACTAGCGAGGGAAATTCCAGGTGATGAGCTTAATGAATATACCAACGTTATTATTGAGGAAGCCGACAGACTTCGAAACCTTGTCGATCGACTCGTTGGCTCGAAAAAACCCTTAGACAAAAAAGAGATCAACATTCATGAAGTACTGGAGCGAGTTCGTAGTTTAGTCACCGCGGAAATCGCAGACCAAAATATTTCAGGCATCGAATTAGTCCAAGACTACGATCCAAGCATCCCAACGATCGCCGCTGATGCTGAACAATTGATTCAAGCTGTGCTAAATCTTGTAAGAAACGCGATGCAATCCTTAACCAGTCCTGACATAGAACACAACCTAGGCAAGATTATCCTTCGCTCTAGGATCATACGAAATTCAACCATCGATTCTAAGTTTCACCGCTTGGCGGCAAGTATCGAGATCATCGACAACGGCCCAGGAGTTCCGGCTAACCTCATTGACACAATTTTCTATCCGATGATTAGCGGTCGCGCTGACGGTACTGGGTTGGGTTTATCAATTTCCCACGGAATAATAAATCAACATGATGGCATGATTGAATGCCGAAGCGATCAGACAGAAACAAAATTTACAATAGTACTACCCCTTGAACCAACTGCAGTAAAATCTGCGTAACCCGTTTTATGGGTTAAAGAAAAGGTGTACCTAAACATGGCCAATCACAATTCCGTCTGGATACTTGACGACGACCGTTCAATTCGTTGGGTGTTAGAGAAATCACTTACTAAAACCGGGCTCAGTACCGAAACTTTTGAGAACGGCGACCAGTTGCTGCACCGGCTCGCTCATGAATTACCTGACGCTATTATCAGTGATATTCGAATGCCTGGAATCAACGGACTCGATTTGCTATCCACTATTCAGGAAAAGCATCCGCTACTGCCAGTCATTATAATGACTGCTCATTCTGATTTGGACAGCGCTGTTTCGTCCTATAGTCGCGGCGCTTTTGAGTATTTGCCAAAGCCTTTCGACATTGATGAGGCGGTCGCTGTCACCAAACGCGCATTGCAACATTCGAAAGAGCAAAGCAGCGGCCCGGCAGAAGAAGCTCCTATAAAAGATCAAGAAATCATCGGCGAAGCGCCAGCTATGCAGGAAGTATTCCGAGCAATTGGCCGGCTCTCCCAGTCTAATATCTCGGTATTAATCAACGGTGAGTCTGGCACCGGCAAGGAACTAGTTGCCCATGCCCTTCACCGCCACAGCCCTCGCAGCAAACAGCCTTTTATCCCTTTAAACGTCGCGGCAATCCCGAAAGAGCTTATTGAATCGGAATTGTTCGGTCACGAAAAAGGCGCCTTCACTGGCGCCACCTCCCAGCGTACTGGCCGCTTTGAGCAAGCTGATGGGGGCACTTTGTTTTTAGATGAAATCGGCGATATGCCAGCAGAAACTCAAACCAGACTATTGCGAGTGTTGTCCGATGGCGAATTTTACCGTGTTGGCGGCCATATCTCGATCAAAGTAGACGTGCGCATTATTGCAGCAACACATCAAAACTTAGAACAACTAGTAGAAAAGCATTTGTTCCGAGAAGACCTTTTTCACCGTCTCAATGTGATCCGCATTCACATACCAAAACTCGCCGATCGCCGCGAAGACATCCCAACTCTTGCATCATATTTTTTGAAGTCGGCCGCGAAAGAGTTAGATATGGAACCCAAGGTTCTCAGACCAGAAACTGAAATCTATCTAACCGGTCTTAGCTGGCCTGGCAATGTTAGGCAATTGGAAAACTTTTGCCGCTGGGTCACGGTTATGGCCTCCAGTCGCGAAGTCTATATGACAGATCTACCTCCAGAGTTTTCGGCGCAAGAAGCCCAGAGCAGCAACACTGGCAGCTGGACGTTTGCTCTTCAGGCTTGGGCTGACCAGCAATTAAGTCTGGGTAATACCGGCATTCTTGACCAAGCTACACCGCTGTTCGAACGCACTCTGATTGATATAGCCCTGAAGCACACCTCAGGCCGGCGTAGAGACGCTGCCAATCTTTTAGGCTGGGGACGAAACACATTGACTCGCAAGATCAAGGAACTAGGCTCATCTCACCCTAAAAGCACTGATTCAAGCCCTGACTTAGACGACTAAGGCTTGAATTGGTAAATTGGGTCGCTGGAAGGACTTTAGGAAAGACTGCAGAAAAAACAGTCTAATCAATGAACTTTAGGGTTGGCTGGGGCTTTCGGCCAACCTTTTTTTGGTGATGCAGCTTCTAACTTTTAATCTCAAACTGGCAACGCGCAAAGTTGAATCTCTAACCGTTAAAGCCGAGTCGCTGTTTTTTGACTATCTATTCCTAAAAGCTAGCTTTGAGGGATGCAGTCCAGTCAGGCATTGCTGCTGCTTGAAATAGACTCGCCTGATCCAACATCCTGTCCTCTGGCCTGTTCAAGCAGGCCCGTTCTTATTTGGAGCGGTCTTAGGTTTAACAGTAACCGTTCTCTCTTAGCTAAGCTGTGTTGGCTTAGCCTCGGCGCATAGCTATCTTGGACAAAAAGGCCAAGTCAAACACCTCTTACTAGGTTTGTATGACTATTCACGGATAAGATGCTCAATGTAACCAGGCGGCCCTTTAGTGGTAGTGCTTTAAGTAGTAGTGTTTTAAGTAGCTGTCTTTTAAGTAGCGACATCCTAATCAGCCATATCCTAACTAGGTTTTCTTTTTGAAAACCTCAGCGAGATAGCTGTTTTCGCGCGTCTCTTTTTAATTGCCAGGCTCAACGTTAGGCGCCTCGACCAAATGCAAATTGTAATCTTTTGGGTTGAGGACAAAGCTGCACTGAGTTCCCTCCATTTCGTACTCTTTCACCAAATCCTCAAGTATTGCCGCAGCCTCTGTTGGCGATGCTAAAGGCACTCTTTTACAGTTGAGCATAAAAGGGGATCCACCTCTTTGATCCACATGAGCAAGCACAAGCTGATCGGACTGCACCATAAGTCCAACTCGGCCTGTCGCCTTTGTTTTTTTCTTCAAAAACTGAAGCATTACTCAATTACCTGTTTTCGTGCCTTTTAGGTGTCTTTTAAGTGCCTTTTTATAAAAGCCAGAACTAAGAGCCAAAGTTATCGCTACTGGCGCTATTGCTTGTATTTCGCATAGTCTCTAGGGAGATATTTATGCGGAGCAATCTGTCTTAAAAACTCTGTACCGGCGCACGCGTGTGCGAAGCCTAAGAAACCCATAAAGATTATCGTTTATGTAGTTAAATTCTAAACCAAATTTGACCTATAATCGGGATAAACTAGGGTAAGTACCCTACTTCTAGTCGCAAGCCCCCTGTTTATAGGGATATAGCGGGTTAAAGTTGGGAAGAATTCGAATATATAGGCAATGCAAGTCTGGCTGATTGTAATAATCAGTAACTGTTAACGTGTCTTATTGACTATAACCGAGTGGCTAAATTTTGATCAACATCGTTCTTTTCGAACCAGAAATACCCCCTAACACGGGAAATATTATCCGATTAGCAGCAAATACAGGCTCACAGCTTCATTTAATCAAACCTTTTGGTTTTGAGCTTGATGATAAGCGCATGCGCCGAGCGGGACTGGATTATCACGAGTTTGCAGGCATCACAATCTATGATAATTGGGAGGATTTTAAAGAAGTTAACGCCAAGTCACGCCTTTTTGGCATTTCCACAAAGGGCCGCAGCAATTACACTGAAATTAAATATGAAAAAGGGGATTTTTTGGTGTTCGGGCCTGAAACGCGCGGCTTACCGGATTCTATAAGGGATGAATTAGGCCCTGAAAGCCTCGTTCGAATACCCATGCTGCCTGAAAGCAGAAGCCTTAACCTGTCTAATGCCGCGGCTGTCTTAGTGTACGAAGCTTGGCATCAGCTAGGCTTCGAGTCGGGCCTTTAAAAGCCGCGTTAAGCGGCTTCTCTCAGGCAGCCAGCATTTTTACTGCGTAGTTTCAGATGCTGGTGCTTCAGAGGCGGCATCGCCCCCATCAGCGACTTGCTCGGCTTGATTTTGCTTTTGCTGGGCATACAAAGCATCAAAGTTTATTGGTGCTAGCATCAGCGCAGGGAAACTACCCTTGATCACTAAGCTGTCTACAGCTTCGCGAGCATAAGGAAAAAGAATATTCGGGCATACTGTCGCCAGAACCTGCTCTAGCTGAAGATCATCAAAATCTTTAGCCGTGAATATGCCCGCCTGATGCACCTCCACTACGAACGCTGCCTTCTCTTCAATTTGCGCCTCTGCGGTTAATATCAAGACAACTTCGTACACATCATCTTGAACTTTGCTGCTGCGAGTCTTGATATCAAAATTAATCTTAGGGCTCCACTGCGCCTGAAAAATGAGCGGACTGCGGGGCGATTCAAAGGACGAATCCTTCAAAAATATTCTTTGTAGCGCGAACTGAGGCCCTGCAGGTTGTTCATTTCCCTGAGGCGCAGCGGCCGCTTCTGTTGTGTTCTCTTCGTTCTCGGCCATAATAAATCCTATAGAGTCTTTGTATCGCTTAAATTATGCTCGCTGGCGAGTGAGTGATCGCTAACAAACAGGCTTAACTGTAGATTTTTACTTTGGGTGTTTATTACTGCTTTTTGCTTACCGCCTGTTATCTATTACTTGTTAACAACAGGCAACGACTGGGCTCGCCACTCGCTCATGCCACCTGAAAGCTTATAAACATCTGAAAAGCCCGCGGCTTGGATCTGCTTTACAGCCATTCCTGATTGCTGACCAAGCTTACAAACCACAATTAGCGGCTTTTCTTTATGCTTTTCCAGCTCGGTCAGCCGCTGAGCTAGCTTCGCGTAAGGCATGTTGACCGAATCAACAATATGCCCCACTTCAAATTCTTTCTTGTCTCGCAAATCAATCACAATCCCGTCATTACGATTTATAAGCGTAACTGCCCCTTGGGGGCTGACAGACTTGGAACCTGTGCGCTGGTGGAAGAAAACAATCCCAGTAGCCACTAGCAACCAAGCTGACGCCAAGATTATGTGATTTCCTATAAATTCTATAAATTGAGCCATCTTAAATCAGCTATATCCCACGGGCATTTAAGCGCCGCTACCGCAAAAGGCAAGGAGTATACACGGACCGCCGCCGCTAAAGAAGATGCTCATCGTGATTCACTCGCTATGAATCGGGGTTTCAAGGATAATATTGAATCAGATTAAAACTCAAACTGACTCGGAATAAAGCGCCCTCCATGACCCACAAGAAAACTGCACTTTTACTCGTCCTTGATGGCTGGGGCCATCGAGAAGAAACAGCCAGCAACGCAATCCATGCTGCTAACAGCCCAAACTGGGACAAACTCTGGCGAGAACAGCCCCACACACTAATCACTACCTCTGGAAAATCGGTAGGGTTGCCAGCCGGCCAAATGGGGAATTCCGAAGTAGGACATATGAATCTCGGTGCTGGCCGCGTGGTGTATCAGAGTCTTACGAGAATCGACAAGGCCATTGAGGATGGATCATTTTTCACAAACCCAGTCCTGCGCAGCGGTATACGTAGGGCAATGGACAGTGAAACCGCTATTCACATCATCGGCCTTCTCTCCTGCGGCGGCATTCACAGCCACGAGAACCAAATCAATGCCATGGTTGAAATGGCCATAGCTCGTGATGCTCGGCAAATATTTGTGCATGCTTTTTTGGATGGTCGCGACACCGCTCCACGCAGCGCGCTGGCCTCGCTTCAGAAAACCGATGATCTTCTTAGAAAATCCGGTCGCGGGCGCGTCGCCTCTTTTTGTGGCCGCTTCTTTGCCATGGATAGGGACAATCGCTGGGATCGCGTGCAACCGGCTTACGATCTGCTCACGCAGGGCAAGGCCCCGTTTAGTTACAGCGATGTGAGTGACGCGCTGGCCGCCGCATACGAGCGCGGCGAAGACGATGAGTTTGTTCAGGCCACCTCAATCACCGACTCAGACGACAGCGTTAGCGCTATAGGTGACGGTGATGTGGTTTATTTCATGAATTTTCGCGCCGACCGCGCTCGAGAAATCAGCCGCGCCTTTGTTAATGACCAATTTACTGGCTTCAGCCGCGAGGTTAGGCCCATGCTAGGCGATTTTATTACGTTGACACAATACGCTGCCGATATTGAGGCAGCCGTTGCCTATCCGCCCGTGGCATTGGCAAATGTTCTAGGCGAGTATCTTGCCAACACCGGCAGAACTCAGCTGCGCATTGCCGAGACAGAAAAATATGCTCATGTAACTTTCTTTTTCAACGGCGGCCGCGAACAACCTTTTACTAACGAAGATCGCGAACTTATCCCGTCTCCGCAGGTTAAAACCTATGATCTAAAACCTGAAATGTCAGCTTTTGAACTCACCGAAAAGCTAGTCGAAGCAATTAATTCAGGCAAGTACGATGTCATCATTTGCAATTACGCCAATGGCGATATGGTAGGCCACACTGGGAATTTCGCCGCCGCTGTTAAAGCCGTAGAAGCCATCGATAAATGTTTGAAGCCTATTTGTGATGCCATTCTAGCAACCGATGGTGAACTACTAATAACAGCTGACCACGGCAACGTCGAGCAGATGCTTGATCTAACAACTAACCAGCCTCTCACCTCCCACACCGCAGGTCCGGTACCATTGGTCTACTTGGGCAAAAGCGGGTTTCAATTTACTCAAGATGGCAGCCTATGTGACATCGCACCAACCCTTCTCACGCTGCTAGACGCAGAGGTACCCGCAGAGATGACCGGCCAGGTACTCGTTTCGAAGGGCAGCTAAGGGTTCCGGTGTCCTTTTTAATTTGGTGGCGGTTAAAAACTTACCTCAACAAGCGGTCGCTTGGTTTTACGGTGGCTTTGCTTTTTTCTACCCTGGGCTCTAGTCAAGCGCTTAGCCAGGCCACCAGTAACAACCGGCAAGCCCAGCAAGAGCTGGAATCGGTTGCCGCTGCAATCGAAGACATACGTGGCTGGCTCAACACTGCCAATCAAACCATAAGCTCGGAGCAGAGCGCTCTTAGGCAAGCCGAAACTGAATTGGCCGAGCTCAGTAACCGCACCGACCAAACCCGCACAAGCATCCAACTAGCCCAGACTGAATTAGATGCTTTAGCGTTTGAAGCCCTGACCCTAAACGTATTAAAGACTGAGCAAGCAACAATCCTCAACCAACTAATTCGCGCTGCATACATTCGAGGCGCTCCAAACTTGCTGAAAGATCTCTTCAGCCAAGACGGTCAAGACAGTATTACCGACGCCGCGCGAATGCTCCACTACACGCTAAAATATTCCGAGGCACAGCTGCAAAAAATCAATGAATTCGAATCACTAATAGAACAAATTAAAAAGACGGAAATCGCAGCTGCAGCAAAAGTAGCCGATCTCCAAGAGCAAGACACTGCTCTGCGCAATCAGCTCGCGGCACTAGATTCAGCTAGGCTGGAGAAACAAAACGCACTGATTTCTCTCAGAACTAGCATTGCCTCTAAGGGCCAAGAATTAGAACAGCTAGAAATCAATCAAGCGGATCTGCAGCGACTTGTTGAAGAAATACGAATCGTGATGGAAGGGGTAAGGTCGTTTGCCGATGTACCACCTTTTGCCTCCGCTAAAGGTCGGCTTACTCAACCTCTGAGCGGCCGCTTTAGCAGCCGCTTTGGCGAGCGCTACGGTGATGGCAACCTGAGCCGTCAAGGCATAACTATTCAGGCAAAAACAGGCACACCAGTGCGGGCTGTTCATGCCGGCCACGTAGTCTTTGCAGATTGGCTGCGAGGCTCCGGATTGCTGGTCATTATTGATCACGGCGAGGGGTTTTTGAGTCTTTATGGCGGCAATGAAGCCCTTTCTGCAATTGCAGGTAACTGGGTTGATGCCGGTGACATCCTATCCACATCGGGCACATCTATCAGCAGCGGCGTGGATGGTTTATATTTTGAAATCAGGCGCAACGGCCAACCTCAAGATCCTAGCCCTTGGTTTAACTCTAATCGCTAACCATCATTTGCCAGCCAACCCTGCCGCTGAGGATTTATTTTCTATAGCGTGGTCTGTCTATTTACCCAGTCATTGAGGCTATGTTGTCGAACACGGGAACTAAAAATCAGTGTAAGGGGTGAAAATACGTCCAAAGGCCCCACCTTTAACTCTGATAGGGTAGTTTCCGAATTGCCATTACACGAATAAACTGAAACTATTGGTTTATTCGTATAACTAATTTCAAGCAGCTAATTCGCCGCTCATTAGCTTCTTGTTAGCAACCCAGGCATCGCTTCTTTATAACAAAGCAAAAGCCCAGTAAGCGCCACTAGGAAAGTCTTATGATTTCGCTCCAAAATACTCACACCCAGCTTAAGTCTTTAAGTTTGGCTTTGGCTCTGGCAGGTTCCTGCTTAGCACTTCCCGCGACGGCCCAAGACCAACTCCCTCTGCCCCTAGAAGAGGTGAGAATATTTACTCAGGCATTAGACCGTATTCGCGCCGCCTATGTAGAAGAGGTTGACGACCTTACTCTGCTGGAAAACGCCATAAAGGGCATGCTCTCAGGGTTAGACCCTCATTCGTCCTACCTTGTCGGCAATGACTATGAGGCGCTTCAAGAAACCACAACTGGCGAATTTGGTGGCCTGGGCATCGAAGTCGGCCGTGAGGATGGCTATATCAAGGTGATCAGCCCTATCGATGATTCACCAGCGGATCGCGCCGGAATTCAGGCAGGCGACCTAATCATTCAGATAAACAACCGCCCCTTAAGAGAGTTGCTGCCAGACGAAGCCGCAAAGATGATGCGCGGAGCTCCAGGCAGCGAAATTACAGTTACCATCGCTAGAGAGGGCGTTGATGCCTTTGATGTCACCGTGGTGCGCGAGATTATCACCATTGCCAGCGTCCGCAGCCGCATGGTTGATCCTAGCTATGCCTATTTACGAGTTTCTCAATTTCGTGCCAACACCGGCAATGAAGTGCAGGAAGAAATCACTGAGTTACTGGCGGAAAACGAGTCCCTGAAAGGGCTGATTCTAGATCTGCGCAATAATCCAGGCGGCGTACTCCAAGCCTCAGTTGGCGTTGTGGACGCGTTTATTAACCAAGGCAGAATCGTCTCTACTAAAGGCCGCATGGAAGATTCCGGCATGGAGTTTAACGCAACCCGAGCCACCGTCGGCGGAGACATACCGTTAGTTGTCCTGATCAATAATGGGTCGGCATCCGCGTCAGAAATCGTCGCAGGCGCATTGCAAGACCATGGCCGGGCAATCATTATGGGTACGCGGAGTTTCGGTAAAGGCTCAGTACAAACCATTCTGCCGTTAGGGGAAGACCGGGCGATAAAACTAACCACTTCGTTGTACTACACACCTTCTGGCCGCTCGATTCAGGCGCAAGGCATAGAACCGGATATTATTGTCGAAGAAGCATTCGTGACTCGCCGCTCAAGAAACGCA
Organism: uncultured Gammaproteobacteria bacterium; assembly: GCA_913031035.1. Lineage (GTDB taxonomy): Bacteria > Pseudomonadota > Gammaproteobacteria > Pseudomonadales > Pseudohongiellaceae > UBA9145. The sequence goes on from CAJWGN010000020.1 coordinate 23,409, forward strand.
GCGCAATACAGCGAATCTGACCTGCCGGGCCATTTGGATAACGGTAATGGAGATGAAGACGGAGACAGTGAAAATAACCGCAGCAACATTACCAGCAACAATACAAAGGCAATGGCCGAGGCATTGATTTCTGCAGAGGAAGTGCTGGTAAGTGATTACCCACTGAACGAAGCCTTGAATGTGCTGAAGGGAATAAATGCTTTTAGACCACCACAGGCTCGAGCAGCATCAGGTGATTTTGCTCAGCGAGCAACTGATCACTAAAAATTATTCGCGCTGATAAAGCGCCTTAACCTAACGCCTGCAATCACCCTTACAAGCGAACTTCAATTCCCTGCGAGGCCATATATTTTTTGGCCTCGTCCACACTAAATTCACCAAAATGAAAAATACTTGCAGCCAGCACAGCATCTGCTTCCCCTTCTACAACTCCATCTACAAGGTGTTGAAGATTCCCAACACCGCCGGAGGCTATGATAGGAACTTGTACCGCTTGGCTGACGGCCTTATTCAAGGCTAGATCGAACCCTATTTTAGTGCCATCTCTATCCATACTGGTTAGTAAAATCTCTCCAGCGCCGTATTTCACCATTCGCACAACCCATTCGATAACGTCAATGCCAGTGGCGTTGCGACCTCCGTGGGTGAATATTTCCCAGCGATCGATTTCACCCAGCCCTGAAACTTTCTTAGCGTCTATGGCAACAACGATACATTGAGAGCCAAAGCGTTGGGCCGCCTGACGCACAAATTCCGGGTTAGTTACCGCCGCGGTATTGATAGACACTTTATCAGCACCTGCATTTAGCATGGTACGAATGTCCTCGAGAGTTCGAATCCCGCCGCCAACAGTCAAAGGAATAAACACTTGGCTGGCAATAGCTCGGACCGTATCAACAGTTGTCTCTCGACCTTCGTGACTGGCGGTAATATCTAGGAACGTTATCTCATCGGCGCCAGCATCGCAGTACCGTTTGGATATCTCGACAGGATCACCTGCGTCTCTTATATTTAAAAATTTTACACCTTTGACTACCCGGCCATTTTCACAGTCAAGACAAGGGATTATTCGTTTTGCTAAGGCCACGGTAACTCCTACTCGTCACACAGCTGCTGAGCCATAGAGAGATCGAGCATGCCTTCGTAGATCGCACGGCCCGTGATCACACCAATTATGCCAGAACCATATTCTGATTCGGAGGCCTCGCGAATGGCAGCAATGTCTGCCAACTTACTGATTCCGCCGGAGGCGATAACTGGAATAGGAGAATGATTTGCCAATTCTTTGGTTGCTTCGATGTTGACGCCTTTCATCATCCCGTCGCGAGCGATATCCGTATAGATAATGGCGGAAACTCCGAAATCAGCGAGCTTTTCAGCCAAATCTATTGCCAACACTTCACTGACTTCTGCCCAGCCTTCGGTGGCAACCATGCCATCCATCGCATCAATCCCAACAATAATTTTGCCAGGATAAGCCTCGCAAGCCTGACGCACGAAGTCCGGGTCTTTAACGGCCTGAGTTCCTATGATGACGTAGCTAACACCAGCGTCTAGATAGGACTGAATGATTTCTAAATTGCGGATTCCGCCGCCAATTTGAATAGGTAAATCTGGGTAGGCTTTGGCTATAGCCGCTACAATTTCAGCATTCACCGGGGTGCCGGCAAAAGCACCATTGAGATCGACTATGTGCAGGCGCCTTGCGCCTTTTGCAGCCCATATTCCCGCCATGCTAACCGGGTCGTCTGAGAAAACGGTAGAGTCCTCCATCCGCCCTTGTTTTAATCGAACGCACTGACCATCTTTTAAATCAATTGCTGGAATTACTAACACGTAAGTTTACTCACTCTGTTGAACCATCCCATTGTAGGAAGTTTTTAAGCAACGTCAGACCCGCAGTTTGGCTTTTTTCTGGGTGAAATTGCGTTGCGAATAGTTTGTTGTCGGAAATGGTTGCAGCCAGATCAACACCATAATTGGTGACACCTGTCACCTTTTTGCGGCCCGCCGCATGAACGTAGTAACTGTGCACAAAATAAAAACGGCTGTTGTCGGGAATGTCTTTCCATAAAGGATGGGGAGCTGTTTGCTTAACCTGATTCCAGCCCATATGGGGGACTTTTAATCGGTGACCATTTTTGTCCATATGATCATCCCCAAAATAGCGAACATCACCCTCGATAAAACCCAAACACTTCACCCCATCGTTTTCTTCACTGTGCTGCATTAATGCCTGCATGCCAACGCAAATGGCCAACACAGGTTTTGACTTTATAGCGTCTTCAACAATCTGGCCAATGTTTAGCCGGTTGATCTCAGCCATGCAATCACGAATAGCGCCAACCCCGGGGAAAATCACCCGATCAGCGGCAGCAATGATATTTGCATCAGCCGTGACGGAAACATCGGTGACCTCACCAGTGGATATTTCAAGTTCACGACCAACATGCTCTACCGCCTTGGCAACAGAGTGAAGGTTTCCCATGCCGTAATCGATTACTGCTACTTTGTTCATCGTTGAGTTCAACTGCGTATTTTTTGTTAATTGCTAAAAGAAGCCAGAGCCAGGCATGACGACTGTTGACGTATTAACTCACAGCGCCTTTAGTTCAGCTAAAGTCCAGCTAACTGGCTCTAAGGAGAATTCCGGTCTAAAGCACACCCTTAGTAGAGGGAATCGTGGTGGAAGATCTTGGATCAATTTCCATCGCGAAGCGCAATGCTCTGCCAAAGGCTTTAAAAATAGTTTCAACTTGGTGGTGGGAATTTTTGCCGCGAAGGTTGTCGATGTGCAGGGTAACCAACGCGTGATTTACAAAACCTTGAAAAAATTCGTGAAATAGATCCACGTCAAAATTGCCCACTGTGCCTTTTACAAATTGGACGTGGTAGTCCAAACCTGGACGGCCAGAAAAATCTATGACAACCCTGGACAGCGCTTCATCTAATGGCACATAGGCGTGGGCATAGCGGCGAATGCCGGTTTTATCCAGCGCCTTGTTAAAAGCCTGACCTAAGGTGATACCAATATCTTCAACTGTGTGATGGGCATCAATCGCCAAATCCCCAACCGCTCTCACTTTTATGTCAATGAGTCCGTGGCGGGCAATCTGATCCAACATATGGTCAAGAAAAGGTAGACCTGTTTCAACATCTAACTTACCTGTGCCATCGAGATTTACTGTCACAGAAATTTGAGTTTCTTTAGTATTTCGTTCAACACTGGCTTGACGAGGGCTACGGATGGCGTCAGCGCTCGGAGATAGTTCGCTCATGGAAGTCCTTGTATGCCGAATGCCTTTGAGAAGCCTTCGGTGACCTTAAAAGAACCCAGTATAAAGGTCGTGCTGCCGCTTTGATAGCAAGGGAAAGAGCTATTCCCATGAAAAAGGTAAGCTTTTGCCTTGGATCGAGGTAAATTCGACAAACTACCGCGAAATTTCATCAATCGTGCAACAAACCTGTGATTCCGTTAAACTAAGCGCTACCAGCTTACTCTATTGCACAAGCCTAAAATGAAGAATACGACTACCTGCTATCTAGCTCGAACTGATCTAGTTTAGATAAACACAGAAGCTAACTCGATGTTCAAAGTACTCTTAAAATCTGTCTTAGGTATAGCGGCTCTGGCCGTTGCGCTTACAGTAGGCCTGATAATACTTGTTGACGCCAATCAATATAAATCGGCTATAGAATCTGCCGTTGCAAGTAATAGCGGCTACGAGCTTTTTATAGCCGGCGATCTGGAACTGGATTTTTTCCCCACTTTAGGCCTTACACTCAATGATGTAAGACTGAAAAATCCTGCATATCCACAGGAATTGGCATCCACCTCAGCTGTATCCTTAAAAATTGACGCCGGCGCTTTGCTGAGGGGTAGGCTACTAATTAAAGAATTTATCACTGATGATTTTCACGTTAATTACACAATCGGTGAGTCCGGCATCAGCGGTTGGGAGGTCGAAAACACTACCCCCGAAAACGTCCAAACTAACCCCAACAGCTCTGATGCAAATGGAATTGTCTCGGCAACGTTCGAGCGCATCAATATTTCTAATGCCAGCATAGATATACAAGACCTATCCCAGGGGACTCGCTACAGCCTTGCCAATGTTAATTTGCAGAGCAGCCTAACCAATATCGATGGCATCCCTTTTCCTGTCGAACTCCAATTCGATTATGTTACTTATAGCGATACAACGGGATTGGCTGAAACAACCCCCATGGGTCTGCGCAGCGTTGTTAGCGCAGACTTAAACAGCGGCATTATTGACATCAGAGAATTCAACTTCAGTTTGACTCCTATGCTGTTACAAGGGCAAATTTCTATTACTGGATTGAACGATTCAATTCAGGCGACTGGCTCAATACTGGCCAACTCATTTGACCTAGCAGGTCTTATGCAAACCCTAAGCGGAAATAAAAATCAGGGCAGCGGAATAAGCCTCGGCGCGAGTTTAAATTCCACCCCAGCAATACCAAGACTTTCTTTTACGCTGGATTTTAGTGGCAATCAATCACAGTTTTCTATTTTGGATCTAGGCATAACCCTTGGCGATTCCGTTATCCAAGGCAACGCCGATATTCGCTTACCTACTGACTTTACACCGATGAATGTAAGCTATAACCTGTCCTCCTCGGCACTGAACTTAAGCCCTTTCATGACGCCGGAAGAAGACACTTCGTCAGCACAAAATCAATCGAATACAACTAACGCGGTCGGCGCAGAAGCCAGTGCCGCCAGCGGCTCAGCTGCAGATACTGCCATGCCCATAGAATTGCTTAGCAGCTTTGACGTGATTGGAAGTATATCGATTGATTCTCTAATCGCTAATGAGTACCTGCTCGAAGATATTACTGTTTTTACCAACATTGAAAGCAGCGTGTTAGACGTCGAAATTCAGCCTATTTCCGCATTCGACGGTACGGTTTTCGGCAATATCAGAGTAGACGGCCGCTCTCCGGAGGCGCCAATGACTTTAAGCCTAACCGTCAACCAGCTTAACTTGGTTGACCTGGCACCTTACATATCAAGATTTAATTCGGTAACCGGCAAACTCAACATGACCTCACAGTATACTGCCCGTGCCGCAAGCACTGGCAGCATAGCGAACTCCCTAACCGGCTCAACTCAGTTCGCTATCTCAGAAAACTCTGTGGACATCGGTGTTATTAAACAAATATTTACCACTATTTCTGCCCTCAGCCCATCCGGCGGCAGCATTCAACAATGGCCAGATCAGATTCAGTTTAGCGAGCTTGGTGGTTACATTGTTTTGGACAACGGCATTGCCGAGAACCAATTGATAAACCTCAAGATGGACAATTTCCAGCTGGACGGCGTTGGCGCAGTTGATTTAGCCTCAAGCTCTTTTAATTATCAGCTCGCATTTGCATTGCTTGGCGAGCCAGAATTACAAACGATACCAATAGACGAACTTTATTACGGCGTTCAGTGGCCGGTAGAATGTGCTGCCGCCTTTGCTGATGAGGTTAGCCAATATTGCCGTCCTAACTTCACCGGCGTTCGTGAATTATTTACCCAGCTGGGCAACAACGCACTACGCAACACCCTTGAAGAGGCCGTCACTGAGAGAGTACCTGAAGATCTCCGCGATGCTGCGCGCGGCCTACTGCAAAAAATATTGAACTAGTGCTATCGACACCCTTCAAAGTCATCAACTGTCAAAACTACTAATGCCTAGTTTTTCAACACTGGCTCTAACGTGGTTTGATGAGCACGGCCGCAAGAATTTGCCCTGGCAGTCTAACCGCACACCCTATCGTGTTTGGCTATCCGAAATAATGCTCCAACAAACTCAGGTCAGCACCGTTATCCCCTACTTTGAAAGATTCACTAGCAGGTTTCCGACCGTTAACGATTTAGCAAACGCAGACATAGATCAGGTTTTGTATTTGTGGACTGGGCTCGGCTACTATGCCCGCGCTCGAAACTTACACAAAGCAGCTAATCAAGTCGTCGACAAGTTTGGCGGCGCATTCCCCCGCACTGTAGAAGCCTTGGAGTCACTGCCAGGAATCGGCCTCTCAACCGCGGGGGCCATTGCCTCATTATCAATGAATATTCGTGCGCCGATTCTGGATGGCAACGTGAAACGTGTGCTAACTCGTTTCCACGCCATCTCAGGCTGGCCTGAGCAGGCAAAGATCAAAACTCAGCTGTGGAAAGTCGCTGAGGCACTGTTACCTAGCGCCCGCTTTGCCGACTACACTCAAGCCATGATGGATCTCGGTGCCACGGTCTGTACTCGCAGCAAGCCTTTTTGTGAAAGCTGCCCATTGTCCACTGACTGCTTGTCACTTAAACAGGGTAAGATTACTGAGATACCCGGTAAAAAACCGAAAAAGACGCTCCCGGTAAGGGAAGTGACGCTTTATATCCTTCGCAGCGCTCGTAATGAAGTGCTATTGGAAAAACGTCCTGCCAGCGGCATCTGGGGCGGCCTCTACAGCCTACCCGAGGGGCAAACAGCAATAGCCCCTAGCATTCCCAATTTATCGATAGATGCCGCCAGCAGATCTGAGCTGACTGTATTTAGACACACGTTTTCTCACTATCATTTAGATATTTCACCAGTAGAATACACCGCAGAAGAGCAATCATCCGGCGTCTGCGAAGCCGACCGCTGGCTTTGGTATCCGATAATCCAAAAAGGCACGGCTGGAATAACAGAAATTGGCTTAGCTGCCCCTATCAAAAAGATATTAAAACAACTGGCCCGCGTCAAATAGCCGGCCACAAGTACTGACTCGCACCCAACCGCGCAAAGGAATCACTATGTCTCGCACAGTTAACTGCAAAAAGTATGGCAAAGAACTACCAGGTCTCGTCGTGGCGCCTTATCCGGGACCCAAGGGTCAGGAGATCTATGAGAACGTCTCTCAACAGGCCTGGAAAGACTGGCAAACCCTTCAAGTCATGCTGATCAACGAAAAACAGCTGAGTATGGTCAACGGCGATGACAGGAAGTATTTGCAGGCAGAAATGGACAAATTCTTCAATAACGAGGACCACGACCACGCCGAAGGCTATGTTCCAGAGGACAGATAAATAAACCAAAAAGCAAAGCCCTTGACACATAAGGGCCGTGAAGGTTTAATACGCGGCTCGCGAAAGAGCCGCATTACATATTTTGAGCGTCGCGAGTAAAAGCGAAACAAGCCGAGAGCCGATTCGATTAAGGAAGCTCAGATCAGTTGACTGACAAAGAGCTCGGGCTTCAGCGAAGTAACGCCACTCAAAGCAGGTCAAACACAACCATGATTTTGAACGTCATGTGCGCAGTGAAGACGAGGCAGGTGTCTTGACGAGAGAAGGAACCTAGATTTGTAGGTGACTAATTGGAGATTGGCCTCCTAACGAAGTAAGCAGCTTAAAATATGCCCAGGTAGCTCAGTCGGTAGAGCAGAGGACTGAAAATCCTCGTGTCGGTGGTTCGATTCCGCCCCTGGGCACCATATTCAAAAAGCCTCGCTAAAAGCGGGGCTTTTTTATATCTGGAGTTCAGGGGCCGGATGAGAACCACTGTCTGGTTCGAATAATTGCGCAGCGATTTTCAACGAGCGCTATGCGCGAAGCCCGAAGGGTATAAGCAGGCTTAAGCCTGATTATATTATTCCGCCCCTGGGCACCAACTTCCAGTAACATCCCACTACCACTCCACCAAAATAACCTCTAAAGCCTTGCAAAAACTGGCATGCGGTTGCTCCGGGCATTGCAAGGACGAGACCGAATCCAGGCACATGCTCGCTACGATAGAGCATCGCCTTGGTCATTCAAAAAGGACAATTACTCACTACTCTAAATCGTCGCTGATCTAGGGTGTGACTAGCAAGCGTGATGTAGTTTTCTGTACAAATTGTTAAATTTGATTTTACGAAATGAAATGTAATGATATAAAAATCTTCAGGTTTGGTATTAGAATGCTTCAAAACCTTAAAATTGCTGCGATTTTTGCAATATTAGTGGCGCCGCTCTCGGCTCATTCGCTAGAGATTGCCTCGCCTATTGCTACAATTGGCTCAGCATCGACCGATGGCAGTCCAAGCGCAAGCGTCTTTGAGCTAAGCGTGCAATCTTCTGTTTTACCGACCGGTCTTACAACTACTACAGACTTTTTAGTCTCGCTCACTTTACGCCCACAGGCTGCAGATCTCACTAAAAACGCCTCTGTCTACATCATCATCGTGGCCAACAACCAGTTCTTTAAATTGGAACCCGATGGCAGCTACGCGCCATGGAGCGGTGCTTTAGAGACGCTTACGCCATTCGCCAGCGATCAAATGCTGGCAAGCTCTCAGACCTTAGTTCTTCTTGATGGCACTATGGCCGAAGCTGGTGACTATCTTTATTTCGCCGCCTACAGCGTCGAGGGCGAATCTACACTTCACTATACGTCCGAACCTGCGCAGATCTCGGTGAAAGCCTCTACCGAACTCCCAAACAACAGCACATCACAAGCCGCAGTCACATTCGAAAGTGAAGTTGAAACCGCTATTGTGCAAACGCTCTGCATCGCGTGCCATGTTGAAGGTGGCTTTGCTCGGAATTCTGCGCTCCAATTTCAGCGTACCAATACCGCCTCTGCGCTAAACAACTTTGGCGCACTCTCCAATTACATCCAGGAAAAAGGCGCTGATCTCCTGCTGTCTAAAGTCAACGGCGGCAACGGCCACGCTGGGGGAGTGCAGCTAGCATTAGGTGGCGAGGGTTATCAGGCTGTTCAGAAAGTGGTCGACGAGTTATCAGCTTATAATGAAGTAACGAGCTATACCTTTAGCGGAATGGACGATGGAGCAAACGCACGACAGGCTAGCTTCCTAACTGAGGTCATACTCGAACCGCGGCAGGCAACACTGCGTCGAGCTACACTGTTGCTTCAGGGCCGAATCCCGACCAACGCAGAGACCAATTCGATTGTGTCAGACGCCGCGTTGCGCAAGGTGCTGCGCACACTCATGGCGGGAGCTGCGTTCAGAGAGTTTGTTGTCACAAGCGTCAACGATAGATTACTAACAAAGGGGGCAGGTGAGCCTCTTAATGCAGCTTATAGCCACTTTGTTAAACTCCACAATGAAAGAGCCCGAACAAATCTTCTGGGTGACTCAGGTAATCCTGCTGTAGGAGGCGTTACAAATGCCTTACAGCGAACAGCAGGAGAACTAGTCGCTTATGTTATTGAGAACGAATTACCTTATTCCGAAATTCTCACTGCTGATTACATGATGATGAACCCTGTGCTTAACACATGGCTCGAGGGAACAGCCTCCTTTTCAGCTGATGATGACGCGCAGCTATTCAAGCCATCAGTCGTGCAAGGTTACTATAACGACCCAGACGCTCTGGAAGAAGTAGAGTCTCGCGAAAACTCGAATGGTACTTTCCGCGTTATAGGCCAGCCTCTTCAAAACTTTCCTCATGCTGGACTGCTAAATGATTTTGGCTTCCTCTCACGGTACCCAACAACCGCAACTAACCGTAACCGCGCGAGAGCACGC
>CAJWGN010000021.1 GCA_913031035.1 uncultured Gammaproteobacteria bacterium
TTTCAATGATTTGCCTGTCAAGTATCTTGGATACTTCCGGTTTATTGCGAAGGCTCATCATGTGGTCAATAAATTGAACGCAAGGATCGTCACTAATCAATCTAGTCGCACGGAGATCCACTATGTCTCCAAGGCGTTCTAAGAATTTCCACCACACTATTTATACACACGAAATTTAAGGGGTTCATAGCAAGATTAACGATCATCTGGAGCAGTTGGTTCAACTCCTCTTGGCTGGCTTTTACTACCGCAGAGCGCGCTGTCAACGAGGCTAGCGCGCAATAGGTTTCCAAGAACTGATCGACAAGGTGAGGATCAGGTATATCGCTCAACTCAACCATTGGCCCGAGGACCGCCAAGCTCGCCGACTACATTGGTTAACCTTTCGCCCCACCGGGTAAAATTCGACTCAATCCTAATTGCTCCAGTTGGGAAGACCCTTCTCGAACTGCTCCCCCTACTGGCATCGAAGCATGCGGCCAAATCTCTCTCAGACCGCAACCCATCGCCTGATCTATCGCGATATTTGAGAATATTTGAGAATACCCGTGCTCAGTCACTCCCCAATGTCATGACTGATTGTGCTGTTTGGGAACATGGCTAGGATGCTTATTTAGAAAACATGTTCAGAAAATTTCTCTAAATACCGAGAATTAAGTAATAAAAGTTGGTCAAACCGTCTAGTTTTTTCAATTATAAGAAGCAAAAGAAAGATAGCGAGCGTTAGGCGCTAGATCGGAGGCCGGCTGGGTTGAACCGAAGGCTAGAAGCCCCCAAACAACTCCAATCCAAGCTGAGATTCATAGTGGGCGTCATTTAAATTTGCGGCGTCAACATCACCTGAAAACAAGGCATCAATATCCTCTGCAATTAAGTCAACCGCTTGTCGGTGCTTTTCATCAGCTAGCGCTATTTGAAGAATAGAAGCCCACATTGAAAGCATCCGATTATCTATCTTTCTAATCGGATTGTCTTTAGACCACTCCGATGCGATAGAAATACCAACATCAAGCAGCTTTTCTGAAAAATCTTCATCTTCTTTATCACCAGTTTCTTCCAAGATTATGCGTTCGACATCGTTCCAACCTGTGGGATAAGCAATATTCCCTTGATAGAAAGCAGTCACCCAGTAGAGATAAACGCCCAACTCTTGAGATTGCTGATTAACAGGGTCGGCGTCATAGGCCGCTACAAAACGCTCAACCTTTGGCAAATCCTGAGGCCAATCTTCTAGATTATTAACAGAGCAAGCGCTGATGAGAACAGCAAACTGCAGCAAACACAGAAGCCGACAGAAGGATGAGTTGATATAAAAATAAGTCATAAGGTCTCTAAAATAGTTAATAACTAGGTTTTCAAAAAATAATGCTGGTCAAAGTCCGTTTTACCCTAAGGTCGACCAACGTATTGGTTCTTTTTTCGATAAAAATAGAGCCCCGTGAGAGCTGACTGCAAGCCACAATGATGTTTCTGTTAAACTGTGTACCACCTGCCACCTTCTAGAGGTCTTTGGGATAGGATAATGCACTCATGAGTTGTCTGTTTGGATCAAATTAGATTAGATGCTACCTGAGTTTACCCCTCTTAGATTATATTTTGCCCGAGATTCTAATCAATCTATAGGAATAACCTAGATATGATGGACAACTCTCAATTAAAACATACAGAGAAGCTTTTTCACCACGGAAATCAGGTCTAACATTGAACCTAGCAAACGGTACTTGATCGACAATTTTGAAGGCGCTTTTATATTGGTAAATCTCGTCGTTGTCAGTGCTATAGATTGGCCGGCTGATTGGATGCTTTCATTCCTCAATTTTTTCTACCTGCCGGTTTTACTCAGTTCATACTATCTTGGCATACGCTAAGAGGAATTGGGGGCATTTTTTACCCTTTTAGTCATTGCCATTTTGGCAAGTATCTATCCGGAAAAATTTGTCGGACCTTCTGATGTCTTTGGACTGTGGTCTTCAGTGCTGATTTGGGCGGGATTCCTTATTCTGACTTCGGTCGCAGTAGGATTCACCCACCGCGAGTTAGAGAACAAACATGATGTGTTGGAAGCTGGATATTTAGCTGAAATAGGCAAAACTATTGCCCCAGAAAATATCCTTAACCGTGATGCGAGACTAACCGATAATGACTTTACGCATATCCATATGCACCTTAGAGAAGGCGTTCGAGGACTGCGTCATATCGGCTATGAAAATTAGCCTATGCTTGACTTGATTGAATGCCACCACGGAAATTATGACGGCAGCGGCTACCCGGCAGCAACCAACGCTGCAAATATGCCTGTCGGCGCTGGCATTTTAACTGCTGCTGCAGCCTATATCAGGCTCACCTCAAAGCATCCTTATCGCAACCCATAAAATGGCAGAGCAGTCTTTAATGATATTAGGAAATACATTAGCTTCGGCAAGTTTGATCCTGAGATTGTAACCGCACTAGGTAAAATTATTGCCCACCTGTGAAAGTCGCCAATCAACGATTGACACTACTGCGGCCTGCGTCCAGCTCTCTCACTAACTCCCAGCTACAAGCGATGCAAGCACCCGCCGTTGGCCCTCATAGGGCCTGCGGCCATGCATCACCAGATAATTATCCACCAAGGCTACATCTCCCGCTTGCCATGGCATGTCGAAACTTAGCTCATCGCTAAGAGCGATGGCAGTTGCCATAGATTCCTGTGATATTTCGCTGCCGTCGCCAAAGGTAATCGCCCGACTCTTCTCATTGCGACTGTCTTTCCAACCTCTAAAAGCCGCAATTAGCTGATTAAAAAAAACCTTCCGGCCATTTGCAAAATCTTTTACTGCGGGCAAAATTGGGGACGTAACCCTTAGATCGCCGTTGCCAAGCCATTCCCATGCGTAACCTAGCTCCTGTAACTTATACTCAGCAGCCTCCTTTGACTCAGCGCTTAATGTACTGTGCCAGCTTCGACCTTGTCCTGATTCAGCATCGTCCAACTCTGGCATGGTGTTTGAGTAACGAACACCCAAGCCTTCGCATAGGGATACAAATTCCGAATCTAATTCTTTAAGACGATCCAACAATATATCCGACCTGCAAAGTGGAGTGGCTCCTCCTGAATCCGCGGCCTGCTCGCAGAAAAAGAATAATTTTGCCGGGTAAACCGGGGTCTGAGCCATTTCATGATGCAGAAAAATAGACACGCTGGCAGGCGCTTCGTTTGCCGTAAACACTTTCTCCGTTCGATTAGTTCTCACGGCATTTGAAAGTGATTCGCCGTAAGTGAAATTGGGCAACCCAAATGCAGATATAAACTGATCGAAATCCTCCGCTGTTGCCAAGGGGAAACCCCTAAACAGAATTACCCCGTGGGTTGATAGCTGCTTTAGAATTTCATCACGGTGCAGAGCAAGCGTAGACAAAATCTCAGGCAGCAACGCATCTTCTTTACTGTTCACTAAAGCCAAAGGGAATTCCACTCCGGCGAAGTCTTGCTGGCCGCTAACATTGAATTTCTGAGCAAATGAGTTCACTGATACCTCAATCGTAAATTGGATAGAATTTGTTAAAAGCTAAATCACAAAAGACAGCGGGATCGTTAAAGCGCCTGTCTGAGTTCAAATCAGAAATAGCCTTCATCTCCTCCGCGTTAAGCTCGAAATCAAATAGCGCCAGATTCTCGGTTAAGCGCTCAACTTTGCTAGTCTTTGGAATGATAGCCGTGCCTCGTTGAACTCCCCAGCGCAAAACCACTTGAGCTGGAGTTCGATTCACGCGCTTCGCCGCGGCCTGAACAACTCCCTGCTCTAATACCGACTCACTTAATGAAGCCATATCCAATGCCAAATAGGATAAAGCTCCTAAGGGAGAAAACGCGGTGATCGACAAGTCATACTCACTCGCTAAACGCAAAAGGCGCTCTTGGGTTAGATAAGGATGGGATTCAACTTGCAGCATTGCAGGCTTTATTTTCGCGTAAGAAAACAGATCGTGAAGCAGGGCCGAATTATAATTACAAACACCTATCTGCTTGACCAAACCTTTCTCTACCAAGGCTTCCATCGCGCGCCAAGTATCCATCAGAGGCACTGGTGCAATTTCCATCGTGGGCTTTTCAGACTCCGGATCAAAGAACCATTCAGGTGGATACCTAGTTTCGAAATCAACGTACTTTAGCGAGATGGGAAAATGAATAAGGTACAAATCTAAATACTCCACACCCAGATCAAGAAGTGACTTTTCGCAGGCCGCCTGAACATGTTCTGGGCTATGGTAAGTGTTCCATAGCTTAGAGGTAACCCATAGGTCTTCTCTGGCGCAGAGTCCGCTTGCTAGAGCGTTAGCGATCCCCTGACCTACCTCGTATTCATTGCCATAGTCGGCAGCACTGTCTAAATGACGATACCCCACTTCAATGGCTTGACGCACGGCTTCGGCAGTATCAGATTTTTCTATTTTCCAGAGGCCCAAGCCAACTGCTGGCATAGACTTGTCCCCAACTTTGATCACAGTAGGTGTCACTTTAAAGCATCCTCTAAATTTAAATCAGTTATATAGTCATCGATAATAGTCGGGGCACCGCTAACAATTGACTCTTGTGCAGCTGAGGCCACAATCAAAGCCCATAAACCTTGCAACGGTGTCGCGCTGTCGGTGAGCTTGCCATCAAGTCTGTCAATCAATGCCATATGCTCGAAAAATGTTGCACCATGATGCCCACTCCGCTCAACCAGATCAGCATAAGTTAGATCAAAAATCTGTTCGCCAGCCTCAGCATCGTTCTCCAAAACCAGTGTCGCTTTTGAAACTCGGCCATCAACAAAACTAGATTTTTCCGAGGCGGTAATTCGACCACTGCTTCCTACAACAATTAGCTCTTCATAAAGTTCAGGACAAAACATATTGAGGGTAAAATTAGCTCTTATACCGTTGTCATACTCAATAATAACAAACGCATTGTCGTCAATATCGGAGGCCTTTCCTTGATAAGAAAAATCTTTAAAATTCACCGCTTGGCCACCGCTCGCAAAAACCCTAACTGGCCTGGCCTGAGCCATCATGTTTATCAAATCAAAATAATGGCAACACTTCTCCACCAAGGTACCGCCGCTTTTTTCATTGAATTTATTCCACTGATTTACTTTATCCAGAAAAGGCGGGCGATATTCCGACATACTAATTGTTTTCACATCTCCCAACACTTGCATCGACTTAATAAGATGAAAGGCTTCAGAATACTGAGACTTGTATCGATATTGCATACCCAGCTGAATGCAATTAGAGTATTTTTGCGCTAGTGCTACTACTGTCGCCGCCTCAAACAGATCAGTGGCCATAGGCTTTTCAAGAAATAGCGCTTTTCCGGACTTAATTGCAGTTTGCAGTATTTCGAAATGTGTAAAGTTGGGCGTACATATCAGCAAAGCATCTACCGACTCGTCAAAACAAGCCTCTTCCAAACTGCCATATATAACAAGTTCGGTGTTTGCATAGCTTGAAAAATCTTTGCTGGCAATTTCTAAACTCTCAACCGAGGTATCGAACACCCCATTGACAACGGCTTTGCCAAGTAAAGTAGCAACACGCATATGCTCTCTACCAATCATGCCGCAGCCGATCAGATTAAGCCGATATGCAGCGCCATTGATCACGTTAGGCTGAACGTGACTTTCTGCAATTGTGCGCTGCTGCGCGGGCGCATCAAAAAAACGTAACGCGCCGGGCGCGTAGTTAGGATATTCCACTTAGCTTAAGTCTCTCAATGGCTGCTGAATTATGCGGGGAAGTTTATCATAAACTCCAAGAACCCAAACAACCGCATTTGCGATTATCAGCGCCACTAGCAGCGGCCAAAACAACGTACTTATGCCATCGACCAACCCAACTTTGGAGAACAACAGGTAAAGAAATACAACTGCGGAGAACAGGGTAAAGGCACAGGGACCGGCCAAATACCAGGGGGTTAGATCTACTTTGTTTTGCAGAGTATAAGTCCATGGGTTAGCTCGCGGTTTAACTGCGCCTACAACGAGCATGATGCTAACCTCAACCACGAATAAAATAGCGTATAAGTGAAGAAAGTGTAGCGACGTATAATCCACTAGCACGAATTGAAATAAACCATAGGCGATAATATGAAACACTATCGCAATCTTGGCACCAAGTGCTGGCACTCGCTTGGTAAACAGCCCAACAATGACAATAGAAATAACCGGTATATTATAAAACCCCGTGAATATTCGAATAATTTGCCAAAGGCCTTCAGGTGCGAACTGTAACAATGGTGCAACGACAAAAGAGAAAAGCGCAATCACGACACTGGCTATTTTGGCAACTTTCACCAACTGCTCGTCAGAAGGCTCTTGTTTTTGCATTGGCGCATAAATATCTAAACAAAACAGGGTTGCAGCACTGTTTAATAAGGAGTTGAATGAGCTAAAAACCGCGCCAAGCAATACCGCCAAAAAAAAGCCTGTGGCATATACCGGCAATACATCCCGAATCAGCCGAGGATAGGCCAAATCGATTGAGCTTAAACCTTCACCATACAGATGATAGGCAATTACACCGGGGATCATCATCATGAAAGGCACTAGCACTTTAAAATAACCTGAAAACAACACTCCTTTTTGACCTTCCGCTAAATTTTTGGCACCAAGAGTTCGCTGAATGACGTATTGATTAGTACACCAGTAGAAAAGATTCGCGAAAATCATTCCCGTAAAAATTGTGCCAAAAGGGGTAGGGTCTGATGCACCACCGATCGCATTTAACTTGTGCGTGTCGGTTGTTGTAATAATAGCCAAACCTTCTGTTATGCTTCCCTGCCCGAGCAAAGAAAGGCCCAAAACGGGAACCGTAAGACCGACAATCAAGAGCCCGACGCCGTTCAAGGTATCCGAAATCGCGACAGCTTTCAGACCACCAAAAATCGCGTAGAGCGAACCGGCACAGCCGATGGTAACGATCGTCAACACCAGCGCTGCGCTGTAGCTAATGTTAAACAAAGTTGGGAAATCAAATAACTGAAGGACGGCTATTGAGCCAGAATACAACACCGAAGGAATGGTGATTAAGCCGTAGCCCACCATAAACAGAACCACTGACATCCTGCGAACGCTGTCATCAAAGCGGTCAGCTAAGAATTGTGGCAACGTTGTAAAAGCGCCAGCCAAGTAACGCGGAAGAAAGATAAAGGCCATGCATATGGTCGCAAACGCCGCAGTGACTTCCCACGCCATGCTACTCAGATTGTATCCATAGGCCGAGCCGTTTAAGCCTATTAGCTGTTCCGCGGACAAATTTGTGAGCAACATAGAGCCAGCAATAAAGACTGCACTCAGCCCTCGGCCCGCCAAGAAATAGCCATCTTTTGTGCTTACCTCGCCGCGCGTCTTGAGATAAGACACCCACGCAACTACGCCCATAAAAAAGGCACAGCTCGCCAGAGTCATAAAAATATCATCTGTATTCAAATCTAACTTCTCACTGCTAACTCTCAAAATTATAACTGTCGGAAACTAGCATTTCTGGATATCAGACTCCAGTTAATCTATCAACATGACTGGTGATTTAATGTTTGCGACTCAATCGGCGATCAAGATTTACATTAAACGCGGCATCAGCTGGGTAGTTGTACCATTGATTTGACTCCACGCTTAAGGTGTCAATCTTACCATTTAGATAGCCTGTATATTCACCAAAATGAGGATAAGCATAGTTAATGCTCACCTATTCCAATGGCTATTCCCAAGTAACCGCAACTGTAAAGCCAAACAGATTTTTAAAAGCACTTATCATCCCATCATTGGGATTAATCACGGCTAGATCGATATCTGCCTGATGTTTTTAACAAGCGAGAAAGGCCGACAGAATACTTGGCATCGTTGCCTCAGTTTTCGTATTGGGTTGGCTTTGCTGATATTTATCTGCGCAGCGAGTTTAGTTTTTGAGTAGAATTATTGGTGTTAGCGTGAGTGTTAGCGCGGGTGTTACCTACGACTCACTAGCCTCTTCTGCTAGCTCTACCTGCTCATTGATCGACCTAATCAAGAAATCGTTATGCCTAGGCTTTGGTGCATACTGATGAATCACGCTCCCGTTTAGGCGCTCGATAATCTTATCGAGATCATTGAAACTACCAATCAAAATATCTCTTATAAATAAATCCCTTTCGTCATTCTTAGGAATTTGATGCAAGAAAGACCGAGCATTTTTGCATCAGAAAGAATTCAACCATACTGCCTTTGATTCAACTCCAAAAGAGCCTTACGGAAATTGCCGATGAGCTCTATGCGCAGCCCATATCTGCAGATATAAAAAAGCAGCTCCACAGCATCAACTTCCTGTTGGCAGCGGAGGATGTAAACTCATTACCACCTATAGCATAGATTCGATTGAAGAGGGTTTGGCAGGTATTAAACGAGTACAAGACATCATCAGCAACCTCTCAAAGCGTGCAAGCAATTGCTCTGGTGACGTCTGTTTTGAAG
Organism: uncultured Gammaproteobacteria bacterium; assembly: GCA_913031035.1. GTDB lineage: Bacteria > Pseudomonadota > Gammaproteobacteria > Pseudomonadales > Pseudohongiellaceae > UBA9145. Next base: position 8,469 of record CAJWGN010000021.1, read on the forward strand.
TAACACATACCCCGCGTATGTGTCTGGGCCACCATAGGAATAAGACTTAAGCTGTTTCTTACCAGCTCAGCAAGGCTTAAAGAATTCAACTACATGATGGCGATATTGCTGATCGCGCCACTGTATCCCCTTCTAATCTAGCCTGTCCCCGTGTGAATTAATTTGAGTTTTCTTCAAACCGATATGAAAGCTTCAACCCTCGCACGCGGACCACTTTACCTTCTTCAAATCGAGGCCGGAACCTTAAGCTACGCACCGAACGAAGGGCCTTGCGCCTGAAACTTTTATCATCCGATGAGGCGGTCACAAACTTAGGCGCAGAGACCACTCCCCTGGAACTCACATTAACCGTCATCTCAATCACATTTGGAGGCAACTTAAGCCCCCAGCGACCTGTAAAAGAGGCGGGCATACTGACATTGCCTAGGTCTTCCTCTAACGCCGTAAATTGGCTTATGTATACACTCTTATCGGAAGGTGATTGCACCAAGGCCGCATTGATCGCCGTCTCCGCCTGAGCTAAGGTAGACGCAAATACCTCGGCAGGAATGCTTCGGGGCACATTAAAAAACTGAGAAATTCGAGTCTCGCTGATACCAGCTTCTCTTAATAAATCATTGGCTTTAAGGTAGCTTTTCCTGCCAGAGCCTAAACCTACAAGAATTCGGAAATCACCATAGTAAATATGGCCCATCGCCTGCGCCTCTATGTCGCCGGACTCTTCTAACATCTCGGTTATAGTTTTTAATTCCGTCAAAGCATCTCTAAGGTAGGCCTCACCGATCAGTCCATCGCCATCCAAAACAGGTATCTGAGGATTTCTGTCGAAAAAAGACCCGCCGGCGAATCGAGCCCGAGAATTGTATGCTTGTAAACGGGCCACGCCATCCAATTGAATCACTCTGGCCAACGTGTCCCCAGCCAAACCACTGTCACTATTTAGAGCCGCCACTATCTGGTATAAATTAACAGCTCTCTTGTAAAGCCATGGCACCATAGCACTGCTATCTTCACCGAAAGCGTTCTGGGCGAGGTCTTTAATATCTTCATATGACTCACGGGCATCCAATAAATTTCTCGCCCGCATTCGAGGCTCCCCCACCGCTATCTGAGCAATACTCCAAGAGGCTTGGGCCTCTATGGCAAGTAATAGGGATTCCGGATTGCCTTGAGCATTTACACCCTCCAAATAGCGTATGTGTTCAAGACTATCTTCAACCTCGGACCATTCAGCCATACGAATATTATTGCTAATAATGGAATTCACCATCGCAATGTTATCTGGATGGTAGAGGCCTAACTCAGCCCGCATGATTTGCAATTGCCTGCTTTGAATTTCAGCAACAGCTTTAAAGTCCTCCGCAGTTAAATAAAGCTCAGAAAGCGCTTGTAAGGGTTCAAGTAAACGCGGGTCGTACGGCCCCGCTTCGGACTCTAAGTCAGTAATGCGCAGCTGCACTAATTCCAACTGCTGCAAAACAGCCTGACTTTTGTTGAGTTTCGGTTTTTCAGCTGAAAAAGCAGCCCCGCCGAAGGCCGCAACTAATCCAACCCATAACAAAACCCACAGCACTTTCATGACACAAACAACCTCTTAATTTCGATAAAAAATTCAGCTCTCATTGTACAAACCATCAAAACTAGGAATTGTTACATTAGCCTGATCTTAAAGCCTTGTCGATACAAACTGGTAAGGCGTAAACAGTGAAAAATATTTTCACAGTGACAAAACTTCCCACAGACATGGAGCAAATAGTACACGGACTATCTTTGGTCTGACTTAGCGGGAAACATTGGCAGCTTAGAAGCAACTTCGGCGGCAGCCCGATGAACTTCGTTTATTTCTCGATTACAAACTATACAACCGACGGCCATGGAGATATTAAGCCCTTTGGCCATTTTCGTTTTACAGCTGGCATAGAAGCCATAACCGGACTCTTACTAATAACCTGGTCTGCTTCTTTTATGTTTGTGGAAATGACAAAATTCTGGGAAGAGGAATGAAAATTAGCTAACGAGATAAACTGCCTGAGGACGCACAGCAAACATCACTTTTCACACCTCAGAGTGTTTGCCCTGCCACCTCGAAGTCACAGATTCACGCTTAAACAAAAAAGGCGAACCTAGAATAAGGCTCGCCTTTTTTTAAGCGGAGGCAAGCAAAGAGCCCGCCGACTTTTACCCTTTAATCAATAACAATTAATCGCTGGCATCCATCTCTAAGCGTCTCGCACCGCCCAAAATCCCTGGAAGGCCATAGTTACCCTCGTGGCAGGCATATTCATAAGGCTTAGTTTCCGTTGCGTTAAATCCTATTTCACCGCGCCAAGACTCGGTGTAATAAACCGGGTCAATCACCTCGAATTGATAAAGGATTTGTTCAGCTGAATCTCGGCTAAATCTCTCAATAATTCGCCCTTGCTTCGATAGTGGGGCTGCATTGCGAGGTGCTTGCTGTGGATGTAAATTGACAGTTTCAACGACCAAGGTATCGCCTTCCCAATGAGCAACAGAATCACCTAACCATGGTGCATGCACGTCCGGTCTATGATCTTTCGCAATAGGGATAATCCGCGCATCGTGGACCATTTCTACCATTATCATCAGATAGTCGTCGGTTTGTACTATCTGATACATATTGTTGTAGAGGACGTTATTCATTGGCGGGCCGCCAGTGCTGCCGAAGCCGATGAGACAACGCTCGCCTAACGCGCGACCTTCGGGCCCATCATTGCCGGAAAACACTGCCCTGTTTGCCTGTCTGAGCACATTTCCCTGCTCGGAAAATGGAATCCTTCCTGACTCAGGATAGGTGATCCACGACGTTCTTGCCTCGCCGTTTACACGGCCGAAGCGTGACCCTGGATCCACCCAAAAAGCATTATATCCACGGCCTTTTCCAAGGTCTTCGCCAGTTGGCAGTTCGCCCTGAATCTGTCCGTCATCAGTAGCCTGCCTGACATTTTGATGATGATTAGCTGTCAATTCTTCGATACGAGCCGCCGGAATTACAAGGCCAACTTCCTCGTAGGAGGATGATCGCTGCATAGTGGTCAAAGCAGCATTAGTCCAGTTACCTTGCAGATCAGGCATCCCCGATGCCGTGCGCGGAGGCTCATAGTCTTGGGCCATTGTGAAAGACGCCAAAACCGTACTCAACGATAGTGCCAATAATTTCATTCTTGTGTTCATTGCCTTTCTCCTCGGCTGCTGCTTTTTAAGCTATTTCCAAACACAGGCTTTTAAAAATAAACCAGTAACCCTGCCATTTCAAGTCTCAACGCAGCAGAATAACGAATTTAAGGTTAATGACTTTTTTGTTGGTTGTCTCATGATACAGACCGGCCTCTAAAAAAGCTGGATTTGTTACACTTTGAACCAATTTTTTAAGCAACTTTTAAACTCACTACAGCAGCGACTACCAAAGCAACACGACATGAATAGCATCATAGGTTAGCACCACAGTGGAAACACAGAGACTGCTAGGAACGACAAAAAAAAGGAAAAGAAGATGGGGGAGAAGGCGGAGAAGAAAATAGAGACAAAGATTTAAGGAAAAACTAGTTAACAGAATGCTTGGTTATTCGCTATTAGGGGAAATACTCGGAGCAGTACCTGAAACAATAGTTCGAAAAAGCATCGAAATAATGAAAAGAGCAACGAGTCCGGCGCCAAGATGAAAGCAGGGAACAAGCGACTCGATAGCCGAGTTCCAGCAACCTTATTATCCATAAATCTGCATGAAACAAGTGTAGGGAATAATTCAACAAAATAAAATCAGGAAAGCACAGTGCTAGCAAGTCAGCGAAAGTAGCAAACCTGCTGCTAGCCTTAGTAATATCTCACTTTAGCTGCGACCGAAAATAACTCGCACTATCACCGAGGCAGACTGATGAATAATAAGAACACAAACATCAATCCGGCATTATCCAAAGAAAATTAATAAGCGCTGAACGAAGCAAGTAACGAGGCAGGGTTATTTGACGTAATTGCCATGCTCTTCTTAAGGCGGTAAGCATGGCTGACATACACTATATACAGCCTGGGCTTCGCTATTTTATCGCCGGCACATGGATGTCAACAAAGCTTTTTGCAGGCACTGACATCAAGGCCAGCTTAGAATGGCTGCTAAGTATCATCGTTTGCCTTTTTATACTCAGCATCTTTAAGGTTCTCGGCTGGCAGCAAATACAAAAGCTTGAAACCTTAAGCGAAATAAAACGCCTAAAAAGCTGCATCATACTGATACTAGGCCAATCCAAACCCTGGAGCTGAGAAAAGCGCTAATCTTATTGCAGCCGATTCACTGGTGACGGTCCGAATGAAAGCCAGGTTCCTTGATGAAAAACGTCGTGGCTATCAGGGGCGCTCCAGTCACAAACACCCTGCGCAAAGATACTTACCAATTCAGCGAGCTGTTCTTGACTGAATTCCACTAAATAGTCTGCCGCACTCAGTCCCCGTAGTCGGCAGCTAATCACGTCATTGGCAACAGGGGCACCAGCCACTTGTCTTGGCGTTGAATACGCTGGGTACAACTGAGCACACTCATTGTCCCCGCCATAGCTCATCTCTTGGTTAATTTTGACTCGGGTCGAACGGCTGTTGTCCCAGCAGGCATCCGTCAAATCCGCTGGCTTGTTAATCACTACCTTTTCAGATTCACTTAAATCAGACTCATCTTGCTGTACCGCTAATATCCAACTGTCCATGCTGTTAAACAACGCTCCCAGATCTGGAGATTCCTCTGTAAAACCCCAACTTCCGCCAATTTGCATAACTTGATTTCTTGCATGACCATTGGCATTAATTAGTCTCTCTCTAGTCGCAAATTGATGAACAATCATATGAATATCACCGCCCTCACGCCGATCTAGATAGCTTCTATAATCAATTATCGGAGTGCTCCTAAGCCCAGCACCTCCAAACAAAACACGGCCTGACTCTATAGCTCGCTCGCTGGCAAATTTATCCGCTGAGTGCCTGCGTGCCACATGCTCCATATCCCGATCGAAGCCACCAATATCTCGGTTTAAATCTATAAACTGCTGAGCAGAGATTTTCCCTTCTCTCAAGGCAGCTAAACCGTATTGGACACCGACATTATCCAAAGGTCGCTGCGCAATTGCTGTGTTTTCTAATTCGCCATAAACATTAACCGTATGGTCATAAACGGTAGCTCTTAACCCCTCGGGGTTCGAAGTGCTGTAGCGCAGATTCTTCAACGCACTCACACTCAACTCACTGCCTTGCTCTTCGCTGGCGCCACCAACGGTGAGCACTGGGTCCAAACGAGCAGCGCCACGGCTAAGATTCGCTATGCTCGCATGCTCAGCAAACCCCGAAACAGCTCGCTCTTGCTCGACGGTGAACCCCTCCGGATTCACTTCTTTAAAGTAGTAATCTAGCAGTCGCGCATCTGCCACAGTGAAAATTGTCGAAGAGGTCACATCGGGAAAGCTCAAGCCGACAATAATGCCATCAAAAACCCCAGGATAGTTATCAGCTGTTTGCTGGGACTGATAGGACCCACCGGAAACGCCGGTTGCCACTGTGTAAGTTGGCACCCCATAGTGCTCAATAAAAACTTCTTTCAACATAATATGGGTCTCAGAAGCCAGCAGGTCATTGCAGTTTTGACCAAACACATTCAAGGTCGAAGAGCTCAAGGCATAGCCCCGTTCTAGCAAGTCTTTGTTCAACACGCCACCTGTGACAACCCCTTGTTGATGCCATCCACCACGGCAACCTCCGCCATGGGTGTAAACTAATTTATTATTCCACGAAGCACTTCTACGCCAAGGATCAAGATGCCCATCTGCAGGATCATGCAACATCGAAATTTCATAAATTGCTCGATTTACCACCCCAGTCTCAACTCGAACAATGAATGGCGTCTTGATGCCTTCCCCTACATAACCCATATCCACTGGCGACTCAGATATCTCCAAAAGCGAATAAGGTTTGAATTGGGAATCTCGATCCGACCAATAAACATAATCTATACGACGCTCCACGGAGCAATTTAAATCTGTCGAGGGCCCAAGAGGCTCCCCGGTTACCAATGTAAACTCTGTGCTCTGACAAATAAATGGAGCCTCGTGAGGGCCGGAAATAATAGGCCCACTGCTGGGGTAATTTGACAGTATCAAAGTTTCCTGAGCGACCCCACTTACGATTTCCACTGACAGCTGACTCTCCCCCTCTGGCAAATTAGTTAGTAACGCCTGACGTTTGCGGCCAGATACCGAAACAAAACGAGCACTGACATCTGTTCCATTCAGTTTCACAGTGTAAGGCTGCGGATTTACACTTTCATCTAATGAGACCTCAACCAGCGCATCACCTCCGGTCACCAACCAAGATTTTGTAGACAAGACTGCAATACTGACACCGGTATCAGGTGAATCAAAAGCCAACGTTCCAGAGGTGCTCACAGCCTCCTCAGACGAGCAAGAACTAAGCAGCGCGCTCAGCGCGCAAAAAATTGATAGCTTGATGTAATGAGAATTCATAGCACTGTCCAATAAAATAGTACGGAGCGATAGTAGAGGCTGAGAACAACACAGACTGTTAATAGTACGACTCGATAAAAAACCTTTTTTAGGATTTCTATATAATTTATATTTCTAATCATTCAACAACTCACCCAAGCTAAATGACTTGGTTTAATTGATTGGGCTATTACTATTGTGGAGAGGAGCAACCAACTTGTAAAGCCAGAGTAATAGCAACCTAAGATTATTGTGGTTGCGCTTTGCATTCCCTACATTAGATGGTGATAATAGGTTCACGGGAGTCACTGCTAGTAGAACCGGGGAATTTAATGAACGCCAAAAATACAATACACATTCAAGATGTCAGCGATGCAGGGCAGATCGACATCGACATCGACAAAAAGTGCACGAATTGCAAAAAATCTATTTGCTGCAACTCAATCAATCAAAAAATTCCCACCCCAAAATCCAAAGAGGACTTCGATCATTTAATCTGGCAGGTATCCCACGAGAACATCAATATTTTTAAAGATGCCGACGGCTGGTTCCTGCACATCAGCTCACGCTGCATGCATTTAGGGGATCGTGGCGAGTGTGGAATCTACGAAACAAGACCATGGGTTTGCAGGGAATACGGTAATGATTTTTGCGAGTTTGATGAGAGTATCGCAGATGCCAGCGAACTATTTTTTGCGACACCGAAGAAGCTGGATAAATATTGCCGTAAACGGTTTAAAAAATGGGAAAAACGCTTCGAACTTTATGACTAAACTGCCATGAACACATTGATCACCAACCTACTTATAGTTACCCTATTGGCCGTCTCGGGAGCCAATCGCACTAGTTCGGCCCAATATCCATTGGAGGCCACTGTAATTGAATCTGTTAAGGCAGATCTCGAATCAGCCAACAAGGTCCTAACTGATCTAGATGCTAAGGCGCTAAACTGCATAAATAGTTTCAACATGAATTTGGGCGAAGCGGCAGCCCTGCTGTGTGACGAGTTTCTCCGCGCTATAGACGGCGAACTATTGGCGAGCTATATCAGCCACTGCAAGAAACTAAAGACATGGAGAGAAGACTTCATTATCACCGCTCAAAACTCCTCTGCAAGCAATGGAAAACCAGATCAAGACCTAGAAGAGAATTCAACTGATAACTCAAAAGAATTTTTAGCCCTCATGGTTGGGGTTGAATACAGCTGCGGTGTAAATGCCTTAAAAGAGCGAACAGAATATGTTGTCTCAGCCTTCAACACTCTCGAAGGACGCACATTAGTAAATCAATCAATTCAACGCTCACTTACGCAAACCCTAGATCGCAGGCTAGCAGATCTAGAGCAGCAATCACTCATTGAATCCCAGGGGAAAAGTCTAAAAAGCTCTATCCAAAAGCAGGGGCAACTGCAGCAGGAAGCAACTCAGCAACAGATGTTGCGCCTGGAAACAGAATTAATCAGACAGCAAATACGCATTCCTCGCTAGGCTGATTGTCAACGCCTTAATAAAGAACCAAAAATCCACCGTTGCTAAGCGTTGTAGCCGCTGGAAAACTGAAGTCATCAAGATTAATTTCTTCGCTAAGCACTACTTCTGGGTCTAAGCTATCAGCCGTAAACAAACGCATATTTAACCGGCCTCCGCGGCTATGACTAATAGCCTCTGCCCAAACAACAAGCCTTTGATTTGAACCGTTAATGGCGATAGCCGGATTCTTCTGTCGTGTTTCCGTAAAAGGTTCTGCTACCGAAGTTGGCACTACCCCTTCAGCAAATTCAAGCTGCACGATCCGGCTTTGGGTTTCAAAAACCAGCCACAGCTGATTATCACTGTCGGCGCTTATGTCATTTGTGCTCAATGGGCAAAAAGAAGCCTCCCATTGCTGCAACCTGTGAGTTTCACCGTAATAGGCATTGCTAATCCCATCGCTTAACCCTTGCGCCGTCAGCATCTGCATGTGCCTACCAACCCCAGCCAGCGCTGAACGGTAAGCCACTAGCAAACTATCATCGTCTATAAAATCACCCGCCAATGAACAACAGCCACACGCACCTAGATCTGGGTTTCCAATTTGCAGTTCGGCACCGAAGGTTTCGCCAAAGTCGCCGGACAGCCTCGTGAAAACAGTCCGCTCATACTCGCGACTTAGGTCACCAGCCCCCCAAAAGATAGCTACCTGATTGCCCCGAGCTGCAATATCCGCCCCTGCATCGATTCCTAGCGTGTGCTGGCTAACCATCTCACGTTGAGCCTCAAACTGGGTTCGCTCGACGTTAGAGCGTGAATAGTAATATTGCGCGTTTTTGGGTAAATACCAAAGGGCATGTATTCGACCCTCGCCATCAATCGCCATCGACGCTCGAGAAATAGAAACGGTTTGCACAGGAAATGCGCCGCTACTGACTTTAACGGGAAGGCCAAAGTCACCCTGCTGCTCATCGTATTGGCGGTAGTAAAGGTTTCCCTCTCTGGCATCAGGCCGGTTTAACCGCTTTTTGAAATACAGCAAATGCACCTGACCGTCGGGGCCTGTAAGCATTCTCGGTTGAATACCGGAATCTGGCGTCTTCATGATTTTAACCAAAGAGTCCGTCGCCATCGTCTTTGTCTCGGCGAGGGTCGCGCTCGAGAAAGCTGCCATGAGTAATGCCAACGCACCCAAGATTCTAATGGAGCTAAAAAAGCTGTTACGCCGTTTAGCAAGGAGCAAAGTAGAGGCTAACTGCAGATTTGAATAGCTCATGGTGTCCTTTTTGTTGCGGAATTTCGCCGCATTCGATGGATAAAACAGGCATTTTAAGGCAGACTTAAGCCGTTAATTTAAAGCGGCTTAAGCTTTATAATAGCAGCATGCGCAATAAAATTAGTAGTACAGCATTCTGCTGTTTTTGGCTTCACCGTTCGCTGATACTGAGAGAGATTCTAATGCCCAGTTTAAAACACCTTTTAACCCTTCTTACTATTGTCTCTATCGCAGCTTGTTCTGCACCAGAGAGCTCCGAGGAGTCTGCCCAATCTTCTGCCGTTTTCAACACCACTTTAAGTGTAAAAGAGGTCATGGCCTTAGTCTTAGAACCCGCTTCGGACACATTGTGGGATTCCGGTGGTTGGGTACTTGATGCCTCCGGCTACGAAGAATTGTATCCAACGACCGATGAAGGCTGGGCCTTTGTTCGCGCTCAAGCCGCTGTAATTGTAGAGACCGGCAACATGCTCGCCCTGCCCGGCCGCGCCGTAGATAACGACGCCTGGATGATCTATTCGGAAGGTTTAAGCGAAGCTGGCCTAAACGCAATGGCCGCCGCCGCAAGCCGGAACAAAGATGATTTTTTCCAAGCCGGCGCCAAACTCTACAGCGTTTGCACAGCCTGTCATCAAGCCTACAATCCTGACATCAATAATCGCTTTGACATTGAAGCGGATGCAGAAAGTGACGCCGATTAAATGAGCCAAAGCCAATCCAACGTTCCCAAACTGCTCAAGGCAGGCTTAGGCCTTTTTCTAATAGCACTGCCGACAATCGCATTTGGCCATACTATTGAAGGCAGTGATGCGAGCTTCGTAGAGTCGATTGACGGCCCAGCAATATTCCCGTTTATGTATTTGGGTGCCAAACATATGGTCACCGGATATGACCATTTGCTGTTCTTAGTTGGGGTGATATTTTTCCTTTATCGGCCCAAGCACGTCGTTCAATACGTAACGCTTTTTGCAATTGGTCACAGCATCACACTCCTGATTGGTGTAATTGCCGATTTGCAAGTAAATGCCTATCTCATCGATGCCATCATTGGGTTATCCATTGTCTATAAGGCATTTGAAAATATTGACGGTTTCAAGCGAGTGTTCGGATTTGAACCAAATACTAAAATAGCAGTGTTCGTTTTTGGGCTTTTCCACGGCCTAGGTTTAGCGACGAAACTGCAGGAATTTGATCTTTCTGACAACGGCTTGGTTACCAATATAATCAGTTTTAACATCGGCGTAGAAATAGGCCAGATACTGGCGCTTTCGGCGGTCTTCATTCTGTTGAGCTTATGGCGCACATCGATAAGCTACCTTCGCCATGCCTTCATCACTAACACAGCATTGATGGCTGGTGGCTTTCTCCTCGCGGGATATCAAATAAGCGCCTATGTTTTACAGCCTTTGTATTAGCTCCTTAGTAAAATCGCACTTTAGCTAAATTTAGTAATAGAGAAAAATCATGTCAAACGATATACCGGCCAATGCTCCAGACCCCAAATCCATTTTAAAAGCCTCTGCAATCGCCTTGGTTGTAGCGGCAATTGTTACGGTTACGGTGATCTTGCCAGCTGAATTTGGTTCAGACCCTCTAGGCACGGGTGAGGCTCTTGGTTTGACCGTTCTGTCTAAAGACGCAAACCCCTTTGAAGAACAGCTAGAAGTCCACCGAACTGATTTTGTCGAGTTTGAACTTGACGCTTTTCAATCGGTAGAATATAAATATTTGATGGATTTGGAAGCTGCTATGGTCTTTAGCTGGGTCGCTGACGGAGAAGTCTATTACGACATGCATGCAGAACCGGCAGGTTTCGATGAGGAGTACGCGGAGAGTTTCGAACAAGGAAACAGTGACCGCCAGATGGGCTCTTTTCATGCGCCATTCTCAGGTATTCATGGCTGGTTCTGGGAAAACCGAAGCTTGGACAATATCACGGTGAGGCTTTACACCTCTGGCTTTTATGTAAGCTCGACTGTTTTCAGAGACGGCGGAACCTTCGACCGACAGCTAAACTCAATCACTGAATAGGCCCCTTTGCTAAACCAGAAGCTTAAAAGCGCCTGAAAAAAGATAACAAAGGCGGAAGAGTTAAGCGCAAATAGGATAAAGGCGGCGCAGGGGTACCTTCGACACGAGGCGCACGGCAGGACTCCCTTAGCGCTTTTACGTTCTTGCTGCTTTCTCCCTCGCTATTCTCATAGCCAACACCGACACTTACTCTACTCCTTTACCCCTAGGGCTTTTTATTGCGTCTTTTCTCTGCCCGAAACGAGATGGAGGTGAACGACTAGTTGCCCCAAAATCAAAGACTAATTAATCACTGCGGCATAAGACATTCAACACTTTTGGTAGAAACACTATGGAATCTAAAAATCAGGTCAAGAAAAAGCCCGCTAAAGCGGGCTTTTTTGAAACCTAAAATCAATCAAACCTGAAATCAATCAAACCTGAACTATCCTACTACTTTTCACCAGCATCTGAACCATCACGCGGGGCGCCAGTACCAGATGAACCCATGAACAATTTACGACCATCAGGGAAAGTAATGTCACGTCCGTTAGCACGGCATGTTGGCGCACAAAGACGGTCTTTACTTTGGTAGCCGGTGACAACGATGTCAGTACCGAGCACTAAAGTGTTACGGTTGATACCGCGACGCAACAATGTATTTGGCGTACCACCTTCTACCATCCAGGGGCCTGAGTCACGAGTCGCTTCAGGGTCGCTGTTTTCCAAGTGAATCCAAGTGTGTGGGTTAATCCACTCAACCCGAGTGATCGGACCACCCAATCGAACAGGCAGATTCGCATCAAACTCAGCAGAGAAGGCATGATGTGCAGTCGTTGGCTGGTTTATAGCGACAACGCCAATAGCGGTTACAGCTGCTAGTGCGAGTAATTTGATCTTCATAATGTTCACCTTTTTTTTGCAATTCATTGCAATAATTTAGCAGATCACAGGACTTGCCTGCCTTCATCTATTGTCTATCTGGTTTTAGGTACCCATTCTATACAGGGCACCGTCTTAAATCCAAGCCCTAAACGGTAAACCGAGCCATTTTTATTGACTTACCGCGGCCGACTGCGACCTAAAAGCCTAATTCTGACTCACGGCCCTTGCGATATTTGCCGTACATCATTTCTTCGACGAACTCTACGCACTTAAACTGGGGCAGTTCGTAACCTGCTTCCAAACGTCTGTAGATTGGCATTTTAATGGTCCAAGGACGCTCAAAAATATCTGGATCTTCCATTGTTGCCTCATACTCAATGACATTTTCACTGACAAGAGTATAGCGTTCTGTGACCTTTAACTGGTAAGTATGATAATTACCTGAGCGATCGAACCAGGTTTGGTCGTTCAACCCAACCACTTCGACAACCCATGTATCTCCATCCCAATAGCCAAAAGACTGACCCATCCATGAATCCAGTGGAGCAGGACCCGGATCTTCCAAGAACACGTTTCTTACAGCGCCAGCAAACGAGTAGGCTATGAAGAAAGCACTTTCGCTTTGAAAAATCTGAAAGGGATGAGGCGTATAAGTAGCTCGAGGCACCCCGGGCATGTAGCATTTAATTTCCGGATCTCGATTTATCCAATCTTCTCTATTTTCATCTCTTCTAGCCAAAGCTTCTGGCTTATAAGGAATAGCACCGCCTTCAACAACACCAAAACTAGCAGGCACCGCCCCAATAGCACCCATGGCCACAACTTCTGGGCCAGGAACCGGCACAAAGTCGCCAGGAACTAAATGATAAGCAGCTTTTGGAGGAGCTGGCTCAAGATTGTCATTAGCATTCATTAAGACCTGCCAGATGCCATTAAAATCAGGCTTTCCATTTGGCCCGCGAGGAATATCACTGCCTGCTGATTCTGCCGCTTCTACTACCTGCATAGGTTGCGATTCAGTAGTAGTTTCGGATGGAGAGCAACTTACCGTTAGTGCTGAGATTGCCAATAGCAGCCAATGAATCTTCATAGTTCAACCTTTTGTTTTAATTAGTATGACGTCCCTAAAGTGTCGACGATGAAACCATCTAGATATAGGCGTGTCAAGCCAAACCAGCCATGAATACTAGCCTCTGAGGCAAACCGCTGGTTAACTATCAACAATCTATTGAGCCGGGCTTTTAAGGAGTAAGCGAATACCCGTAATGGTCATGAATATTAGCAACAGTAACCCTGCCACACCTAGAATTTCATCCAACCAAGAAATACCGCTCCAACGCAGGTAGTGAATGTCATAGACCTGATTTATCCAATAGGTATCTCTGCCCCGCTGCTTGAGCGAAAAGTTATTCCAGTCCACTGTTATTTCAGCACCGGTATCGGTCAAAAAAATAAGGTCGCTGCCGCCGGTTAATTGCCCATAGCGCTCTCGATTCGCATCCATAGCATCATTGACCAGTAGCTCTAATTTAACACGTCCAGGCGCAGGATAATCCCCTGCGGAAACTGGGTTTAGGTGACGCCAGCCCTCACTGCCGCGCACCAACAGATGCGGCCCAAGTATCGATTCAAGATAACGATACTCCAGCCAATTATTAGAAACGGGGATTTGGATAAGCTGGGTTTGCGGATAAGATTTTATGAGCAATGGTGCGTAGGCATCTTGATAAGCGGGCCTCAGCAGAAAGAAAATACCTGTCACAGACCATGCAATAAAGGGCAGGACCAAAGCCCAGCCAATAAATCTATGGAAACGCCTGAAATTAATTTTCAACAACTTTCTTTCCTAAATTAGTTAATCCATATCGGCGTACCACCGGGATGAATATCATCAGACAAACAGCCGTTAGAAGCGCCGCCGCTAAAAACGAAATACCCGGAAAATAGAAAGGCGCTTCAGGGCCGGTGAAAACAGCAAATAGCTGAGTCATAATCAGCGGACCAATAATGGCGGTAATACTGTTTACGCTGCTGAGCGCTCCTTGCAACTCTCCCTGTGCATTAGCTGGCATCTGACTTGTCATAATGGATTGGAACGAAGGCGTCACAAATCCAGAGATCCCCGCTAGCGCCAGCCAAGGGTAAAGTTGCCAGCCCTGTGCTGCAAAAGCATAGCCTGAAAACCCAATAACAATCGCAATCATACCGAGAATGCCAGCTCGATATGCCCCTAAAGCGGGTATAGCCCAGCGGATAAGAAAAGCCTGTACCAAAATCATGAAGATGCCGGCAAAACCCAGTGATATTCCTATCTGACGTTCCGACCAAGCAAATTTCTCGATGGTGTAATAGGTCCATGTACTGGGCAGCGAGAGGTGGCCAATCATGTAAAGGAAATAGGCGAACGCCAGCCCAATTACAACAGGGTATTTCCGCAGCTGCATGACGGCGCCAACAGGGTTCGCCCGCACAAACTGGAACGGACGCCGGTTCTCATGGGCTAAAGACTCTCCGAGAACAAAGTAACCGTAACAAACATTTAATAGCGCCAGCCCGGCGGCCACAAAAAAAGGTACCCGTTCGCCAAACTCAGCGAGTAATCCACCGATAACTGGGCCGAATATAAACCCTCCTCCAAATGCGGCACCAACCATTCCGAATCTCTGAGCGCGCTTTTCTTGAGGGGTAATGTCCGTTACATAGGCATAGGCGATCGAAAAAGTAGAGCTGGCAACACCCGCCACCATACGAGCCAAAAACAACCAAAACAGGCTTGGAGCAAACCCCATTAACAGATAGTCCAGCCCGAGCGCCGTCAAAGAGAATAGCAGAACGGGTCTGCGGCCAAAGCGATCCCCTAAGTTTCCTAAAATTGGTCCAGCAAAAAACTGCATAACCGCATAGGTAAACATCAGATAGCCGCCAATCCTAGCCGCTTCAAACAGGCCAACGTCTGCCAGACCCATGATTAGGGAAGGCATTACCGGCAGAATAATGCCGAAGCTTATTGCATCAATAAGAACAACAACAACGATAAAGCCAAGAGCTTTACTGTGGCTTCTCACATCGATCAGCATAAAATATTTAACTCATCAGTTGTTTCGATGACCAGTTGATTAGTCAGCGACGAACACCATCTAATACGCTAATCACTGAACACCGTATAAAGGGCCGCTATGATAAGGGAGAAGGGCTCTTAACTGAAGTCGAATAAACTAAGCCAGAAGTGGCTGGTGGCTGCTAATTTGGATCTGACATTATTAACAGGCCTTTTTCGGCTGACGTTACCAACTCAGCCCAGTCGCTATCTTTACATCCATCTCAACAGCACTGCCACTGCGTTTCTATTTTCAACACATCAACTGAATCCAGTGTCGAAAACCCGCGAGTACAGATCAGAAAATATATGACCGATCAGGGTTTTTGCAACTACCCCGAAGCCAACACCCCTGAACCTGCCAGCGAATTTTAACAAGGCGGCAAATCTCCTTTCTTTTCGACTTATCAATAGCGCATCACTTTAGCGACGGCTTTTTAAAAAGCAGCCGTACAATGAACTGAAGTAATCATTTATTAGGAGTATTATCAGATGGACAGGCTAAAATTTGCAGTAACCCTTGGACTAGTGAGTATTTCCCCAGTTTTGCTGGCGCAGGAACATCAAAGCCGATTCGAGACGCTCGATGGCAACGGCAATGGCAGTATCAGCTTTACTGAATTTCAAAAAAACAGCATCGACATTCTGACGCCCATAGATACAGATGAAAATGGCGTGCTGACCATAGATGAATTTCTTAACGCACGCCCTAATCGTGGCCCCCGTAACGGAAATCAACGTGGCGAGCAAATAGCATCTTTTCAAGAGATGGATCTTAATGGCGATGAGGTAGTATCGGTTGCTGAATTTCAAGAGGCAAATTTTCTCAGAATGGATCGTGACGGTAATGGCCTGCTCACAGCTGAAGAGCTCAGGCCGCCCAGAGGGTCTCGTAGCAAAGGCCGCAGAGGAGCGCGAACTCCTTCGGCATAGGCGGGGAATTCAAGCCTCATGACTGATGAAGAGCTGATGCTAGCAATTTGTGAAGGCGACCAATCTGCCTATCAAGCTGTGGTGAAGGAACACTTTAAGCGCATCAGTCATTATGCTTATCGCCTGCTCGGCAACCAAAAAGACACTGAAGATATTACGCAAGAGACTTTTTTAAAACTTTGGATAAATGCAGCAACATGGAAGCCGGAGAAATCCAAGTTGACAACTTGGCTTCATCGCATAACCCACAATCTGTGTGTCGATTATCTGCGTAAGCATAGCCGGGTACAGACTCAGGATAACTTTGAGGAAAATCTTGTGGATAGCCTTGAGCAAGCCAGTGTCCGGGATGGCGAGTTTACACAGCGAGACCTAGACCGAGACAGTGAAAAAATTCGGATTTTAGATAGCGCCTTAAACCAACTCCCAGAAAATCAGCGGAGTGCAATCATGCTTTGCACGGTTCAAAATTTTTCCAATAAAGAAGCAGCTGTTATCATGGAGGTATCGGTTAAAGCGTTAGAGTCCATTATTGCTCGGGCCAAGCGCTCCCTAAAAAGCATTATTCGCACAATGGCCAATAGCGGCGATACCGACGAACTATTGGAAAACCAAAAGGTATAGTGATGACCCTAGAAGATTTCAAACAAACCATAGAAAGCTTGGGCACTGACCCAGCGCATTGGCCTATCGACACTCGTGAGCACTGCGAGAGGCTACTGAAATCCAATTCTGAAGCTCGCCTTTTACTTAACGAACAGTCCGAATTAGACCGCCTTTTGCAAAAAATGGAGGCGCCGGCTTTTCTAGGGCTCGAAACACGAATTCTTAATCAAGATCTGCCGCCCCGGCCGCAGTCTTTAATTGATAGCATAGTCGACTGGCTCATCCCAGATCAGCTTGGCGCCAAGCTTTGGCGCCCTGCCATAGCCGCCTGCTTGCCTTTGGTGTTTGGCGTGCTAGTTGGTAATTTTTTCAGCTTTGGCGTCACTGAGCAGGAATTGGCGTTAGAGTATTGGGACGATGAACTCGCCTTACTTTCATTCAATGATTTTTCAAGCGATCTCGACGAGGCAGAGCTTTAGCAATGTCTAAATCCAAATTAATACTTATTACTGCGCTTTCGTCTCTTGCCCTAAACCTATTCTTCGTGGGCGGAATTTTGTATCGAGTCGCTAATTTTCAAGAGTTTGGTCCCCGACCTATCCCGCCCAATGTTAGTTGGATCGTAAGAGATTTATCAGAGGCACGACAGGCCGAGCTCGCGCCATTAATGAAACAAAACCGCAGTGACGCAAATATCATACGCAGGCGAATGTTCGAATCACAACGCCGAGTTAATGAGCTAATCGCTAGCCCGAACTACCATACCCCGACATTGGCAGAAGCATTTACTGAGCTGCGCTCTATCGGCTTGCAGTATCAGGAACTTTCCCATCAGCAAATGCTAACAATACTTAGTCAATTAACTGCTGGGGAGCGCACCATAGCCCAAGAGTTCATGCAGCGTCGCGGCCCTCAAAATGGGCAGCAAGGTCGTAGAACCAGACCACCTCGACCAGGCTTTGAAGGCAACCAAAGAAGGCCGTCACCACCTCAAAACTAACACCCCGCCTATAACAAGCTGGAATAGCTCATGAATTTGATAGATAAAAACAGTATCCAATTTGGTCGCTACGATCACTTCAAAGGTATGCCATATGAATTACTGGACGTGGTTTATCATAGCGAAACTCAGGAATCGATGGTGCTCTATCGAGCCTTGTACGGAGAGAAGCAACTTTGGGTTAGACCCTTCGAAATGTTTTTTGAATCTGTAGATCGCGGGGGGAAAGTTCAACCTAGATTTCTCTATGTCGGCGAATAGCACCTAACTCTCCTAAAGGTACAAGTAGTAAGCGACCGAGCAGCCCACTGCCGTATCCTACTGATCAGGCTTTTCGCATACAGATTGCTGCTTTTAAGATAAAGCGAGATAAGTATAGGTTTTTTGATTAGAAAACTCGGCGTGCCGAAGCGAATTGGAATCATCGATCTAATTTACTTCGATGATTAAAAATCAGCTCTAAAAGTTAAACTCTAAAAGCTTTCTCCCAAGTGCTAAGCCCTAAAAAATATCCCAAAGAAATTAATCCTTGCCACAACATGTTCTAAGGATATACCTCAACACAGAGTGGATTTTACAGTGTGTATTTTATTCCAGCTGTTCTCCAAAACCCGGCCATATCAAGGCGCCAAATATCCACGGTTAAGACGTACTGAACAGGTCAGCGTAAAAGGCCCATGAAGAGGTCCTGACACGACATATTATTTATCTGAATCTATTAGCAACCCTGCAAATAAAGTCCACGACAAAACCCTCACCAGCACCACGGGTGCATTTCGTTTAGTTATTCGAGGCTGGATACGAACGAGTGATTCTGAGTTAGTGGACTTAACTAGAACAAGACGAGTATCCTCGTCATTCGTGGTACAACTTTATCTAAGAGGATACGTGAACCAATGTCTTTGCCCAAACTACTCCTAACCCTGTCTATTGCATCAATTTTAATCGGATGCGCCGAAGAAGTCCCCACAACCGACGCTCCTGCTGCTGCAGAGGAAAATAGCCCAGCGGCTCTTAGCTCAACTGTAAGCGCAGCAAATACATTAGCGTTGACAGAGGCCGCAACAGCAACTTCTGAAATCGAAGCCCTGCTCCACAAACATATAGCAGTGCTTGCCTCAGATGAATTCGAGGGTCGAGCTCCCGCCACACCTGGGGAAGAAAAAACCATCGCCTACCTCGAACAAGAATTCAAAGACCTAGGCATTGGTCCTGGCAACGGAGACTCCTATTTTCAGTCTGTTGCGGTAACTGAAATCACCACCTCTAGCGATGCCATTTTGCAGCTGCAAGGCAGTGACTATGATGCAACGTTTAACTACGGCGAAGAGATGATGGTCGGCACTCAGCAACAAATCCCCTTTGTTACCGTTCAGGGAAGTGAAGTGGTGTTTGTGGGTTATGGCATCGTTGCGCCTGAGCGCAATTGGAATGACTATGCGAACATCGATGTCACCGACAAAACTGTCATCATCCTTGTCAACGATCCGGGCTATGCGACCCAAGATTCAGAAGTTTTCAACGGCAATTCAATGACTTATTACGGGCGTTGGACTTACAAATATGAAGAAGCCGCGAGACAAGGCGCCGCTGCCGCACTCATCGTCCATGAAACGGGACCAGCAGGCTATGGCTGGGACGTTGTCAGCGGCAGCTGGTCTGGCCCACAAATAGGCCTTGAAGCAGAAAACTTAAATGGCGATCGTACTGAAATCGAAGGCTGGCTAACCCTGCCCTCTGCCGAGGCTGTTTTTGACGGCGCGGGCTTAAGCTATCAAGAGCTAAAAGCTGCCGCGGCGCTACCGGGATTCCAAGCTGTGCCGCTTGCTGACATTAAAGCCAGTGTGAGTATCGAGAACTCGGTGAGAACATCAGAATCACAAAATGTAGTCGCGGCGATTCCCGGATCACTCAGACCGGAAGAAACTGTAATTTACACCGCTCACTGGGACCACTTAGGTGTAAACCCAGAAACCGAAGGCGACAGTATTTACAATGGCGCGGCTGATAATGCAACCGGCACAGCGGGCCTTTTAGCCCTAGCCAAACAGCATGCCGAATCGACTCCGCCGGAGCGCACAGTTGTTTTTCTTGCGGTTACAGCAGAAGAATCAGGGCTATTAGGATCGAAGTGGTATGCCGAGCATCCAATTTATCCGATTCCTACAACTGTCGCTAATATCAATATAGATGTGCTCAACACTTTCAGCAAAATGAAAGACATTGTCGTAGTTGGAGCTGGAAGCAGCGAGTTAGAAGACTATTTAGAGGTCGCTGCAGCTACCCAAAACCGCTATACAGCACCCGAACCCAATCCTGAACGTGGCTATTACTACCGCTCTGATCACTTTAACTTTGCCAAAGTTGGCGTGCCAGCGCTCTATCTCGAAACCGGTGAGGACAGCATAGAGTTTGGCCGAGAATGGGGCGCGCAGCAGGCCCAAGACTATAATGAAAACCGCTATCACGCCCCCAGTGACGAATACGACCCAAACTGGGATCTCAGTGGCGGCGCCCAAGACCTCTTGTTGTACTTTAATGTTGGCGAGAAGCTCGCCAATGCGTCCAGCTATCCAAAATGGCGAGCAGGAAACGAATTTAAAAGCATCAGAGACGAAACCGAAACTCTGCGTAAATAGCGAGCCAACAAGACTATTCTCCGGCAGGAATGTAAAAGCTCCGCTGTAATCGATGTCTATTAAGCGTTTTAAAGTAGACTATGATCATCACTCCTGCCGGCGTAGCTCGCAACAATTCAGACAACGAACTACGACTTCGCATAGTCAACAGCTCCATTTGGCTATCCGCCTTTACGCGCCATTCATATCCCTGCTAGTCATTTTTGCAGCCATTGTTAGCGGCAACTCTACCCTGCGCATTTTGACTCTATCATTAGCCCCCTTAGTTTTTCCGGCTCTGTTTTTTTAAGAGATAGACTAACCCTTGAGTTCAAAGGCACTTTATTTTAGGACTGCCGCTGATTGGTTGCCTAGTGCTTTTCCGAGGCGGAATATCGGTTTCTCAGGCGATACTGCAAATAGGGGCTCTATTATTAGCGGGTTTGATATTTGGAGTAAGGGGAGTCGTTACGGCTCTATTAATCAATCTGACAGGGTTTGCCATTGTCGGTTATTCGATGGCTAGCGGGTTAATGGCCCCTGCCTCAGAAATCATCTGCCCCCTGTCCTATGTGTGGATTCGCAGCGGCATACTTATGACGCTGTTTGGCGGGTCCTCAGCTGTCGCCGTAGCCATAATAGTGAGCCGGCTTGATCAAAAAGCAGATGAACTTCGAAACTCATTAGCTCGCGAGCAGGAGCAGAGGCTTGCTCTGGAAGCAGCGGAAAAGGATTACTTACAAGCCCAAAATGACCTCGCTGATACTCAGCGCATAGAGGCCTTAGGAAAAATGGTAAACGGGGTTGCTGATGATTTCACCAACTCCCTGGCGATCATAATGGACTCTGCCGAAATCGCTCAACTAGACCCAAGCAATACCACGCATATTGAAAAATCACTAAGGTCTATTGTTAGAGCTTCCGGGAATGCGGCCGAATTGACCAGTAGTCTGCTTAGGTTCGGTCGTAAAGACCCAAGCAAAAAATCGATCTTAGAGATAAAATCTTTCATTACAGCACTGGCTGAATCATTAGGCCGGTTGCTAACTGCCGATATAGACCTTCGGATTAGTGACGCTGAACCTGGCAATATTTTCATTGATAAATCAGAACTGGAACAGGCTTTACTTAACCTAGTCGGAAATTCTAAAGATGTAATGGGAGCCGGCGAGATATCCATAGGCAGCAAATATCTCACCTTAAACCGCAATCAGGGCGAGCTAAGTTCAAGTGGATACGTCGTGACATCAGTCTCTGATTACGGCACTGGCATTAAGAAGGGATTGAAATCACGAATATTCGATCCTTATCCTAGCACTAAAAAAAATGGCAGCGGCACGGGTTTAGGGCTGGCATTGCTGCAAGGCTTGATTAAGGGTATGAAAGGACACATTCAGATGGAGTCTGAATATGGCCAAGGTACAACTATCTCGCTATTTATCCCGATTGCCCAATCTGAGGAGTCAAGTCCCGGCCTACCGTCGGTAGATAAGTTAATGCAGATAGGCACCAAAGATTTATTAATTCTGTTAGTTGAAGATAATACAAAAGTCTTAGCGACCACAGCAGACACTCTTTCTCTTTCCGGATTTAAAATCTTCCAAAGCGCGGACGGAAATTCAGCGATGAAGGCTATAAAATAAGAAAAAACTCAACTTGACCTGCTTTGCATAGATAAAGTGATACCTGGCGCTAGTAGCGATATGGTAATTGAGTCTTTCAAGACTAACCAGCCCACCAGCCCAATAGTTATTTGCTCCGCATATATAGAAGAGGAACTCATAATTAGGGGCATAAAAATCGGTGAGCTTGGCTGAGTAAGAAAACCTTATAGCAGCCAAGAACTGATCAGCACAGTCTATGCCGCACTGAAAATTGACTAAATGATTTTGCGTTTAAGCCAGCTAATTAGAACTCGGTTTACCTCCTCTGGCTTTTCCTGCTGAGTCCAGTGGCCACTGTCCATCACCGTATATTTCTCTAAATCTGTAATAAAATCTTCCATACCATCCGCCGATGAAGGCGGCAAAATAACATCATTTTCAGCCCCTACATATAAAGAAGGCACTTCAATCCTAGCTTCTGCACTTGCCATTATTCGGCCCAGCTTAGCTACCGCACGATACCAATTTAGCCCCCCAGTGAACCCTGTTGCTTCATAAGTTTCGGTGAAATAGTTCATCACCTCATCAGACATAAACGGATCTCCCGGCGGGTCTTCTCTTTGAATCATCGCCAATAGATTCATTTGCCTCTCATCGGAGTTTTCCGGCATCTGCGAAAAGCTTTCCTTATTCCAAATGCCTCCCCTGCTCAGGATGAAGTCAAATGTTTTACGAACGTCGGCTTCTAATATTTGCTCGGCAAAACCCGGCTTTTGGAAAGTTCCCACATAATAATTGGGCGTGAGGACTATCAAAGAAGGTTCTACATTTTCTAATGCCGGCAAGTTTGGTGGACGCCCCGCGGCAGTGTTTAGACCCGCAATGCCTAGGCAACGGTCTGGGTGCAACCGAGCCATCGCCCAGACCACCGCCCCACCCCAGTCATGACCTACGAAGACAGCTTTATCGATACCCTTGGCATCTAGCATGCCTGCCAGGTCATCACAGAAAATTTGCATGTCGTATAAGTTAGGATCCGCAGGCCCGCCGGTTAAGCCAAACCCCCGCTGATCCGGCGCTATCGCCCTAAAACCTGCTGCCGCCACCGCATCGATTTGACTGCGCCAACTAAAGGCAAGTTCCGGCCAGCCATGACAAAACACCACGGGTAATCCCTCGCCTTTTTCATAAACGGCCATATCAATGCCGTTTGTGGCGATAAAATGAGGCTCGGGCATCATAGGAGCAGGTTTTACTGCCCGACTTTGAGCCAAAGCAGATTTAAGGCTTAACCAACTGGGTGCAAGTGCGGTCATTGAGCACGCGACAGCGCTGGCTAAAAGCCGACGTCTTGAAATAGACATAAGAGATTCCTAACGGTTAGTTTGTATCTCGCTACATTACACAATTGGGCTAACAGAGTAAAAGGCCCTTTATTTGTCTATACCAAGGTTGGGGCAAGTAAGAGAAGAGAGAGAAGACAGAGATGAGAAAAATGCCCGGAGTATGGGCTGCGTAACGCCACCTAACCTCTTATCCCAAACCTAGCTCTGCCCATTACGTAACTAGCGCTAGATTTTGGAGCAAAAAAAACGGCTTGTTTAAGCAAGCCGCTTTTTTGTAAGTCTAAGGTGTCTGCGTTAAAGGCACCATTCACCACCCACTTAGGGAATCAGGCGAGGGATAAATCTAGTCATTCCTTGAATAGGTCCAACTTCTCCCGCATAAACGACACCATTGCGGTCTGAAGTTACGCCTTCACCCATTGAGCCAACACCACCCATACCTGACGATCTGTCGGCTGATACATGCTCAGGAATAAAGTACAGAACCTCACCGGTACGAGCATCGCCGACACGCAGCCCTTTTCTCCAGCCACCGGGGTTATAGTTAGTATCTGATTCAGAATCAATGGCATAAAGCATATCGTTAGTGGGATCGATATGCAGCCCACTAATGCGACTGAATTGATACCAAG
>CAJWGN010000022.1 GCA_913031035.1 uncultured Gammaproteobacteria bacterium
TAACTAAAACAAAAATAAGGAATCCCGCGATGTTAATAAGCGTAAATACTAGCCGATGTCTTCGAACCCTAATCTTGCCTGTGACTAGTTTACTGATGCTCAGTTGTCAGCCAGAATCTTTTTCTACGCCTGTAGATGCAGGTCTGACGCAAGTTGAGACTTCCAGCCCGCAAGAGCAAGAGTTTCTCGGTTTGCCACCCTCCCCCACTGATCCTTTTGTAATTAATACCTTCGAAGTGGACCAAGTAAAAGTCGTGCCAATTGTTACCGGGCTTGCCAACCCTTGGGGAATGGCTTTTCGTCAAAATGGTGACATTTTAATCACTGAGCGCTATACCGGCAAACTCCGTGTAGTTCGAGCAGGTAAGCTTTTGGCGGAAGACGTTAGCGGTGTCCCAGAAGTTTATTCCGATGTTTTTCGGGCCGGTTTAATGGCCGTGGCAGTGCACCCTGATGATGATCAAATTGTTTATCTGACCTACACAAAATCAATAATTCATGAAGATGAGCCTAACCAATCGGTGGCGTTAACCAGAGCGCGCCTGGTAGAAGATCGCCTCATCGATGTCGAGGAAATATTTGTTGCAAAGGGCGTCGATAGCGCAATTGCAGCATCGGCCTTGTTATTTACAGCGGATAAAAAGCTTCTAATGAGCGTGGGTGGAGCCTATGTTTTCGCGGCAACAGGCGAATACGCTCAAGATCCAGATGTTCATTATGGGAAGCTGCTGCGCTTAAATGACGATGGCAGCGCGGCCAATGATAATCCCTATTTTAGCAGTGGGGAATATTTGCCCGAGGTCTACTCACTCGGACATCGCAACCAACTAGGTCTTGCGGTTCATCCTGAGACCGGCGATCTATGGGCAAGTGAAAATGGGCCTCAGGGTGGCGATGAAGCAAATATTATTCAGCCAGGTGCAAACTACGGCTGGCCGCTGGTGTCGTTTAGTCGCCAGTACCGGGGAGACTGGGTTTCCCCGGCGCCATGGCGTGCTGAATTTGAATCCCCCACTGTGATGTGGTGGCCGTCAATAGCGCCTGCCGGTATTACTTTTTACGATGGCGAGCACTTTCCCAAGTGGCAGGGGAATTTGTTTGTTGCATCGCTGCTTGAAGGCAGAATTCCACATACGGGGCACTTGGAGCGTATTGTTTTTAATAGCCGTGGTGAAGAAATAAGAAGAGAGGGTCTGCTGCGTAATCTTCGTCATCGAATACGTGATGTCCAACAGGGCCCAGATGGCTATTTGTATGTTCTAACGGATGAGGTGGATGGCATGCTGCTGCGACTAGAGCCGACACCAAACTAACAGTGCAAAGCGCGTGGAATGCCAGACTAGATTAAGCGAAGCGTATAAGTAAATGAGAGAGTGCAGTCTTTTTTCGTCTTTTTCTTATTTCCTGTTCCTGCATCTCTAATTCATCCTGGCAGCTGTGGACGTCGTACTTTGCCATCCCCATTAACAAAATTCTGATCCAGGTCAGATCCGGCTTACTCGAAGCCTGTATCCTAGCGCCTGCCTGTTGACTGGTTGCCCCGAGCTAATAGATATTTCTGCTAGCTAGGCGCGGCCCCAAGAACCTGTCGCAATTAATTTCTTTAGTTATCGCCCAGAGAGCTTGCCAGCAAGACTAAAAACTCGCTGAAATTCGCAAATTCAGAAGAGCTTTTGCTTAATTGAGCCCCACCACCGTGGCCGATGGTGCCAGAGGCCTTTGATAAAATATACTCAACAGCGTTTGATCTAGATTGGATAAAGGTTTCAATTACGCGAAAATTATTCGCGGTAGAGGAGGCGCTTTGGCGCTGATAGACCAGATTGGTATTGCCCGCATTACCACCTTGAACATGGCAAAAAACGCAACGGCTGTTGATAATAGGCTGTTCAACATTCTGCTGGAAAAGAATCAAGGATTGGGCTCTAAGCTCGGCACTTGTTGGAATAACTGGATTAGGGCCAAAGTTGGTGAGTTGAAATAAGATTGGGTCGTTACTCGTTAGTGTTAAGTCCACAAAAAAATCGACACCATTGACAATCAAAGTTGGGATCTTTAAGACTGCACCTTCAAGGAAAGGCGCATTGGTCGGATCTCCTCCACTTGTTTCAGTTGCGGCAGCTAAACTAAACATTATCGGGTTGCTGCCTATTACTAAGTTCAAGTCTACCGAGTACTGTAAAGTGCCGACGACAACGACTGGCATTTTTAACACAGTGCCTTCAAGAGTTGCGCTTTGGGAAAAGGACGTTTCAATAAGAAATGTGGCGCACAAAAAAAGGACTAGTTTTGAAATTAAAGGGTGGCGAGCAATCATACGAATCTATTTCCGAGTTGGCTTAGTCGAGTTAAATCTGGACAATGTCTATAATAGCAAATTAAAAGCTTTTCTATAAGCTCCCAGTAAAGTTTGAGCTGACTGAAAAAAGCGCCAATATATCTCAAAAGGTAATGCCTCAAGCGGTATTTTTTAGTCGCGCTAACGCATAGAGCAACGCGCCCAAAACGATCCAAAAAATTATAATTCCCCACTCTTGGGGCCAAATTAGCGCAGAGGGGCTTCCCGGCAGATACAAAAATACTAAGCCGATTGAGAGAATTAGTGCAGCGATTCCGGTAGCAGACCCAAAGGGCGCTTTGTATGGGCGTTTTAATTCAGGCTCTCTTCGGCGTAGCACAAGGAAAGATACTGCTACAAAAATATAGGCAACCACTATGCCTAATCCTCCCGCATTGACTAACCAAACTAGTGCCGGGCGGCCAAAGAAGGGGCTGATGATAGAGAGAGCGCCAATCAGTAAAATGGCGTTGGCAGGTGTGCGATATTTGCTGTGGAGTTTTCCCAGCGATGCTGGCAACATGCCCGCATTGGCCAAGGCATAAACGGCGCGACTAGCACCAACTATTAGTGCGTTCCAGCTGGTGATGATTCCCGCTAGGCCAGTAAGCAGTAAGATGGTTTCACCTACTTCACCGTAAATCATGCCCATAGCTGTAGCAGTTGGCACCTCTGCTTCAAGCATGGCGCTGTCGGATGCTAGCAATCCGACTCCAAAAATAATCAGTGCATACCACACGATAGCCATAAGGACGGAAAGCACGAGGGCCGAGCCGATGTCTTTAAAGGGTAAGTCAATTTCTTCTGCGGCTTGGGGGATAATATCGAAGCCAACAAACATAAAAGGAACCATCACTAGCACTATTGCAATGCCACTAACGCCATCGACAAAAAGCGGCTCTATACTTGCGACTGATCCAGTGAGGCCTGAGCCCAAGAGAAAGACCGCTCCCACAACAAGAATGAGCACGACTACCGTAGTTTGAACAACAGCGACCGTCTTAACACCAAGTATGTTCATAGTCGTCATCATAACGGCGCCCGCTATCCCGGTAAGCACCCAGGTGAGGTACACATCCCAACCGGCGATAGTCCACAGATAAACCTTGTTTAGTCCGGGGACTAAGGAACTAGCTACCGTTGGTAAGGCTACTGCTTCAAAACCGATGACCGACATATAGCCCAAAATAATGGCCCATGTGCAGATGAAAGACGCTTTCGCGCCTAGAGCCCGATCGCTGTAAACATGTTCCCCGCCTGCAAAAGGCAGGGCCGAGGCCAGTTCAGCGTAAGTAAGTCCTACTAGTGTGATGGCGGCACCGCCGGCCAGAAACGCAGTGATCGCGCCCAAAGTGCCAGCAGAGGTTATCCACACGCCGGTAAGCACAACCCAGCTCCAGCCGATCATGGCGCCAAACGCGAGAGCTACAACATCGGCGCGCCCAAGAACGCGCAAAAAACTGGTTTGATTAGTAGAGTCATTCATTTGTATATACCAGCTTGCCATGGACAAAGGTTTGCTCTATCGAAACGTCCATGATTTGTTCTGGGTCAATAGTGAGCAAATCATCAGAAAGTACAATCATATCGGCGAATTTGCCTGGCTCTAAGGAGCCCTTGCTGTCCTCTTCGAAGTTTAAATAGGCGCCGAGTAGGGTGTAACCGCGGATAGCCTCAGTCATGGTGATGGCTTCGTCTGGGCCGTAAACAGCTCCTGTCATGCCCTTGCGGGTCACTGCAGCATATAAGCCAACTAAAGGACCGATAGGGAGGATGTCGCTTGAAATCGCTACAGTGATGCCATGATCCATTGGTGAGCGAATAGGGTTGTTGTGTTGCAAGCGCCAGCCGTCAAGGTTCTCCACATAGCGACCTTCAAGGGTATAGGTAAAATTAGGCTGTTGAGTAATATGAATAGCGTGTTCGGCCATCAATTCCATAGTCAGTTCAGGGGGCCGCATAGAAAAATGGTTGAGGTAGTGGCGGTGATCAACGCGAGGGTTTCGCTCTAGGGTATCGGCTAGTGTGTTCACCACCAATACAATGGCGGCATCACCGATTGCGTGAATTCCCATTTGCCAGCCGGCGTCATGGATTTCATTCAACAAAGCCACCAGCTCTGACTCAGGCATATTCAAATAACCACGGTATTCACCCTGATCGACATACGGCTCCAATGTATAAGCGGCTGGCCCGGTAAAGCCGCCATCAGCAAACACTTTTATAGGGCCAATCTTGAGCATGTCGGTGCCACCCCCAACACGATCCTTTAGGTTGTTAATAGCAGCGGGGTCGCTCCATTGAAACTGAATAGCCGCCCTCGGAAGGGGTAGCTCTGGGTTGTCATACAACTCCTCAAACATCAGATATTCATCGGGCTTTTTCGACGCGTCGGTAATGCTGGTGATGCCCTTTTTAAGCAAGGCGTTCAAGTTTATTTCCAAACTTGAGATAATCTCTTCATAAGTGGAATCTGGAACCAGTTTACCAACGATTTCCTGGCGCTCTCGAATAATGCCATTGAGCTCTCCATCCTCTCCTCGCTCAATAATTCCCCCTTCCGGCTGCTCAGTCTCAAGGCTGATTTGTGCTAGCTGGAGTGCTAGCGTATTAACCACTGCGCTGTGACCGCCAGCCCGTGTAAAAGTCACTGGATTAAGTGGCGCGGCTAAATCTAAATCACTTTTAAGAGGACGACGTCCTTCGTTCAATTCATCCTCCGACCAGCCATAGCCTGTGATCCACTCCCCTTCACCTATCTCTTTAACTTTTGCGCGGATAAGGTCCTGAATTTCAGCAATAGAAGTTACCTCTGATAATTCAATATAGCGCTGAGGCCGGCCCCGTATATGGGTGTGAGAATCGATAAAACCCGGCATCAAGGTTTTGCCATCAAGGTTTATTGTATTGTCACTTTGATAGTTCTCCAGTAACGCCGCTGTGCCTGTTTCAACGATCAGGCCAGCATCGACTATGACAGTGCTGTGAATGGAGAATTTATTATCAACGGTGAGAACCTTGCCGTTGGTGAGGATTAGATCTACGGTTTTTACAGGAGAGCCCTGGCTTGAGCTGGGCTGTGTAGGTCTGGCACCTTGATCGCATGCACCGAGAAAGAAGGAGGCACATAAGAGCAGGACAATTCTGTTTTTCGAAAACGATTGAGCTAATGTCAGGTTTAGAGGGTGAGTTGTCATTCTTGGCTCCATTTATTATTTTTTTTTGCAGCGGGTCCCCAGTAATCGATTTGCAAACTGCGTTTTAGCGAAGGGTTAATAGGCCCTGTGCGTTTGCGTAAATCAGTGCTTCATCTAATGCGGTGCTAAACAGGCCCATCATTTCGTCGATCTGTAACTCGGTGATAATAAGGGGTGGACAGAAAGCGATGCAGTTGCCGCCAACGGCCCTGATTAACAAGCCATGGTCTTGGCAGGTTTGCTTCAGAAGTGCACCGATACTGGCGTCTGCAAATGGTGTCCGGGTTTTCTTGTCTGCGACCAGCTCAATGGCGCCGATCAGTCCTTTGCCGCGAACATGGCCGACTAAGGGGTGATCTGCAAACTCGTGTAGACGAGACTGCATGTAAGCACCAACAATAGCCGCGTGTTCGAAAAGCTTGTCACGCTGATAAATCTCAATGGTTTTTAAGGCGGCAGCGCAGGCAGTGGGATGGCCTGTGTAGGTATAGCCATGACCAAAGACCCCTACTTGTGCGCTGGGTTCGCGCATAGCCTCATACATAAAGCCAGGAATGATGGCTGCGCTAATGGGGATATAAGCAGATGACAGCTGCTTAGCTAGGCTCATTAGCTGCGGCTTGGCATTCATTGTGGTCGAACCAAAGTCATTGCCAGTGCGGCCAAAGCCGCAAATAACTTCATCGGCCCAAAACAAAATATCGTGGCGTTCCAATATTTCCTGTATGGCTGGGAAATAGCTGTCAGGGGGGACAATAACACCGGCTGCGCCGCCTACGGGTTCCGCTACAAAGGCGGCGATGGTATCGCTGCCTTCCTGTTCAATCATTGCTTCTAAGTCGCTGGCCAGACGAGCCACGAATCCCTCTTCTGTCTCGTTATCTTGCTGGCCGTGGTAATAAGAAGGGGTCGCAGCTCTTAATATGCCGAGCGCATCGACAGGAATATCGAAGTGAGTGTGCATGGCCGGCAGGCCAGTAAGGGCTGCGGAGGCCATAGTGACCCCATGATAAGAGCGCTCAAGGCTGATGACTTTTTTCTTCTTCGGTTTGCCAATGACATTGAAATAGTAATGCAACATCTTGAGCTGGGAATCATTTGCCTCACTGCCTGAATTGGCAAAAAATACCTTAGCGTCAGAGATAGGAACCATTTCAGCAAGCTTATCTGCTAGGTCAATGCCCATTTGATGGGTTCGCCCGCCGAACATATGGCTGTATGGAAGAGTTTTGAGTTGCGCGGTAATGGCGTCGATTAACTCATCGTTGCCGTAGCCTAGAGCCGAACACCAAAGACCTGCAAGGCCCTCCAGATAGCGCTTGCCCTTGTCGTCGAAGACATAAATACCTTCGCCGCGCACAACATTTAGGTGGTCGGAGTGTTTGAGATTAGTGGTTGGGTGAATAAGTGCTGACATCCCTTGAGCTTAATGCACTGGGCTGGGTATTTCTAGTGCGTTGTTTGTTGCGGACCGAGTCTTTATTTGGGTGTTGATTAAGCTCATCGATAGCTGGCTGATGGTGAGTTTTTAATGAATGCCTTGATGAGCTTTTCGAAAACACAGCAGCGATACGCTTGCATAGTTAGCGACCAGCTTCTAATGTGACCGTCGCCGAGCCGAGCTGCCTTGCATTGTATACTCACCCCTAAAGACACTGACCTTATTGGTCTCTGGGTGCGGAATTTGGCTAATTGTGAGGCTAAAACGTAAAACGGCTATCAAGGATAGTGATGGTCAGCTAGAACTTGAGAAAGAGTGCAGCTTTTCAGTTGCCGAGGTCGGCGGCTATTCATTCAACTGCAAAAGGCGAAGAGAAAGTCATGTTTATTAAATTTGAAAGTAATGGGTCAGCCCCCTTCATCATGCAAAGCGCGATCGCACAGCAGCTTGTGTCAATGATGGGCCAGGGAACAGAAACAGATGGGTCGATTAGCGGTCAAGCTATTTTAGATGCAATTTCCACGCTTGAAAAAGCGTTGGCGCAACAGTTAGAAGCTGAAGTGTCGGCGTCAAATGAAGTGAGAAAGGGAGCCTTGCCTCAAGATGAGGAAATTGAGCCGCCGCTGCCCCTGAATGCCCGTGCCGTTCCGCTTATGAGAATGCTACAAAGTGCCAAGGCAGTTGATAGTTTTGTGATGTGGCGACTAGAGTAAAAGTCAATTTAGGTCTGCGCTTTGTATTCTTTTACCTTACCTTCCGTTAGCTGTAGCTCAGCCGAAATTTACTCCAATCACTAATCGTTCAGCGCTATGCTCCTGGCCCCGATTGCTTGAGTAGGATTGGACTTAAGCTGCTAATAACCAAAGGCTTAAGGATTTAACTCTAAAAAGGATAGAATTTTAGCTTCAAATTTTGCCTTTGGGGTATAGCCAGAATGAGAATGGCAGCTGTTGTCATCTCGATCGACCAAAATTGTTGTTGGAAAGCCAATTAAGGGTCCATAAAAACCCTTCATATCGTCGCGTCCATCGCCGATGAAAAGAGGGTAATCCAATTTCATTTCTTCGACATACAGCGTCAGCGGGGTGATTGATATGCCTTGAATTGCCATTCCTTTTTTTTCGTAGCGATAAAACAGTTCTAAAAATCAGGGCACTTCAATTATGCAAGGGTCGCATCATGTGACCTAGAAATCCGGCAATACCAGCTTACCTTGGTGATCACTTTGCCGAGCTTCATTACCGTGAATAAGCGGTGTCTTTTAGCCCAGTCTAAGTTCGGGGTTGAATAGGCAGGTATTGGCCTGTTTGCCAAGGTTGAGCGCAAGCAGTTATTACCGCTTGTTCGAGTGGACTTCCTAATCTCAAGCTTTTACTCTATTGCTATAACAATGAGAAAACAAAGGATAGTTCCATGACGATTACCCGCAGGCCTAAAATCACTAGTCGCTACACTAAATTAATTGCCGGTGCTATTTATTGCCTTGTTGGCGGCGTTAGCTTTGGCCAAGGCTTGCCTGGAACTGAAAATGGTGAATGGCGCTATTTGGGCGGCGATGCTGGCCATACTCGCTCCTCGCCTCTAGATCAAATAAATCGCAGTAATTTCGCCGATCTGGAACAGGCTTGGATATGGCGCGGCGATAATTTTGGCTCGAGTTTAGACTTCTTCTCTCGCTCGACCCCTATTTATGTTGATGGTGTACTTTATACGGTGGCCACCCCGCGTCGGCAGGTTGTGGCTATTGATCCGGAGACAGGGGAAAACCTTTGGACTTTCCGCGAGCCGGAAACTATTCGCCATCAGCGCTCGCCACGCCAGGCCTACGGAAAAGGTGTTGCCTATGCTGAAGTGAATGGTCGAGGTGTTATCTATGTCACCAGCCCTGGCTTTTTCCTGTGGGCGCTTGATGCCAAGACAGGGCGTCCTTTAGAGAATTGGGGGTCTGAATTTCCTGTTGGTCAGTTTCCTGAAACCGGCGTGATAGATCTGATTCCAAAGCTGGTCGAAGACTGGGGTCCGTGGCAGGACTATGTGGTAGCAGGAGGTCAGTACGATCCCGATTATGGTATCCCGCGCGAGCTTGGCATGGTTACCGCGTCGGCACCGCCTATTGTCGTGAATGGTGTGGTTGTTGTCCTTGTTGGTCATCAGCCTAGCTACGGTCAAACCCGAATTGAGAATGTGCCGGGGGATATCATGGGATTTGACGCTGAAACTGGGGAATTCCTTTGGAAATTCCATTCCATCCCGAGGCCAGGAGAGGTTGGGCATGAGACTTGGCTCAATGATGCGTGGCGTTTTTCAGGCGATATTTCTACTTGGGCTCCGGCGTCAGCAGACCCAGAACTTGGGCTTGTGTACATGGTGACTAATGCATCAACGGTGCAGGCATACTCAGGCCATCGGCCGGGGAACAATCTATTTGGCGGCAGCGTATTGGCGCTGGATGTAAAAACCGGCGAGCGCAGGTGGCACTATCAAATACATCGCAGCGATCAATGGAACTATGACCTGCCGACTCCGCCGATGCTAATGGATTTGACTGTGGACGGTCAGAAGATTCCCGCTCTTATTCAAAATACCAAGCAGGGTTTAGTCTTTGCGTTTAACCGCGAAACCGGAGAGCCTATTTGGCCAATTGAAGAACGTTCGGTTATGCAGACAGAAGTCCCAGGAAACTGGACCGCTGCTACTCAGCCCTATCCAACATGGCCGCAACCTGTCGATCCAATTGTTATCGACGGATTGACGGAAGAGTTTGTGATCGACTATACGCCAGAATTAAAACAGCAGGCCCTAGCATTACTTGAAGACTTTCGTATCGGTGGTTTGTATGTTCCCGCGTTGCCTAGAAATCACGGCAATGATTTCACTAACAACATAGGTTGTCTCGGTGCAGGTAATGTAATTCCTCATCCGCCGGTCGCCGACCCCAGCACAGGCATGATGTACAGCTCCCATAGTCGCAGCTGTTTTGCTCCAGGATTTATGGAGCCGACCAATGGAACGGACAGAGATAACCCCAACTATCCTAAGCCCGGAGAAGGAGGTGTAACGCCAAACAGCACGCCAACAACCGGTCGAACAGTAGCCGCATGGTTACCTCGTGGCGGTGGTGGCATGCCGACAATCGATGGTCTGCGATTGTTTAAACCGATGGATAGTCAGCTTACAGCTTACCAAATGAATACCGGGGAAAAAACATGGTCACTTCCTATTGGCCCCACCCTAGAGCAGATTACAAGCCACCCTTTGCTAGCGGAAGTAGATATACCTGAAAGTGGTGGCTTGGGTTGGTCCATTCAAATGGTGACCGGTGATGTGTTAGTGCAAGCCAGAGCAATGAGCGAGGGGGGAGTTCAGTTCATTCCTGACGAGCCGCTTACCCTAAATGCCAGAGATAAGGTTTCAGGTGAGCTTTTGGCTAGCGTTGCACTGCCGGCGCCCGCTCAATATGGAATGATGACTTATTTGCACGAGGGCAAACAGTACATCGTTGTTCAGATTGGCAGTTCGCGAACTGATTTTCCAGGATCATTGGTAGCTTATCGGTTACCCTAACTAACGGGTGAAGAACGTTTTCACCCGTAACTCAAGGGTCGATTCTTACGGAGCTTAAGGCTGAAAATCAAAATATGAAGGCTAGAAAGTAAAGAGGGTGTAAGCAAGTTAGCGTTGGCCACAAGGTTACTCTGGCTGGGTTAGGGCATGAAAGCCACAGCGCTAAGAAACGGCGACACAGTATTTGTTAGCGATGCAGTACTGTTTTGATAGTTGCAAAGCAATTAAGCCACACTTATCTGGCAGTTCATTCGGTCGTATTGTTGGCATTCACTCAATTGCTTTTTCAAAAATCTGCAAGTGATGTCAAGGAGACGAATGCTTCAAGCCAATCGAGGGGCCGTGCTTTTCTGATTCAATCGGTGCAGGGGTGGAGCTTAGAATCTCAGTTTATAGAGCATTTCAAGGGACGTGCTATTTCATGGTTTCGAGCATTTTACCCATCTGGGCGTGAACCATTTGTACGGCTTTTAGAGGCCTGAGCATAACCTTGAATTTGACGATTTCTCCATCGGAATTCCACTCGATTATGTCGACACCGTTAACATGGATGCCATCCATCTCTGTTTCAAACTCCAAAACCCCGTGTTCACCACAGTCCAGTTCTTGCATGTAGCGAAAAGTATCGTTGCCTATAGTGTTTCCTGCTGCAAGCAGGTACGCCATTGTAATTTTTTTTCCAACTTGTGGTGTATGAACAACCGGGCTAAAAAAAGTCACATCATCTGATAGAAGCGCCTCTAGGCCTTCAGCGGAATGATCGTTTTTTAGCCAGTCCATCCAGCGTTGTAAGTTTGACTGTTTTTTCATATCCCCGTCCTTAGTCTTGTGTCGCTTTTTGCATCGCGCTTACCATAGAATTAGCCGAAGACTTTTGATTCGGCGTTTTTGTTGCAGCTTAGTGGATTACATAGACACTATAATTTTAGCCTTCTTTGCTCGCAGTTTTTATTCCCACATTGAGGATAAAATCCCTCACCCCCGACAATGTTTTCCATTGTTGATTAAAAGCACTAAATTCGTCTGTGTTATGGCGCCAGTAGTTATCATAAAACAATTCGTCTACATGGACCTTGCCGATTGTTTGGCATCTACTTTAGCTAAACATTCCGTCGGCTCGCTTATTCCAGGAAATGAGGGCCAAAGGTATAAGCATTTAGTATTATGTCGATTGAATTATCAAGTATAAACTGAAGATGTTCTTCTGATTGTTTTTTTTCAATAAGTAACTCAGAAACCATTTTTTTTGTTTTTTCGATTTCGTCGAGATTAAGAGTCAGCAGCGTAATAGGAAACAACAGAACATCCATATAATAAAAGAGATCGACTAGAGCGATCGACTCAATCGCTGAAATCGAGATGCGCGCGGGCAAAAGTAACAGGCTGCTCAGCATCAAAAGGCCCCGGCTTGCAGAGTCTCTCTGAGCGATGGTGATAATTTCCAAACAATAGCTGCGTTACTAAGTGTGGCAGGGTCCCCAAATAGGTACAACATGGCCAAGGTTTCAGGTTGTTCATTTATCAGCTGCACTGAAGGGCAAAGTGCAAAAAAGCCAATATAGCTGAAGATATGACTCTTAATTCGTCTGGTGAGTCGACCCTTAATAAGGTTGAGTGCGCATAAGAAAATCAGAGATGCAGCAAACTGAACAAGAGCGGATAAAAGTAGAGCATATTCGAATTTGGGTATAATCCAATATAATATTCAGGAAGTTGCCGCAACGCCGCAACAGCCAAGACTCACCTTTATAGTGCTAGGTAGGTTTTTTTGTTGCTTGAATAGCCTGCTCTGAGGCTGGCAAACACCACCAAGTTCAAGGTAACTATAAAAGTGGCGGAAATCAGGCTGTAAGCAAGGTCAAATTTTATCATGTCGCTCTACGGTTCTAATGGTGCTAATGATGGAAATAGAGCGCCCAGCTTAGCGGCGAGCAGGCCAGTGGTGAACCGCACCGAGACACTCACCAAAAAGTGATCATCTTCAGTTCTCCAGTGTGCTGCCCCGCGAACCCGCTAGGATGTCTTGGAGAAGCAAGAGGGGTTAAGAGGTGTCTAATCCGTTAATAGTAAGTTAATAACTGAACATACTCGTCCTTATTGCTATCATCAAACGTCTGGGGGGGTAGAGTCTTAAACTAATAACTTGCTAGTGCTCCCTTGTTTAGTCCATCACAAGCCTTTTAATGTAGCTGCTTTGTGTGCCTCATTAACTAAACGCTGCGTGCATCCCGTCGAAATAGCATCGAGAGTAAAAAATTGACTAATACTGGAAAAAAATTTGGAGTATCAATTGCGCTACTAGTGCCTGCAACAGTGATTGCTGGCGGTCTTTTATATATCCTCTTAGCTATAGATTATGGACCCGGTCCGGGTGTTGAGGTTGGCGCAATTTTTTGCGGCACCTGGGTTCTGTTTTATGGGTATTATTTTAAGTTTTTGAGATTCAAGCAAGTTGGGGCCGTGTTAACGGTCATGGCGGTGGCGAGTGTATACGTAAATCTAGGGTCACTATCTGAAGAAAGGTACGATTCGCAAGAATCTAGTGCTTTTATCGCCTTAGAATCTCAACGTACGATGGCGGTCTCGCCAAGTAAACTTGATGTGCTCAACGCGGCGGCAGACCGTATCAATTCTACGTTGCCTATGATGACCGATTCAAACATTCGCCTAAACAGCGCTGTCGCATCACTCGACAGGTTTCAATACAACTATACTCTATTATCTCGTTCTTCTGTTGAGGTTGAAGCAGCTTCGTTTTTACGTCAAGTTAACGCAGCAGCAGTCAGCGACGCATGCGGATTGGACGATAATCTGTCTTTTTTGAAAATGGGGGTGGTTATTGATTTCGTCTATAAAGCGAGCGATGGGATCACCGTCACTACAATCGCAGTAGCGCCGGAGGATTGCGGTTTTTAGCTTGAATATTACAGTTCGGGCAACCTGCTAGGTTGCCTACTCTCGCACTCTATAGCGAGGAGGCATACCACCAAAGAAGCAAGAGGATAGGTATAAGTACGACGGTCATCAGCGCCGTAATAGCGATCATTTTATTGGCCCATAGTCTGTTCATTGTTAATCCTTCAATGGACTTCTGAAAGTCGCGGTTGGTTATGCTAATTGATCAGTGTGATAAATGAGAGAGAAAATTCTGGCCCACGAGGCGTCTAATTGAAGAAAAACGGGTTATGAGGACTCTCGAGGTTGCGCAGTCTACTTGAGTGGCACGAAGAACTCTAAGCGTTTTTCTGTCGGCGAATCTTGAAGGTGGACCAAAACCGAAAATAGATTACGCCGACGGGGGGTTGGGTAGCGACAACACGCTATTGGCAAGTCTTTTATGGGTTTTTTGACCGAATAAAAAGGTAATGCCGAGATTTCATAATTGTTGGGTGACGGGGTTAAATAGACGATTTCTTTGGGTCGCCTTTCATTTCAAATGCAAATGAGGGCGCTGCAGTTCGGACTACTAATGACTTTTTTCACGGGTTTTAATGACGTATATCGCATAGGATTCCCCGTCCTCTATGAAGGCTTTCATTCTCACATTAACAGCAAATTTCTTTCCATCTCTCCCTTCCATAACAGCATCAAGCACTGTTTCTCTATCTTCGTTTTTGTGACAATAATTGCCAGAAAAAAGATCGTCTATATGAATCTTTTTAATTGTTTGCGCGTCTGTGTATCCAAAAACTTTTTCGGCCAGATTGTTCCAAGTTAACAATAAACCAGCATTGTTTACAGTGAGAATTATATCTAAAGAGTTGTTGAGAGCGAACTTCAAATTTTTCTCCGAGCGTATTTTTTCTCTGAGTATTTCACTGACTTTAAAATGGGCATTCTCTATTTCTGTTAGGACCAGTGCTGACACCAGTATTGGAAAAACAAGAACATCTAAATAGTACAGCAAGTAAACCATTTCAGTTGATTCGACAACGAGTAGTGCTGCCCGAATAGAGGCGATTGAGAGGGCGCTGAGAACTAAAAGTATCCTTCCCGATAAAGCCGCAATTTTCGTATGATAAGTCTTCCAGAGAATTGCCAGTACAGTAAAAACTGCGGGCAAAGTAATTGGAAGCCACTCAAGTTTTGATTGTGGAAACCCACTCACAACAGAAAAGCTGAAGCCAATGACGAAGAGGATCAATAAAGAGCTGAGAAGTATTTTATGGTCAGGTCTAAATTTACTTTCTTTGCGGATAATCGCACAAAGCAGTACCCAAGAAGCTGCAAACTGCAGAAAGAAAAGCAGAAGTGCCGCCGAGAAAGACTCAGGATTGTAGGTCAGAAGCAAGGTTGGAATCTGTCTTAGCGCTTCGATTGCTACCGCAGCACTAGTGAGACGCAAGTAGTCCTTTGCCGTGCTGCGAGAGTTTATCTGCAGGCCAATAAGAGCAATCAGGTTAAGGAGAAGAACGAAACCGGCAGCGACTAGATAATAAGTAACTTGGTATTTTAAAATCTTTGGTTCCTGCTTTTTAGAAAATCGTATTTAATCAACTTAGACTAGTGTGTCCTCCGTTCATTATTTTCTATAGCAGGCAGAAGTTGTAAACCCACGAAGAAGAGGGCTCTGAACAAAAGCTTTTAGAAAAACAGCAATGCGGGGGAGTGTACGTGAGTCGCATGGAGAATTCTCAGTTTTTCTATAGCCGAAAAATCCGGCGTTGATGATTACATCGGCCTTCAGTTTTGCTAACAGTTACAGTTACAGTTACTTTGACTGAGCGCTGACCTAAAGCTGAACGGGGGCAAAGCCACGGTGCTGGACCTAACAGGCCGTGTAAGTGCAAGTTTCCTTAGGACGGAAGAGCG
Organism: uncultured Gammaproteobacteria bacterium; assembly: GCA_913031035.1. GTDB lineage: Bacteria > Pseudomonadota > Gammaproteobacteria > Pseudomonadales > Pseudohongiellaceae > UBA9145. The sequence goes on from CAJWGN010000022.1 coordinate 15,353, forward strand.
GAGTCAATTTGACTGGAAGCGCATCGAAGAAGCTTGGGATGTTCGGGGCAGCCTTTAGCAGCGCTTCCGTTGATGCAGGGAAGATGAGGGTGAAGAAGGGGCGAGGGGGCAGTAGGGAGTGTTGCTGGAAGAGCAGCATATCCGCTCCCCAACGATTGTTCATTTTTTCAACTTAAATAATTAAAGCGAACTTTTGTGATTACTGAATGGGTTTTGTCTTCGAATAAATAGTTGAGAAACATGCGCCGCAAGGTGTTGCCTTTCACAAAATAGTGTTATCAAAGCGCCGCGAACGCACAGATAGCTATAAACAGGAAGTCCCATAAGCCAGGGATTTCATGAGCTTCTTCGGTGAATTCTGCTAGTGCCTCGGACGGTGGGCACCAGAGATTGAACTCTATTAAGTTAAGAAAAAAATCGGTATTAGTAGCCTTGTAATCGAGCCTTATTAGGCGCGAAAAATAGGTCTTCTTAAGATTCTAATTAGTAAAAAACCGCTTAATTGAAAAAAGTTTAACAAGTTTGTCCTTGGTGTAGCTGTCTTTAGGCAGGGACAGTTAAGCGGAGCGTGTAACGTATCAATTCAACTTTTTAACTGCTTTTCTAATCCTTTTTATATTCATCACCTCAGGGCCGCTTACAATTAATAGAGAGTGATTGCTATTTCGGCGGGTAACAAAAGCTGCCGAAAAGCAGGCTAGAAAAAGTAAATGGATCAGTAAGAAGCTCGGAACGGGAGCTTGGGTTTCAGTCTAGTTTTGTGTGAATTTTGAGGTGGGTCGGCGAGCCTGACATATGGCTCAAAAGAAGCAAGGCCGCTGTGTTGCACTGTTACTAACTTGCTCTATGGTCCTGTGAGAGCATAGAGCTTCTGTTTTTGGCTCAGCTGGCCTTAGTGGCTGTGGTTGCTTGTTGAGTGGCTTTCATGGTTCTCTTGGCTAGTTCCTTCACGGGAGGCATGATTGCTATGCATTCCAACAGCGAACGAAAGCTTCCCCTGAACTTGATGGTTATCGTCGCCCATTACAGTCCAATTGACTTCATAGCTTCTGTTTTTAAGTTCAGACAACGAAATTGCCAAAACTTCAGATGCCGCTGCAAACGGGGTAAATCCGACGTCTAAATCCGTCTCACACATCTTCATTGCCACTTTCAATAGCCGTACCGATTGCGTGAATGTTAGGTCAAGCTGCTCAGGGGCTTCCATAACCACGGCAGCGTACTTTGGTTCGGCTATTGCTAATGCTGTGTGAGCCATCACCGAGCTTGCAGCAAATACGTCAATTGCTCCGGAATAAATAGACTAAGTGCTTTTTGTTTGATCATTTCGTCTTCTTCTCAAGAGAGTTAGGGGCGTAGTTTTTTAAATCGTAGCGGCGCCAGAAAAAATAAACGCCGGGCAGCACTAGTAGAGTGAGAATAATGGCCGAAACCATTCCTCCGACCATTGGGGCGGCAATGCGGCTCATGACTTCTGAACCTGTTCCAGTGCCAAAGAAGATGGGCAGTAGGCCTGCGATTGTTGCCACTGACGTCATCATAACGGGGCGCACGCGCATGACCGCGCCATGAATGACGCTTTCGCTAAGCATTTCTTGGTCTGGAGTTTTCGAATGAGTTCTGCAGTCATCCAGCATGGTGTGATAGGACTGGTTGAGGTAAATAAGCATGATCATGCCTATTTCTACTGACACTCCCGCCAACGCAATAAATCCAACCCCAACCGCAACAGAAAAATTAAAGTCATTTAAATATATCAGCCAAATCCCGCCAATGAGCGCGAGGGGAAGTGTTCCTATAATGAGCGCGACTTCTATAAAACTTCTAAAATTCGCGTAAAGAAGAATGATGATGATCGCCAGTGTTAAAGGAATAACGTAGGTCAGTTTTTCCTTTGCTCGCAACATATATTCATATTGACCGGACCAATTTAGCGAGTAGCCCGGTGGTAATTCAACCTGATCTCTTACTATTTGCTGGGCATTTTCAACATAGGTGCCAACATCTACATTTTGTATATCGACAAACGTCCAGCCGTTCAGGCGCGCATTCTCGCTTTTGATCCCCGGAGGGCCATCTTCAACATAGACCTTTGCGACATCGGCTAAAGCTAGTCGTTGGCCGTTAGCCGTTACAAGGGGGAGCATAGCGATAGATTCCACCGAATCTCGATAGGCTTGAGGGTAGCGAAGCCGAATGGGGTAGCGTTCAAGCCCTTCGACTGACTCACTGATATTCATTCCGCCAATAGCTGTGGATACGATCTGCTGGATGTCGGCAATGTTTAATCCGTAGCGCGCCGCTTGATCTCGCTGTATGTCGACTTTAATGTAGCGACCGCCAGCGACCCGCTCAGAATACACGGAGGCAGTGCCAGGTACATTTTCTAATACCCGTTCTAACTCTTGGCCGATTAACTGAATGACCGACAGGTCCGGCCCAGCAATTTTGATACCTACTGGTGTTTTGATTCCCGTGGCCAGCATATCTATCCGCGTCTTAATAGGCATCACAAAGGCATTCGTCAGGCCAGGTATCTGCACTAGGGAATTCAACTCTTGAATTAAGCTAGCCGTTGTTAACCCCTCTCGCCACTGCTCTTGAGGTTTCAATTGAATAAACGTTTCAATCATAGTGAGTGGGGCAGGATCGGTGGCACTTTCAGCTCGGCCCATTTTACCAAAAACAGTGTCTACTTCTGGCACAGTCTTTATTAGCTTGTCCGTCTGCTGCAGTAACTCTCTCGCTTTACCTATTGAGATCCCAGGATACGTGGTTGGCATGTACATAAGATCGCCTTCATCCAAAGGCGGGATAAATTCACTCCCTATTTGCGAAACAGGCCAAAACCCAGCAATTGTTATCAGCAAGGCCGTTACCAGGGTCAGCTTCGGAAACTTCAACACCCCTCGTATCGCAGGTCGGTAGATTGCAATGATCATGCGGTTAAGCGGGTTTCCATTTTCGGCGCGGATATTGCCACGAATAAAATACCCCATTAAAACCGGTACCAAGGTGATAGCTAAGAATGCAGACGCGGCCATTGCATAGGTTTTTGTGTAGGCAAGTGGAGAAAACATACGCCCCTCCTGTGCTTCAAGGGCAAACACTGGCAGGAAACTAAGTGCGATTATGAGCAAGCTAAAAAATAGAGCCGGTCCAACTTCGGTTGCAGATTTTGCAACAATCTCCCAACGATTTTCGTCAGTGAGTGGAGTCTTTTCTATCTGTTTGTGCATGTTTTCAATCATCACAATGGCGCCGTCAATCATTGCGCCTATTGCTATAGCAATTCCGCCTAGGGACATAATATTCGCATTGATACCTTGCCAGTACATGACAGTAAAGGCTGCCAGTATTCCAATTGGTAGGCTAATAATCGCAACAAGTGAGGAGCGAAAGTGAAGTAAGAAGATTATGCAGACAAGGGCAACGACAATAAACTCCTCTACTAACTTCTCCCAAATATTATTAACTGCGCGGTTTATAAGCCCTGATCTGTCGTAAACCGTCACAATTTCGACCCCCGGCGGCAGGCCTTCTTTTAGCTCTTCGAGCTTGTCTTTAACTGTTTGAATGACCTCGGCTGCATTTTCACCTGAGCGCATGACAATCACGCCACCCACGGCTTCGCCCTCGCCGTTTAGTTCTGCTATACCTCTTCGCATTTGCGGACCTAAGTTAATGTCAGCGATGTCTTTCAAAAGAATAGGAGTCCCGTTCTTGTTCATCCCAAGAGGTATGCTTTGAAGATCTTCGATGCTCGATAAATAGCCATCGGCTACCACCATGTATTCCGCCTCAGCCATCTCAACCACCGAAGCCCCTGCCTCTTGGTTGCCTTGGCGTATCGCGCTTTGAATATGGCTTAGCGGGATATCGAATGCTCTGAGCTTTTCTGGATCCACTTGGATTTGATACTGCTTAACCATGCCGCCAATAGTAGAAACCTCGGATACCCCTGAGACGGTTTGTAACTCGTACTTTAAGAACCAGTCTTGAATGCTTCGGAGTTCACTTAGATCATGCTGGCCAGTGCGATCAATCAAGGCATAGAGGTATACCCAGCCAACACCTGTCGCATCCGGTCCAAGTTGCGGCTTTGCCGTTGCTGGCAGGTCAGCAGAGACCTGATTTAGATATTCCAGTACGCGGCTGCGAGCCCAGTACAAGTCGGTATCATCTTCAAAAATTACGTACACATATGAGTCGCCGAAAAACGAGAAGCCACGAACTGTGACAGCGCCTGGAACTGATAACATTGCTGTGGTCAGCGGATAAGTCACTTGGTCCTCAACCACCTGGGGGGCTTGGCCTGGGTAAGGTGTCTTAATAATCACTTGGACATCTGACAGGTCCGGAATTGCGTCTATCGGAGTTTGCCGAATAGAGTACGCGCCCAGGGCAATCAGCATTGCGGTCAGCAGCAACACAAAAGATCGGTTGTTAATCGACCAATGAATAATCTTTGAAATCATTTTTTTCTCCAGCCTCCTTTGCCTTAGTCGTTATGTTCAGCAGAGGCAGATGCCGCTGGCATAGCACTTTCATCGGCGTTCATTTGCTGATGCTCTGAGCGATCCATTGCGTTCATTTTTGCTTGCTCTGAGTCATCCATGGCGTTCATTCCTTCATGTTCGGAATGGTCCATAGGGGGCTCGTCCCTAGGTGTCATGCGCAGAAAATCTGAGGTGATACTCGATTCAGAATCAATAAGGAAATGTGCAGACGTCACAACGCGGTCGCCAGCCCTAAGTCCTTGTAGAATTTCGGTTTTAGAATCGCCTCGTCGGCCTGATGCAACGTTGACAGATTTGAACTTACCCTCGCCCATAGCAATCACGACCTTGTCTTGTATGCCGGTTCGAATTATTGATTCATTCGGCACAAGCAGTGCTAGCTTATTTTCCTCACTATGTTGAATAGTGATCTGTGCAAACATGTTAGGCTTTAGTTTCAAATCTGGGTTGCTAAATCGTAATCTCACCGCTACAGTGCGCGTGTCTGCATCCAGAGTGGGGTAGATAAAGTCCACCACCCCTTGCCAAGTTCGACCCGGTAAATAATCTAATGTCATCGTCACTTGATCACCTTCGGATACAAGAGACACCTGACGCTCAAACACCTCCGCTATTACCCATACCTCATCAAGAACACCAATCGAGAGTATAGGGTTGCCAGGTTGAACAAACTGCCCTTCGCGTACACTCAGTTCAGCTACAAGGCCGCCTTGAGGTGCATACACGGTCACATTTCTAAACACTTTTTTCTCGGTTTTTACACGGTCGATAAGGCTTTGGGGTACCTGCAATGCTAATAAGCGCTCCTCAGCAGATTGTACAAGGCGCAGTCGCTGATTTTGACGGTCCATGACCAGCAATAATTCTTCCTGCGCGCTGACAAGTTCGGGTGAGTATATTGAGTAGATTGGCTGGCCATTATCAATAAACTCTCCTTCTGTTTTAACATTTAACTCCTCTATCCAGCCCTCTATTCTTGGGTGCATGTGTATAAGCTTGTCTTCATCAAAGCGGACATACCCCACTGTTCTGATGCTGCTCTTAAAAGGCCCGAGCTCAACTTCTCCAGTGCGAACCCCAAGATTGTTTTCAACCGCAGGAGAGATAGAAACTATGCCTTTGCCACTTGAATCTCCTCGCCCACTGTCAAATACAGCGACAAGCTCCATGCCCATAGGTGATTTCCCCGGTTGGTCTCGGCGATAAGTTGGGTCCATAGGGGCAACCCAATAAAGAGGTTTTGCCTCTTGCGGCTGAGCTGTATCGCTAGAACCTGTCAAAAGAAAACTCCCGCTGCCGCCTAAAATTACGCCTATAACTCCAGCTAAAATAACGAATTTTATTGTCTTACTCATTTTCCAAGCTCCTTAATTTTCTGAAGTTGCTGTTAGATAGTTAAGCCTAGAGATTACCTTTTGGCGCTCTACATCGATCTCAAGAAGTTCAATTTTGGCGTTTAGCTCGCCGATATAGGCTCGCATTACTTCTTCAAAATCCCCCTCGTCCGCGGTGTATGCTGATAATGTTGTCTCGGTTAAGTCGTTCATTTGATCTAACAAAACGTCTTCGAAAAGTATTTTTCGTTCATCGAGTACGTCGAGTTGGGCGTTTGCTTGCTGGTAGTTGGAGAAGAGTTCCTTGAACAGAAGTATCCGCTCGGTTTGCCGGGCAGAAGCGGTATAGCGGCTAGCTCTAATCTTTGGTTTCTGTCGCTTCTCAGTGAAATATGGGATATCAAAGCTCAAATCGAGACTGATAAAGTCTGCTCGCTGTCTGCCCATCGGTGCGTTGTCTCGGTAGCCATAAGATGCTCCTACACTGTACGCTGGCTTTAAGCTCTGCTGTGTTAACGAAACTTTTGTCTGAGCAATTTGTATTCGCTTATCGTGCGCACGAACTGTGGGGTGATTAGCAAAAAAATCAGTTGCTTGGCCCAAACTAGTTAGGCGAGTTGTTGGAGGTTCGATGTCCGGTGTTACTGAAGAAAGCGACTTTCCAAGTAGTTGATAGGGGAGCCACTGTGATAGCTTTTGTTTATTAGTGTTCTGCAGTTGACGAAGCATAGCGAGCCGATCATCTAATCGGGTAAGCTCTAACTCAGATCTTACTAAATCTTGTTGTCGCGCTAATCCTGCTGCGGAGGTGTACCTGACACCTGTTAGGTCAACCAACTGCTCGAACAATTCTCTGTCATTCTGTATTAGCTCAATTGACTGTTGAGCCAAGAAAGTATTGAGCCACAAAATAGAAACCTGAACAGCTATATTGGCTTTGCGGTTGTCGCGTAAGTAAGGGTTTATTTCGCTTTGCTGCATTTTTTGGCGTTGTTGCAGTGCGAGCGTGTCGCCACGAGGGAATGTCTGATTGATGCCAATACGAAGTTGAGTCATCGGCTCTTGGTTGAGGTTAAAGGTATCAAGAGGCATGTTTGATAAACCAACAGACATTCTAGGGTCGGGAAGTTGGCCTGCCGAAATTGACTCCTGCGACAACGAGAGTTCAATTAACTCATTTGCTATTATCCACTCATCATCTATCACCGCTCGAGAGACCGCTTGCTCCAGTGACAGTTCGTTTTGGGCCCAGCTAATATTTGGCCCAAAGTTGAGAAAAATTGATAAGTAGGCAGCTAAAAATAGTCGTGATTTCGAAATATTCATTGAAATACTCTTCGCTTAAAAAATCCACATCATAGAAAGAATTCCTGACCAACAGAGAATCAGAACTGGATTAGAGCGAAGAGCTATTCTTAATAGGAATGCCTATAGAGAAAGTGCAGGCGCACTAATCCTATGTTAGGCCGCTATTGGTGGTCTAAATGGGTTTTCAAGGCTTGAGTTGGGAAGGGGGTTTGTGTAGCCGGTAACAGTGATGTTGGCAGCTAATTGATTGTTAGCTGCCCCATATTCTGAAACTGAAACGGAGCTACAGCTGACGCACAGTTTGCAAATATGATTCTTTACTTCTTCACTTTGAGACGTATTGTCCGCGATATGACCTGCGTGATGATCCATGCTTAAAGGATGCGCAGGGTTAGCCGTGGCAAAGCTGGGCTCCATGTCAGGGCATAATAATAAAGGGTACGCAACAACTTGGCCGCACATGGCGACCAGTAAAAACATAGCGAGCACTTTTGATTTATACGTCTTCATATATCTATAGTAACCTCTCCTTTGTGGATGACAAACTATTTTATCATCCACAGTGTGTTTGAAAAATGAAAATTGCGCCATTATGCAGAGGCTTGAAGCAGTGCGTTGGCTTGATAAAACCAATAAAATCAATGCTATGAGGTGTTGAAGGTTTCGTTAGTAGAATTTAGCAGCTACTGCAGCGCTCGATAAAACCACCCGCTAAAGATGAGTAGGTTTAGCCTATTATCTTCTGTACCCGTGCCTTGGTTACTTTTGAAAATCGAGTATTCTAATGAGCTAACCTTTTTAATAGTGGACTTTTTGTAATTGCAGTCCCTTTTGAATTGTTGTCTTAGGCATTTCCGCAGCGGTTATCGCGGGGAATGCGGCAGGAAATATCTCTAGGAATATTCAAGCCCGTAGGAATGGCTTTGGAAATTTTTTATTGCTGATTCTCACCGGCTCGCCACTTTATGCAGCAACGGAGAACGACCCGTTTGAGAAAATGAATCGACTCACTTATGGCTTCAACTCCGGTTTCGATGAGGCGTAACAAGGCGGTTAGCGAGCAGCTATAGAAGCTACACACCAAAAGAAGCCAAGGCAGGCATTCGAGATTTCTTCAATAACCTGAATGACGTTCGGGTCGGTACAAGTGACCTGAGACAGCTTAAGTTCAGCGAAGCGGCAAAAGATTTTGGGCGCTTTGCAGTAACTAGCATAGTCGCTCTGGCTGGTGTGTTCGATGTGGCAGAGGCAGCTTTTAAGCTTGACAAAAACAGGCAAGATTTTGGTAAACCTTAGCGCCCTCGAAGGCGGGTTCTGAGCCTTATCTTGTTCTGCTTTTTCTTGGTTCGAGGGAAGCCCATGGCTCTTTCGGTCTTAGTGTCGATGCAGTAGTTGATCCGGTCCCGCGATAGAATCTCGCACCTGTGCGCAACAGCCTTTTGACAACGAATGACACCCCAGATGTTGTGCTGACTACCTATCGTTCGAGGGTATGATCACAGGAGATGAGCACCTCATTGTGAGAGGTATTTATTTGCAGGCGCGGGAATACTCGGTCAGAGGTGACTATGTCGAAGTGACTACGTGAAGTGACTACGTGAAGTGACTATGTCGAAGTGACTTTCGATGAATTTAGCCAGACGAAAGCGTCATATCTACCGTAAGGCATTATTAAATACTATTAATGTCTCAAGTCTGCTGAGCAATAGACAATGGCTATAGGAAGGCGAGAAAGGCGAGAAACGCTATGTGAAAATAGCGGCCTCATAAAGTCAGAAAAAATCTGTCTTTGAAGAGGTAAACTACGATGCCGAGTTTTTGCTAAATCGGCTGGCAGCTCAAGTGTGGGCATTGGACTTTTAAATTGCTAGCAACTCGCTCACACTCAAATTATTATATTCTACAAAGGCCGTTATTTCCCCTCTGATCGCCAGCGTAGATAGTCGATCTGCAAGCTCGTTGCCTTCAATGCCAACGTGAGCTGACACATGTGTTATGTCGATTTTTGACCCTATCATGCTGTACACATCAAACATCTCTCGGATAAGCTCAGCATTAGCGAGAGGTTTTCCCTTGCCATCCATTCGACCAGTTCGCTTCCAGCTTTGTCCCCACTGCGTCATCGCTTTAATTGAATAGGTTGAGTCTGACAAAATCTGAACCTTTTTGTTTTCTTTAAGCTTCTCGGCCGCAATCAGCATGGCCTGGTGCAAGGCATTTAGCTCAGCCGTATTGTTAGTGCCTTCAACCGCGTGCAAGCCATGGTACATCTTACTGAGCTTTCCTGATTCATAGACAGCGACGCCAGAACCTGATTTTCCAGGATTAGGATCGCAGCCCCCATCGCAGAAAATATGGATTTCAAAAGTTGGATCGAAGAAGTATGAAGATGATGGCGTTGATGGTGTTGGCTTAGTTGGTGACGCTGAAAGCCTTCGTGCCGGTGCAGGCTTTGCCTGATAGGCAGCCTCTGCTTCCGTCCGAGTTAAGAAGCTCTTATGGGAGGCTCCAGAGAAACCAGCAACTGATGCCTGCGTAGAGGGCCAGTCCGTAAAGATTCCAGTCTGTCTCCCTTGCCATACAACGTAATACTTTTGCTTTGCCACCACTGTACTTCTCTAGTAAAAATGAATAAACAAAAGACGAAAAGGTTAAGGTATTTGCGTGAATAGTTTCTATGTTGACATCTCTTCGGAAGAAATGCGAAATTTTCCTCAGCGGCTTAAGGGATTTCGAGTAATGGACTCGAATAATTTGAAAGCCGGTTATGCCTAGTAATGGGTAAGGCAAACGTAAAAAAGAAAATTAAACGCAGTGAACAAGGTGTCCCACCGATGAATCAGACTTTGAATTAGCAGGTTATGACGCAGTGAACCTGAGAGCAGCGTTCGTGACAGACCGGTTGGCCATGTCTCTTGCTGAGCACTGAAGTCGAAAAAGCAATCTAGGGGCGGGCGCATATGAAAGTTGAAGTCGTAACCAACAGAGCATGGCGACGGTTTCTGTGTATTCAAACCGATTCAGGTAATGCACCACTGCCTAGCGCCGTTTAACTTCAGCAGTAAAGCTTGTATTTCAGCACTTGTACTGTTGTATGTGAGAGCAGTGCAGTAGCAGCAGAAGTAACTTAGGCGGTGTTTCAACGAGCTTGAGGCTTTTTTATCAAAAGCCTCTCCGGCGTTAATTCATTTTACTCGAGTTCCTATCGATCAGACCTCTGGGCAGCTGTGAAAGGGAGGTTCTGCATAAAAATAAGCAATCTGCATCGCATCGAGCATAGACCAAAGTACGTCCAATTTAAATTGAAGGATACCCAGTGCATGTTCCTGTTGTTCTCTAGTTTTAAAGTAGTCTAGGGTGATATTTAACCCATGTTGAACATCCCTTCGGGCTTCTGAGAGGCGTTTCCTGAAATATTGGTAGCCTTGGATATCAATCCAGTCATAGTGATCTGGCCAGGTATCCAATCTTTTTTGGTGAATTTCCGGGGCGAAAAGTTCGGTTAGTGATGAGCAGGCCGCTTCTTGCCAACTCGCCGTGCGAGCAAAATTCAAATAAGCATCACAGGCGAATCGGACGCCAGGTAACACGTGTTCATGAGAGATTATTTCTTGGCGGTTCATGCCCACCGCTTCGCTCAACCGCAGCCATGCCTCTATGCCTCCGTCTTCGCCGTCGGCACCGTCGTGATCCAGAATTCTTTGGATCCAATTCCTGCGCACTTCCCGCTCGGTGCAGTTAGCCATGATGGCGGCGTCTTTCATGGGAATTGTGGTCTGATAATAAAAGCGATTTGCCACCCATCCTTGAATTTGCGCTTTGCTGCTTTTGCCCGAATTCATGTTCAGTTGAAAGGGATGGTGAATGTGATATAGCTGGCCTTTGTCTCTTAGTTTTTTCTCGAACTCTTCTCTACTCCAAGCTTCAGTCATGTAGATCTCAATTTAGTTGTGTGCTGCTGTTGGTAAGATGCGTTTCACTGACCAATTCGGATTTTTCTTTCTGTATTTTTTTTGAGTTTCCGGGGTTTCGAAATATCAGCTGTCTGGTTTCATCTTCTCGGAAGGGTCTCTGCGCTTTCTCGGTGATTCTCAAAATCTCGTCATGATGTGGCGAAAGGCTGCAAACCGGGTCGGCATTGGTCGCATCGCCAGTAAGCATGAGCGCCTGGCAGCGACATCCGCCCAAATCAATTTCTTTTTCCGGGCAGCTCGCACAGGGCTCTTTCATCCATTTTGTACCACGAAAGCGGTTGAAAAGATCTGAGTTTTCCCAGATTTCCTTTAGCTTATGATCGCGAACATTGGGGAATTCCAAGCCTGGGATTACTTTAGCCGCTTGGCAGGGTAGCACCTCGCCGTCGGGGTTAACCGTCATAAAAGTTGTGCCCCAACCGTTGCTGCATTTTTTCGGTCTATCGTCGTAGTAATCAGGCGCGACAAAAAAAACATCCATGTCGCCCTTATACTTTTCTCTAAACTCGTTGGTGACCCGCTCAGCTTCGATTAACTGGTCTTGGCTGGGCAGAAGGTGCTCTCTGTTGTGTAAGCCCCATCCATAATATTGGCAGTTAGCTAATTCTACAAATTCTGCACCTACGGACTGCGCCATAGTTAAGAATTCTTCTACTTGGTGCAGATTCTGCCGGTGCAGAACAAAATTTAGACCCAGCGGTAGGTCTTGTTTGATGACCTCTTTGGTCATCGCTACTTTGTGGTCAAAGCTATCGGTGCCGCCTAAAAGTTTATTTGACTCGCGGTTACTGCCTTGAAAGCTGATTTGTATATGGCCAAGCCCAGCTTCTTTAAGCGTGGTTATTTTTTCGGCAGTTAAGCCTATTGAGGACGTGATCAAGTTAATGTAGAAGCCCAGCGACTTTGCCTCGATAATAAGTTCTTCGAGATCCTTTCGCACCAATGGTTCGCCGCCGGAGAAGCCTAATTGTACGGCGCCTAACTTGCGCGCCTGGCGCATGACACTTATCCATTCCTCGGTGCTTAACTCGTTTTTACGAGAAGCCGAAAGTTCAAGTGGGTTGGAGCAATAAGAGCACTGCACGGGGCATGCAAAGGTGAGTTCTGCGAGTAGCCACATTGGGATATGGGAATTGGGTTTGTTCATTTTTTATTCACCTGCCGCCACAATCCATAATTGATTTTGAGCATCGGTTAGAAACTCTTTAACATCATTTTCCAATCCCTCCGCTCCGGGGAATTGGCTATTGAGTTCATCTATGAGTTTGAGCGCTGTGGTTGGCGCCTCGCAGCGCTGCAAGATTTCAGCTGCGCTGCCACTTAATTTAATTAAACCCTCGGGATAAAGTAGCACGTGGCACTGCTGCGCCTCTTCCCATTGAAATTGATATCGGGGGTTCAGCTTAAATGTAGCAGTTTCAAGGTTAAATTCACTCATAGGAATTAAATACTTCTCGTCAGTTAAAGTCTATTTGGCTAGTCGGTCTTTTGATCGGAGGCTTATAGCTCTACATCCATGCCATCGAACGAGACCTCAATTCCTTCACTGGCCAAAATTTTCCGTTGTTCAGAATCTTCATCGAGTATGGGGTTGGTATTGTTTATGTGAATTAAGATCTTTCTGGGTTTTTTCATGGGCTTCAAAACATTGATCATGCCGTTTTCGCCGGATTGTGGTAAGTGGCCCATGTCTTCAGCTCTTTTATCGCCAACACCTACGGCCTGCATCTCATCTTCTTGCCAAAAGGTGCCGTCGACTAAAAGGCAATCGGCTTCGCTCATAAGTTGCCGTGTCTGATCGGTAAGATCTCCTAGGCCTGGCGAATAGAAAAGGTTCTTGCCGCTACTCTCATCGGTTACCTTGATGCCTATGTTGTCGCCTATATGGGCGTTGTTTCGATGCGGCGAATAAGGTGGCGCTTTACCGGTAACTGGGATGGCAGTAAAGCTCAAGCCATTAATGCCGGCGATATTGAAACTACTGTTATCCAATGGGATAGGGTGTCTATTAATTCCACCATTCCAGTGTTTCAACATGGTGAACAGGGGGAAACCGGTAGTTAGGTCTTCATAAACCATGTCGGTGCAGTAGACTTGGTGAGGGCAGCCTTCGCGAAGCATCAGCAAGCCAGTCGTATGATCGATCTGGCTATCGATATAAACGATTGCCTTTATCGCCGTATCCCGGATTGCACGGGCGGGTTGTAATGCCGGAAAGGCAGCAAGCTGTGCGAGTATATCAGGGGATGTGTTGAACAGTACCCAATCAATGCCATTGGCGCTCACGGCTATGGATGACTGGGTTCTTGTAACAGCGTTGATAGTCTTGTTGCGGACGCCGTTGCAATTGGGGCAGTTGCAGTTCCACTGTGGGAAACCGCCGCCTGCCGCTGATCCTAAAACTCTAACAAACATCGATTGATACCGTTTTTTAATGGAAAGGTCGAAGTGACTGTTATGCCGACTTAAAAATAAGTCAAAAAAAACGCCAGACTAAGTCGGGCGTTTTTTATAAACCAGCTACTGATTTAACGATGCTAGAAATTCTAGCGGGCTAAATACAAGCCAATTTTACTTAGCGTTACGCGTTAAGGAAGTTTCCTTCCTTAGCGAGTTTTGAAATACATAGTGATTTCAAAGCCAAGGCGCATATCTTGATAAGAAGGTTTAGTCCACATATCGTTAATCTCCGAGCTAATAATTCGATTAGTTAAATGTTGTATTAGTTACAACAACACCGAAACTAGCAGAAAACATTTGCCAGTGCCACCGCTGCTAGGGCAGATCGACTAGGTTTTTGTGTCGAGCCGATTTTGCACCAATAAGGTGCGCGTTTTTGCAGATAGTCTTACTCTTGTGAATATTTTTATGTTGTTGAATTAATTGAACTAAATAGCCATAAATAATCCTCGCCACTAGCGCTAAGGCTTCAACCTTAAGGCCTCTTGATAAAAACTAAGTTCGGTTTCCAAAGCCAATACCTGATTTTTCAATTGTCTGAAGCCATGCCCTTCACCTTCAAAGGCAATATAACGGACTTCAACACCGTTGTTTTTCAATTTTTTGGATATTCCTTCTGCTTGGTCAGGGGGAACAACTTTGTCCTCCAGACCCTGAAGTAAAAGCAGCGGGGCGTTTATTTTATCAATGTTGTAAATCGGAGAGCGGCTAATATAGATATCCCGAGCTTCTGGGTAGGGTCCAATTAGTTGATCGAGGTAGCGTGACTCGAACTTGTGGGTTCCTTGAGTTAGCACTTCCAAATCACTTATGCCGTAGTAGCTGGCCCCCGCAGCAAAAAGGTCGCTCTCACTCAAGGCGGCCATCACGGAATAGCCTCCAGCACTGCCACCACGTATAACGACTTTCTCTGCATCCACCAAGCCTTCGCGGATGAGGTGGCGAACGGCAAACTCAATGTCCTGAAGGTCGAATAATCCCCAGTTGGGGTAGAGGCTCTGACGAAACTCTCGTCCAAACCCGCTACTGCCGCGATGATTGACATCGATGACTGCGAAGCCACGGTTGGTCCAGTATTGCAGCTTAAGATTAAGTGAAGTTTTAGCGCTGCTTGTGGGGCCGCCATGCACGCTGACAATTAACGGGGGCAGAGAATCTGCTAAGCCGGTGTATTGTGAATTGCGCGGTGGATAATAATTTCCATAGGCTAATTCATCGTTCGCTGTCTTGAAGCAGATTGTTGTGGCACTGGAGAACCCGCAAGTCTCTGTATGAGAATCTTCGCTTAACGACATTCGTTTGATAGTCATGTCAGCGGGAAGTGTTTTTTCTTCTAAGCGCAAGCAGTGAATAGCATTTTCCTGCGTTGCTGTTGCAGCCGAAAAAAATATGGCTTCGTTAGTGCCGCAAAGATTCTCAATTTGACCGTAGCCATCTGCTATATTTTGCATTTTCCAAGTGCCGCTTAGTGAACATCTAAGCAAGCCCAGTTGCCACTGGCTATTCTGCGTATAGCTTGCCAGTATCGATCCATCATCCAATGGAATGTAGTTACGATGGCCGAGCAACCATTGTGGGGGAGCAAAGTCGGCCGGCAATGGATAAACGGCTTCCGCTTTGCAAGTGGTCTCTAGCTCTTTTGTGCTGATCCGATATAAATTCCACCAGTTGGACCAGTCAGCAATGAAATATAACTGGCCCCACTTATCAAATAATGGCTGAATAAGTGAGCCGGGTTTCGGTTGCTGAATTTGTTTGATATTCGTTAAATTACCTTGGTCATCGAAATTGGCAATCCTGATTTCAGTGTTATCCCATGGCATATTGGGATGCGACCATGTCTGCCAAACTAGAGTTTTACCGTCAGGCGACAGCCGCGGGGATGAGACAAAGTCGGAGTCTGCGTACAAAATTTGGCCTTCATCACCGGATTCTAGGTCTATAGAAACCAGGGCATTGACCACGCAATTGGCATCAAAGTCGCTTGGGTCCACTAGCCGATGATCTTCCCGAACACATATTAGGCGATTTAACCTGTGATCGATCAGAAAATCAGCATATCTAAGTTTAGCTGCTAGGGCCGGCTGAACGGGCGTTAATGGTTTCGACTCTGTTACAGCATCCGATTGAGGTAATCTATCGATAGACAGATCTTGCTTGTAGATTGCCTGATCGCTGAGGTTGCAAAACCAAAGAGTGTTGCCGTCTACGCAGTAAGGGACACCGCCGTACTCATGGACACGGCTTCTAACGTTGAAGCGCTTTGGGGTAAGTCGATTTAGCTCGCCTCTGGGGGACAGGTGCCAAACAGCTTGTTTGTCTTTTTCGCCATCTACAGAGTTGATGAAGCAGACTCCGCTGGAATCTGCGCGCAGGAAATTAATGTCCCCCGAATCGAGACTGACACTTTGGGCGGTCAACAGCGAAGCCCAACAACCGTAACCCTGTTTCAATTTATCAGTCATCGTCCTCTACTCCGGTTTGTGGATTGTTCCGCGTACCGCCGACAGCACAAGTCCGGGAAGGCAAATTGCGGCAGCCAAATAAAAGCTAAAGCTAATGGTTTTTTCCAGCTCAATATAGCTAGAGGG
>CAJWGN010000023.1 GCA_913031035.1 uncultured Gammaproteobacteria bacterium
GCGCGAATAATACCCAATAACTTTTCTGGCTCAAGGCCTGTTTGTAGCTCAAACCGAGTCAGTTCTCGTGAATAAAACTCACTGAGATCCATTGCCTGATCCATAAGCCCCCTTGAGCTGAGGCTCAAAATATTCTCGCGCACCACGCGAAGCTTCCAGCGACCATAGTCTTCGATGGCAAGAATATATTCAGAATCCTCTATTGAATAGACTCGCCGGGCCACAAAAAAATCGAGCTCATGAAGATCGTCCACCTCTCCCCAATCGCGTAATTTGCCATTGTTGAGAATAAGCGCATCAATAATGGGCAATTGCTCGGTGCTGTAGAGACCTGTGTTAATTCTAGCCACCTGAAGCGCATCAGTATGCAATCCAACCGCACTCTCATAATCTTCTATTTCACTGTAGAACGCGCCAAAGTCAGAGTAAGCCTCCTGCAGGGCCTGGTCATAAACCCCTAAGTCGCTTCGCATAGCAACGATGGCTGCCTGCCTAGCGCCCTGCTCTTGACCAATTTCCAAAATACGAGCCTCTTCGGCTGCTATTTCTGCTGGCGATAGGTCCACATCCTCTACGCCGTCACTGTCTACATCTTGTAAAGCGCTAAATTCAATTTGAAAACCTTCATCAGGATCGATTTCAACCTGAGCTGAGGCAGAAGAAAAAGGCAGGCATAGTGCTACGCTGCAAAAAAAACGCGCCAAAACACGCCTCATTTTTAGATTCCTTAACACTCGGCTAGCAAGCCTTCCCAACATAATTGAATTTTTCATAAGCCAATAATAAAGCCTTCCTCACTTTCTTGCAGCTGATATTTCCAGTCTACAGTTCCAAGTAATAATTCCAACCGATAGCTCTAGCCGATAGCTCTAGCGAATAGCCCAGTGACCATTCTCAATTACTGTAGACCGCGGCAGCTACCATAAATAGCTTCGTCGAAACGATGGCCCCGCTACAATCATCGCAGCGCTAACCACGTTTATAAAGCTGCCAAGCTGAATAAAGTCTTAACCACTGAAAAATTGTCGCGCCCGTTATAAAAAAGCTAGCAGGCTCGACCCTATACAAGCATCAATTAAGCAGCTAACTAGCAGCTATAAAGCAATGCTTTTATTCAATGGGGTGCGCCTTAACCTAGCGTCCCAGATACCAAAGCGGACAGAAATCGAAACCTGCTCAGCCGATTTGGAACGACAAATAATAGAAGTGGCTTTTCAGCTCTTTTGCCTTAGCGAAGATTAGCTAAAGCAAGCGAACCCACGCAAAGTGACGCTTGCTCCAGCCTAGTCTTTGACATCACTGTTGCTGCCCAAAAACCTCTGTACATCACGCCCACCCGCAGGCTTAAATCCTTTCCAAATTCAGCCACTTTATTTCTAAAAAGTGGCTATTGGGTTAAGCGGAGACCCAGTTCCGCCTTCGATTTTCAAAGGAGCGCTGGTGAATAAAAATTCCCACCTATTTTGAAGTTGGGCTTCCTGCGCCACCGCTTCTAAATCCAGATTGTCAAAGATTGGCGTTCCCATCGCCACCAAAAATATCAGGTGAACTGGATGAGTATAGACCTCTACCCCTGAAGGAAAAACATCCAGCGCAACATCGCTTCCGATCATTGCTATGTCTTTGGCCTTAAACCACGCAGCTGCGCTGGCATGCAAGCCCGCTGACTCTGCAGCCACATTCCAAGGCCCAAGAGACTCCCTGCGCGCCCATCTTCCGGTTCTTACCAGGACCACGTCCCCAGACTGGATCACTATACCGGTATCACGCTCCCAAGCATCAAGATCCGCATCGGTGATTGGCGTGCTCAATTCCAGCCACTGCTTTCCTTTATAGGCTGCCATATCAATCAAGACTCCTCGGCCAAAAATACCATTCTCAAAGGCGGTGATTGCTAGCTTGCCGCAACCCTCACCAGTGACCTCGTCTTCTGAGTAACCGTTATACATGGTCCCTTCATGAAATCGGTGACACAAAGCATCCAAGTGGGAATGGGCATAACCATGATAGCTGACGCCAATAGAGTCCCCGGACCAAGGCCCTGGACTGCTGCCGACAGAAGTCATCTCATGCTCATAAGGGTTACCGTTATCAGGGGCGGCTTCGGTCAGAACTTGGTGGGCCATGGAAACCGAAATGCCAGATTTGACCAACCGCGAGGCCGCTATTCGGGTTTCAGCTGTTATTAAATTTAAGCTACCCAGCTCGTCTTGCGCACCCCAGCGCTGCCAGTTAGACAAACTGATCATCCAATTATCAACCGCTGACTTTTTCAACTGGGCGCTAACATTGCCTGAGAAAACTGTCGGAGCTACCAGAGCTACTAAAATACTTATTATTTTCAACTGCTTAAAAAAAACTCTCATCATAATCCCCTCAGTACTCTCATAAGTACCCTCGCGATTGCTCTCGTGAGGGTTTTCGCCAGTATTGGCCAGTTTAGCACCTAGGGTCAAACTACCTGACAGCCAGTAATAGTGCTTCGAAGTTAAGAATGCATAAAGCCTGTTTGTTTCCTATACTTCGGAGACAACCTGTTAGGAGAATCTCCCGATTAAAGCGCTCCGCCCAAAACGCTTCCTGTGCTTGGTTTTTTGCCTACTTTCAGGACTCTCTTCATCGCTGCTAGGTCAACAGCAATTGCTGTTGCTGCCAGGGGCCAGCGATTGGGCGAGCGCTTCTGACGCACGATCTAGGGGCTTTTCAGAAACAGTGTTTGATGGCGAAATTCCTTTTACAACCGAAAGCGCCTGGCTTCATTTAGATATGAAGGACAGTGAAGCTGACATACTGTATTTCCCATCCAATAGCTTTAGGCTATATCGCGTCTTTTCCGACACCAGCGGTTCGATTCTGCTTGAGCAGAGAGACCTGGAAGTCAAACTGGCAAACTGGAACCCTCAAACCAATATTCCTTTAAGTCGAAACTGGGGCAGTAGTTTTTTTCTGCAGTTAGAAACAGATGCGGGTATAGCATTGCCGATTGAAACAGATACAACGGACGTGATCCCGTTTATATTTTTAGACTTCACTCAATATGAGGAAATTAAATCAGCGGCCCTTATTAACAACGGCATGTACTATGGTGCCATATTACTGATGTCTATATTCTCACTATTGTTGTCAACCTTTAACAGGGATCCCGACGCTTGGAAACTTGGACTTACATTGCTGACATGGTTTGTAGCAGTGTTTTCAGTCTGGGGCTATGGCAGCGCAAAGTTACCTTTTGGCATCCAAGACATTCTTTTATCCACATCAAATCAAGCATTAGCTCTCGCCACATTTACTTCTGCCTGGTTCTGCCAATCCTTCTTAGCGCAATCGGCAAGCGGTTTTTGGGGGTTTAAGATGTTAAGAGGGTGTATGTGGGGTGGCTTTTTCTATTTGTTGGGTTCAATATTTATTGGTATCAGCTGGGAAATAGCGATTTTACTTATGCTGGCAACTGGCACCTTCAGCGTTCTAACAAGTATTTCAGCTGCACTAAATGGCGATAAAGCAGCTAATTATCTGTTAGGCGCTTCTGCGTCTTCAGCTCTACCGTTTGCTTTTTTAGGCTTTGCCCCTCTGAGCCAGCAATCAGCAATAGCTTCTGGAATGATATCGCTAATATTTATAATGTTAGCCCTGATGCAAAGAGCCGGGGTTCGCTTCCATAATCTGGGGCTACAGGCAAAAACCGCCTCTGAGCGCGAGCGCTTTTTAGCCAGCATGAGCCATGAAATTAGAACACCACTAAACGGCATCATTGGTTTCAGCGAGCTTTGTAGTCAGGAAAAACTAGAAGGCGATACAAAATACTATTTCGATCAGATAGATCGCTCTTCAAAAATGCTATTAGGGATAGTCAATGACGTACTCGACTACTCCAAACTTCAAGCCTCGGAAGTAAACTTAATATTTGAACCCATGTCGGTCAAAAGCACCCTTGAAGACATCATAACTATTAATAAACCTTTCGCGAACCTCAATTCAATTGATTTGGACTATGAGATCAGCGAAGACGTTAGCGAGTACATCATCACAGACCCTTACCGCTGTGCTCAGGTGCTGATTAACCTATGCGGCAACGCGGTAAAGTTTAGCCGTCACGGCCACGTGAAAATAAAGGTTTCGCTGGATAAAAACCATATACTATTTGAAGTGATAGATAATGGTATTGGCATCGAAAAGGATTTACTGGCAGGTTTGTTCAACCCGTTTTATCAAGCAGATGCGAGCACTGCCAGAAAGTTTGGCGGTACCGGTTTAGGATTGGCAATTTCCAAACAGCTATGTACGCTGTTAGGGGGTGAACTAACAGCGGTCAGTGAAAAAGACAAAGGCAGCACATTTACGTTCCACCTGCCTTATAAAAAGGGCGCTGCTCCGGAAGCGTCAGCAAAGGCCGACATAAGCAAACTCGCCGGCAAACGAGTCCTACTCGCTGAAGATAATATCGTCAATCTTCTGCTCGCTACCCGTATCCTAGAGAAAAACGGCCTGTTAGTCGATTCCGCAGAAAATGGGAAAATCGCCTTGAACAAGGCCGCTATCAACGACTATGATTTCATTTTAATGGACATGCAAATGCCTGAACTCAGCGGCACTGAAGCTACCGAAAAAATACGTAATATAGGCTTTATGCAACCAATCATTGCCATGACTGCCAACACCACGAATTCCGATAAAGAGGCTTGTTTCAACTCTGGCATGAACGACTACCTAACAAAGCCTATCGAACAACAGCAGTTACTGAAAACACTTGAACTATGGTCAACAGTGACCTGATTTAACATCTACCTGGATTTGATTGACCTCTTCATGGCCAAAGCAGTGGCCTAGACCTTAGACCACTGATGGCGCTCTTCTGGATGAAAATCCTTCACTATTGCGTTCAGCTTTGCTTTCATGAACATTCTAAGGAGAACCTTTATGTTGTTGTTCAAAACTCTATCCCGATCAGCGGGATTTATCGCAGTAGCCACCTTGTCAGCAGTCTCAAGCAATGCCAACGAGGCCCAGATGCACGCTATAGCAGAAGCGGTATCCGCTGAGCAAATTGAAGCAAGCATCACCACGTTAGCGAGTTTTGGCACTCGCCACACACTGTCTGAGACACAATCAAACACTCGCGGTATCGGCGCGGCCCGCCGCTGGATAGAAGCTGAGTTTCAGTCTATCTCTCAGGAATGTGGTGGCTGCTTAGAAGTATTTACGGTAAGCGCCATCGTCTCCGGCACTGACCGTATTCCCGACCCAGTTGAGGTGGTCAATGTAATCGCTGTATTGCGCGGCACACAGGACCCTAATCGATTTACTCTAATGAGTGGGGATATCGATTCACGGGTAAGTGACCCGATGAATTTTGAGTCAGATTCCCCTGGCGCTAACGATAACGCTTCAGGTTTGGCCGGGGTTATTGAAGCCGCTAGGGTGCTAAGCCATTACCGTTTTGCTGGCTCAATCGCTTTTGCTGGCTTATCTGGAGAAGAGCAAGGATTAAACGGCGGTGCAATTCTGGCGGAGTATATTATTGATGAAGGCTGGGACCTAAATGCCGTCATCAACAACGATATGATTGGCAATATCACCGGCGTAAACGGAGTTACCAACAACACAACCGCCAGGGTCTTCTCAGAAGGAACTCGATATGTAGAAACTGAAACCCAAGCCCGCCAACGCCGCTATCAAGGTGGGGAGGTAGATTCTGCTTCCAGAAATATAGCCCGCTACGTGGACATGATGGCTGATCTTTACATTCCTAATTTGGATGTGATGATGGTTTATCGCTTAGATCGATTTGGTCGTGGCGGTCATCACCGGCCTTTTAATGAAGCCGGCTTTCCAGCGGTCAGAATTATGGAGACCAACGAGAATTACACCCAGCAACATCAAGACCTCAGAGTTGAAGACGGCGTTACATACGGAGATACTCTGGCTCATGTAAATTTTGCTTACGCGGCCAAGCTAACCGCCCTCAACGCAGTCACATTGGCTTCGATGGCCGCAGCTCCTGCTCCGCCAGCTAACGTTTCTATCCGAGGTCAGGTGTCAGCGGACACAACATTGAGCTGGGAAAAGGTCAATGGCGCGTCTGGCTATCGTCTGCACTGGAGACTTACCACCTCTCCTACTTGGGACTTCCACAGAAGTGTTGGAGACAAAAACAACTTTACCTTGGAGAATGTTGTTATCGATAACTATTTTTTCGGGGTTTCCAGCATTGGACCGGATGGCAGCGAAAGCCCAGTGGTTTTTCCTGGCGCAGCTGGCTCGTTTGATTAATCATCGCCAATGAAAAGTAGGCAGTGGCGGCATTCCGCAACTGCCTATTTTAAGCTTATCGCCTATCCTCTGCCGCGCTCTTCGCTGCGCCCTTTTGACTCGCTACCTACCCCGCCCTTTAGATGCACTCACCACCCCGGCCTTGTTCATAGACCAATGGGCTTAGTGCGCATGACAAACTTTAGAGGCTGGGTTACTCTATTAATCTCGCCGTGAAAGATAGTTAGCGTGCCCATCAACTAATAACAAGAACATTAGGAGCCCACCTATGAAGAAGTCATTGCTGTTTACATCCATCGCCTTAATAGTAGCCGCCACAACCTTTACCACTATAAATTCCCAAGAAAATGAGATGAGCTTTTTCATCACCAGTGTGGGATCTGGAGATGGCGCCAACATTGGCGGTTTGGCTGGAGCCGATGCGCATTGCGCAACACTGGCCTCAGCTGCCGGTTCTCGTGGCAAGACTTGGCGCGCCTATTTAAGTGCACACGCGACCGATAGTGCGCCAAATATAAATGCTCGAGAGCGCATAGGTTTTGGGCCTTGGTACAACGCCAAAGGTGTTCAGGTGGCAAGCACACTCAATAATTTACATTCTGAATTCATGGGCCTAGGAAAAGCCAATTCCTTGGATGAAAATGGAACGATGATCAAGGGTCGCGGAGATACACCTAACCAACATGACATCCTGACCGGATCTACTCTTGATGGCCGCACTGTCGATGACGGCAGCAATCACAGCTGTAATAACTGGACAAGCAATGACGAGGGCACTGCCCACGTTGGTCATTTTGACCGCACCGGTGGAGGCCAAAACCCAACCTCGTGGAATAGCGCTCATGGCTCCAGAGGTTGCAGCCAAGACGATTTAGTGGGCACCGGTGGCAACGGCTATTTTTACTGTTTTGCCACCGATTAGGTTTTCCCAATCAGCCTCGCTGCGCTTGCATAAACGCTCTATTTAAAAACGAGTGCGGATAAAAAGAGATAAACTGGTGCGACTGAAAATCACTCAATCGCATTATCTTTTTGAAGCGGGGTCTTTGCTAATTTCTTAGATTTTGGCTTAGATCTCAACTGCCGTCCTAGCTCTGGCCTTAACTCTGGCCTTAACTGGCGTGAAAAACCATGGTCGTAACTTAGGCAATACAAATGAAACTTTATGGAATGGGTCAATCTCGGTCACTGCGGGCTCTTTGGGCGTTAGAAGAAACGAGCATCCCCTATGAATATCAAGAGGTCACTTTACTGACCGACTCCACATTCAAGGGCAGCGCTAAGCATCCAAGCTACTTAGAAATAAATTCTCAAGGTAAAGTCCCTACCCTAATTGACGGCGACCTAATCATTACCGAATCTTTGGCTATTCTCAATTACATCGCGAGATCAGCCCCGGAATCTGGGCTATTGCCTAATGCGAGCATGGCAGTTTATGCAAAACACGATGAGCTAGTATCACTTATTTTACTTGAACTAGAACAACCTCTTTGGACCAAAGGCAAGCACCAGTTTGCCTTGCCGGAGGCCCATCGCTTGCCAGCCATTTTCGATACGGCCACCTTCGAATTTGCCAAAGCCATCACATGCCTAGAACATTTATACGCAGGCGGTGAGTTTGCCATCGGCAATCAATTTAGCCTAGTCGATATCTTGCTAGCCCAAACGCTGAATTGGGCCGTTCGCTTTGAGTTTCACGTACCGGAGAAATTAATTGCCTACAAAGACCACCACTACCAGCGCCCAGCCTTGCAACGCGCCATGGCAGTTATCGCCTAACAGGATTGGCCGCTACCGATGAAAAAACTGGTCACACTCACGGCCTTTTGCGCTATTAGCTTTACAGCAATGGCACAACCGTCTCCTCCTGTGGAAGATCGCAACAGTCTAGAGGCATAT
Organism: uncultured Gammaproteobacteria bacterium; assembly: GCA_913031035.1. GTDB lineage: Bacteria > Pseudomonadota > Gammaproteobacteria > Pseudomonadales > Pseudohongiellaceae > UBA9145. Next base: position 8,170 of record CAJWGN010000023.1, read on the forward strand.
TTATTTCAAGCTTTTGCAGCTTCGCAAGCTCAGCAAAGGGCATCTCTATTTCATATAGGTATCGAGGCCGAGCAACACGCTGATGGCCATCTCGTTACAGCTGTTCTCGAAGATTACCCAGCTTTTTACGCAGGCATCAATCGAGGAGACATTATTGTTACTTCCAATGGCCGCCGTTTCGATCCAGTAGCGTCATTTAATGGTGAAATCAGCTCTCAATACGATTTAGCTATTGATCGAGCCGGAAGTCAGCTTGAGATAACCGTCACACCAATATTCGAAAATTTATTCGATAGCTACCGCAACGCCACTGCCAGCAGCATCCAAGAATTCAGTGCTGGCAATAAAGTCATTGGCTACGTTAGGCTTTGGGCACTATCCAAAAACACTTCTGATATCGTAAGTTTCAAATCGCTGATGGCTAGATTAAGCCACTGCGACGGCCTGATTTTAGACTTGCGCAGCGCCTATGGTTATTTGGACGACGTTCATTCGAATTCATTTCTACCGAACCCGTCAGGAAATGACTATTTCGGGAAATCCGTGGTGGTAATAGTTGATAGCAAAACCTCGGTTGAAGGAGCAAAGCTTGCCCGAAAACTGAGACGCTTAGACCGCATAGTGGTGCTAGGATCTGAAACCCGTGACGGACTAAAACCTGAGTTGAATGCGCCCTACCCTTTCACCCAAACCAGCAGAGGCGATGCCCAGTTTGAGACCGCCTTAAATAGACTCTTAGGAACGATATAACGAAGAACGGCCCCTCTAGGAACAGTACAAACAGCAGCCATATAAAACTTAAGAAAAACAGCTTTTCCGCACTCTCAGCAGATGATCAGGCATCAGAATCTTTGTTTAAATCAAGAGTATGATGATCGAAACCGTTTTCTATAGTAGGTTTAATGATGTCGAAATAGGGAGAGAGATCAAAGTCTCGCGGCGTGAAATGGGTGAAATGCCGCTTGTAATAAAGAGGAACCTCTCCTTTAGCATCTCTAGTCAAAACTGCTGCAGGCAAATCCTCTGCAGATGACCCAGGCTTATTGCCGATGCTGTAATTTTGGCCGCGCAGCGGCAAGATCGGATAGTTAATTGATTGGAAGGTTTCAGCTATCAATGTCGAGCAAATTGCTTTGGTTGGTTCTCCACTACCGAACCCAATCATGGACCTTCTATAGCGTGTTGGCACAGCAGGTTTTTGAATCAAATAGCGAGTCAAATCCAATACATTTCGAAGGTCATATTTGTGGCCTAGCTTACCTTTCGCGAAGCTGACTAAGCGATCCTTGTCAGCTTCAGTAAGATTTATTGGCCTGCAAATTCTAAGATTAAAACCTTCATAATGGTCAACACCTACTAATCTCACACCGTTTTGGAGGTCGGCCTCGAGCAAGTTCAATGTAGATGCAGACTCACCCTTTGACCCTACAAACAAAGTCGCGTGAGACCAAGAGGATTGAGTGAGGTACTTAATAGCGGAACTTATCCGGGTGTTACCCTCCACCAGGATAATATCGCCTCTTTCCAAAACATCTGCTACCTGATCGGTAGAAACCGTATCTAGACGGCGATACCCTGGCAGCGATTTTGAGAGAAATGCGGCTAATTTGCCACCAACAGCTCTATTTAAAGTGTTCACCATTAGCTACTTCTTAACCTATCCATATCTCAGGTATACTGTTTAAACTTTTTTACTCGATGGCAGTATATACTTCTCCATCTAGTGTGATCGAATCAGTTTAATCGAATTGCTATTTATTCCATAGGAGTACCAAGAATGACCAAGGCCTATAACAAATTTTACATAAACGGTAAGTGGATACAGCCAACTGATCGAGACACCCTCGATGTCATCAATCCAGCGACTGAGGAAGCCTTTGCAACTATCAGCCTAGGCACAGCTAACGACGTCCACGACGCAGCTCTTGCCGCCCGCGCCGCATTTCCTGCCTGGTCCAAGTCAACCGTTGAAGAGCGACTGACCGTTATCAATAAGATTGTTGCCGGTATGAAAGACCGTGCTGACGAACTAGCCATGGCAATTTCAAACGAAATGGGCGCTCCCATGAGCCTCGCTAAAACAGCTCAACTAGGCGCAGGCATGGGCCATTTTATGACTGTAGTCCCTATACTCGAGAATTTCGTCTTCGAAGAAGTTCGCGGAACAACAAAAATTATAAAGGAACCGGCCGGCGTTTGTGGCTTTATTACTCCTTGGAATTGGCCACTAAATCAAATTGCCTGCAAAGTAGCACCGGCATTGGCAACTGGCTGCACAATAGTTCTTAAACCTAGTGAAATTGCACCGATCAGTGCCTATATACTTGCCGAAATCATTGCCGAGGCAGGTTTGCCTGACGGCGTGTTCAATATGGTTAATGGTGACGGCATTGTAGTAGGCGCTGCCATCTCAAGTCATCCAGAGATCGATGTAGTGTCATTCACAGGATCAACTCGGGCAGGCCGCGAAGTGGCGAAAGCAGCAGCTGACGGCATTAAGCGAGTAACTCAAGAGTTAGGCGGCAAGTCTGCCAACATTATTCTTGATGACGTCGACGACTTTGCTACAGCAGTCAAAAGCGGCGTTGCCAACTGCTTCGGCAACAGCGGCCAGTCCTGTAACGCGCCAACAAGAATGCTAGTGCCTAAAGCACGCATGGCCGAGGCAATGGAAACCGCCAAAGCGGCGGCCGCTAAAGCAACAGTGGGCGACCCATTAGCCGAGACAACGCGCCTAGGCCCAGTGGTTAGCGAAGTTCAATTCAATAAAATCCAAGCGCTCATCCAAGTGGGCGTTGAAGAAGGCGCAGAACTAGTAGCTGGCGGACTAGGACGCCCCGAAGGATTGGACAAAGGCTTTTATATTAGGCCGACTGTATTTGGCAACGTAACTAACGTCATGAGTATTGCCGTAGAGGAAGTCTTTGGACCGGTACTTTCGATCATTGGCTATGAATCAGACGAAGAAGCTATCGCAATCGCTAATGACACTGAATATGGCTTGTCAGGCTATGTGTCTGGACAGCAAGCTCATGCCGAGCAGGTTGCCAAGCAAATCCGCACGGGCATGGTTCATATCAACGGCGCACCAACTGACATTAACGCGCCTTTCGGTGGCTATAAAAAGTCTGGCAACGGCCGCGAGTGGGGCCTAGAAGGCTTTGAAGAATTTCTAGAAACCAAAGCAATAATGGGCGCAGGTTAAATCTCCTCCCCTGTGAGCTGCCAACGCAGCTCACAGGGCTTTTACACCACAGCAATCCCCTCGGAGAACAGCTATGACCGTTAACGTAATTAAAAGTGCCATCGACATTGGTATAGTGACTAACAATATCGATGCCATGATGGTTTTTTATCGAGACACTTTAGGGCTCGAGCTTGAAGGCACTATGCCCATGCCCGGCGGCGGCCAAATGAACCGCTTCAAAGTCGGTGAAAGCATCATCAAAGTTATTGAAATCGACCCAAAACCTGCTTTAGAGGCAGCGCCAGGAGGCATTCGCGGCGCCACCGGGTATCGCTACTGGACCATCACGGTAGGCAATTTGCAGGCCTGTGTTGATAAAGCAGAAGCCGCTGGCAGCAAAATTGTGGTACCGGCAAAGGAAGTTCGTACAGGCATCATGATTGCGATTATCGCTGACCCAGACGGGAATTGGGTCGAGCTGTTGGAAACTACTTAGCATTTTGTTCCGGCACGGCTCTTGATTCCATCAACCTGAAGGAAACATCAAAATGAAATCGCCCATAAAACAAGGCTCTCTATTTGCCCTGCTGCTAATTCTCGCTGCCTGTGCGAATCTGCAGCAGTTGAATATCGCTGCCATTCAAAGTGCGGATCTAAATAATCTAAACATACCCCAAAGCAACGCTCTAGCGAGTGGCCAACCAACCCAAGAGCAACTCAAAGTGCTCGCTGACGCGGGAGTAAAGCACGTCATAAGCCTGCGCAGACCAGATGAAATTGACTGGGACGAAAGAGCCGTAGTCGAAGCCAATGGCATGCAGTTTCATTCTATTCCAGTGGCTGGTCTGGCTGGTGTTACAAAAGCCAATGCTACCAAACTTGAAGACCTCCTCAATTCTCTCGGCAATGTGCCAGTGCTTGTCCACTGTGGTAGCAGCAATCGAGTAGGAGCCTTAAAAACCTTAGCATCCCTTGATGGCCAAGACAGCGCCAGCCTAGAAGCCGCTTTTGCTGAAGGCAGACGCTGGGGACTAACTCGATTAGAGCAGCCACTACGCGAAAAGCTTACGCCTCAATAAACCGCGGTCTTTATAGCAAACTGGCTGCCCAGCGCAGCCAGCGCGAGGATCAATCCTTGAAACACGCTGAAGACCTACCCCACGACAACATTAGCCGCCTTACCAAAACACTTCTTTTCATCGCTGTCACCTCACTTCTCTCATTTTGCAAACCTAGCAATCCTGCCATCAGCGCCGATTCAGACGCCCAAGCTGAGACAGCAATAGTTAGCACAATAACAATAAACCACGTTGAAATCCGCCGGGACATTTTGGCGCAATTACAGAAACGCGAGATTCAATACTGGATTAATGAAGATAACTCTATTGGCTTCTCACCCGCAGATGCAGAAATCATCGATAGCATTTACTATGAAGTTGTCGGCGCCTACGCCGCAAGAAATTAAACTGCAAACACTGCCTTTTAATAGGTTTGCCAGGCAACGAACGAACATCCGCTGACCTGCTGAGCTATTAATGTTTACTCTCTAGCGTTTTCCTCACTTGCTCAGACTTCGTTACTTCGGTTTGCCACTCTCGTTAGCTGAGCTATTCAGCTCCTCTTTTACGATATAACCCGGGCGCGACTTCACCTCGTCATATATTTTAGAAATATATAACCCGATCAGACCCAGGCTAATCATCAACATACTGCCAATCATCAAAAGCAGTATAATTACAGTAGTAAAACCCGTCACTGCATTCCCAAGTGCCCACTGGTACAAAGTAAGTGAGCCAATTAGCAAGCTAAGAATCAGCATTAGCACACCAATAACAGTAACCAATTGTAGCGGCGCCGACGAAAAAGATGACAGTGACGACAATGAATACTTAATCAGCCCCCACGTTTTCCATGACGATTTGCCTTGCTCTCTGTTGGGCACCTCAAAAGGTATTTGGTAGGTTGGATAACCCATCCAGCTAATCAACCCTCTGAAGAACCGATTCTTCTCTGGAAAGCTCCGTATCATCAATACGATTTCTTTATCTAACAGCTTATAATCGCTGTCATTATCAAGCTCGAGAGAGCTCAAACTCTTCATTGATTGATAGAAAAGCTGGCTGCAAAACTTATAGAACATGGATTCTCGACCACGGCTCTTTTTAACACATTCCACTAGCTTAAAGCCCGACTCCCACTGCATTAGCATTTCAGGAATCAGTTCCGGCGGGTGTTGAAGATCTGCATCTATAATTATATAAGCATCACTTTCACATCGATCCAAACCAGCAGAAATTGCCGATTCTTTACCGAAGTTTCGAGTAAAACTACACAGGCCCGTGGAATAAGCATTAGAGGCATGGTTGCGCACAATATCGGCGGTCTTATCAACAGAGCCATCATCAAGAATAAGAACATGAAACTGGTATTTCCCAGAAAGAGGCTCCAAAATTCGTTCAAGCTCTGCAAACAAAGCAGGCAAAACTACTTCCTCATTATTAACCGGCACTAAAACACTGACTGTTTTATTCATATTATTTTTGTATGGATAACCCAAACTCCAGCAATTATTAGAACAGATCCAACTATTAGTCCTAGGGAGATCTTTTCCTCGAAGAAAAATAGCGCCAACAACAGTGACGAGACAATGCTGATGCCTATAAATGCCGGAACCGTGCGGGAAAATTCATTTACCGAAAAAATTTTTATAGTAAGACCAAAGGAAACTGCGTACAAAACTAAACTCGCTAAAATCAACAACCACGAACTACTCGGCAGCGACATCAAATCCCCCGGCGTCTTCAAGCTATCTCCCGACAGTTTTAGGGTCGTTAGTGCAAAACTATTGCACAGTGCCGCCAAGGCTATCAGCAAAAAAGTGTTCATGTGATTTCTCTGATGTAGAGAAAGTCTCCGCCGAGCTTGTGGATAACACCTGATGGCCCAACTAACTCTCTTAACTTATATTCGTACGGGAAGAAGTGCAGATGTAAATCAAAGGTATAAGCGTATTCTCTTTGACATGGCACAACGATGATTAATCTTTTTTTGCAGACTCTCTCAATTTCCCCTAACGCTTTTTTTACATCCCTAATATGCTCGAGGGTATGAGTACAAACAACGGTATCAAATTGCTTATCTGAAAACTGCAGATTTGTAATAACCGCTTTCTCATACTTCGGATTAGTAGATGTTTGATCGGGTATTATGATGTCGGCTCCGACCACGTCAAAGCCCTGACTAGCCAAGCCTTCAGAAAGAAATCCACCACCGCAGGCTACGTCAAGCACTTCTTTTCCGGCAACATTGTGCTTTATAAAATTTAAGCATTCCCTGTTAAGGTCAGTCTCACGTTTAATGAACTTATCTGCTAGAGTTTCATAATACTCATTAATTTCCGTATCCGGGACATTCGCGACATCTTGCTTAAAATCCAGAAAAACCTTGGCCTTGTCTCCAAACACCAAGAAAAAGAAAGGTGACATAAACCAGCGACTGTCTCGCAACAAAGGCGGCAATAGATAGTCAAATAAAAAATGAATAACTAATGTGAAGTTTCTACTGATTACCGAATCCTCTCCAAAACATCATTTTCGTATCTCCATTTCAGCTACCTCTGAAAACCACCATTGATTTTCTTTGAAAGCAAATAACTGATAATGCTCGCCATCTGCAGGGGCCACCATTAACCTTGAAAATCGAGGAGAGGGAACAGCCATAGCACGATCGACAAACAAGACCCCACCGGAAAACCCTTGCTCGACATCAAGATCCCACTCGACCACTCCTTTTATCACCCGCGGAGCTAGTCTCACCTCCAGAGGCCTGTCAGCCGGCTTACAGTTAGCTTCTAACTCCTCTGTGCTGCCCAGACTGCCGCTTTGATCGAAAATCACTAACCGCTCAATAGGGGCTTGCAAAGCCAGTATACAGTTTTGGGTTGCTAGAAACGTGCGGTTATTCAACGCCTTTTCAACAATCATCAACTCCCCTTGATCAAAGGCAAGGGGAACAAAGAAGGTTTTGTTATCGATGACATTTTCCGAATCCATAAGGTACTGAGTAACCTTATAAGCGGCCCTGCCCTGCTCTACAGCTTTGTAGTGGCTAATGTACCGGGTATGTAGAAACAGAATGACAATCAAACAAGCCAGCATTCCAAAATTCGCCAATATTTTTTTCTCAGACAGCAAAGGAGAGAGCGTTATCGCGGCCGCAATGGCCATAGCACTATCAAAGGCGAAGAATATTCTATCCCCATGAAGCTGAGGATTAAGATATCCGTGAGCCGCTAAAAAAGTCGGCAATAAAAACATTATTGGCAAGGGTAAAAGCTTTACAAGCCTCAGCGGCGAATAGAAAAAGGCGGCTATCGTCGCCAGCAATACAAACCATTTAGTTTCGAGATACCACTCAAAAAACCCTGCCCAACTCTCACCACTGATAGAAAGTACAGATACCAAATAGCTACTTCCGCCACTTCCACTCGAAGGCAACCCCAGTACAGTTATGCGCATAAAAAAATAGAGAGTAATCCCAACGACAGCAGCGCCAGCCAGCTTAAGATTAGACGTTCGCCATGCCACCAATAGGACTATTGGGGGGACCCCAATATAGACTTCCTTTGCAAGGAGCGCAAAAGCTAGCAGAACACCAACACTGACAAGCTCAAGTGACCCTGGCGATCTTCTGATACTCAAAATCAAAGCGAGTAAGGCGAACACCCCACCCACTACATAGTGCATCGTATAAAACCTACTCACCAAGGTGGCTAATGCCAGATTTGAAAAAACCAGTAGCATGGCCAGCCAAGCCACGCGAGAATTTCCACTTATTTCACGGCCCAGAACACCTGCTAAGGTAATAAACAAGGCCGTGAAAATTATCGAGACACTTAAGAAACTGGCGCTTTCCAACGGCAGAAGAATTAGTACTGCGTGAAATAGAGTAAGAACAACAGGGGTGAAGTTGGCAGCAGAAAGTTGCCTGTAGATGTCTCCATTATAATAGGGGTCGAGCCAGCCTGACTCTATTGCCACCCTCATAACGTGAGCGTCGTCTTCTGAAAAGGTAGCCCACCCTAGCAATAAAAATAAGACTCCGCAGCCGGCAAGGCTAGCGGCAAACAGAAACTTAGAATCTCCGCTAGCTATAGCTCGCTTGAAGTCGGCAAAATAGGGTTCTGGGCGCATTACGAAGCACTGCTTTTTATGTTCAATTTTAGTCGGGACAAATACCGAGTCTGATCTGCATGGTGATTCAAAAAGCAAATTAAATCAAGGAGTTCGGATCCTCAGCATAATGACGTAGCAACTTAACACCCCACCCCCTTTGAAGTTTTCAGGATTACGGTTATGCTTTAGCTATAAATATAGTCTTACGCCTAAAAGGGAAATTAAACATAGAATTGCTCAAGGGTATTGGCATATTAATGGCTTTTTATGGCATTTACGGGAAGAACTAAAGCTGCGATTTATGCTGAAGATGTCATTACTGCGCGATATTTCTACCGTGACGAAGAATATGCTGCGTTCTGGAGCGCCTGTTTTGCTTATATTGTTATTTGTGGACCGGTCGCTGGGGCCATCACAAACAGGCTGAGCTAGCCCATTAGAACAGCCTGGCGACTGACCCCGCACTGCCGCCACAGCACGATTATTAAACTTAATCACTTACCACAATAGGATCAGGCCATTTTTCACATAGCTCTCCACTTTGCCTTGCCACTTTTAGTAGTCGGCATTTTTTATCGACCTATTTGGAAAAAAGCAGCGGTACTGTTATTGCTAGGCCTGATTATAGATGCTGATCACTTACTTGCAGTTCCAATCTATGACCCGAATCGATGCAGCATCGGCTTTCATCCATTGCACACCCTATGGCCAATTCTATTTTATCTTGTCTTGCTGATTCCGGAGAAGACTCGGATTTTTGGCCTTGGCCTGTGCATCCATATAGCCTTAGACATGATCGACTGTGAACTTAATGGCAACGGACTATGCCTAGAAGATCTACTGTATTAACATCTAAAATCCAGTTAATCCCAGTTTATAGCGAGCTAAATCTTATGAGTTATTTCCCCCAGCACCCTGGATTCTACAGCGCACTGATGTTGGTCGCCGGAATAGGTATTCCAATAATGGCGGCACTCAATGCCGAACTCGGTTCTCGGCTCGCAAATCCAGCCTATGCAGCAATAATTCTATTCAGCGTTGGCTTGCTAGCATCGACAGGCTATTTACTGTTATTTCAAGGTATTCCCGCCAGCCTACCCCCAGCCGGCATTCCTATCCACTTCTATCTCGGCGGCCTTTTTGTCCTATTCTATGTCTTAAGCATCACCTGGGTTGCTCCTAAGTTTGGTATTGGCAATGCAGTATCATTCGTTCTTTTAGGCCAACTGCTTTCAATGGCTACGATAGATCACTTTAGCTTGATGGGAGCCAATCACTACCCATTCACCCTGCAACGCCTCATCGGATTGATGTTTATGGCCCTGGGCGTGTTTCTAGTGGTACGCAAGTAAGGACTACTGCCGCTTTTAGTCTTTTTTCAGAGACCAAGGTTGTGTCTCTGTATCATTCATATTTGCTCACTGGCGCACCAACGCACTGGACTTTGACAATCTTTATTATGTCGACTATTCTAGACATATGGATATATTGAAAGCTACACGCATGTTTGACGCCCTCTCCCAAGAATCGCGCTTAGGGGCTTTTCGCCTACTAGTCCAAGCCGGCCCGGAAGGGCTCGCCGCCGGCATAATAAGTGAAACCTTGGGCACGCCACACAACACCATGTCCTTTCATTTAAATCACTTGTCTAGTGCAGGTATTGTTTCTTCCCGTAAACAGGGACGCTCAGTTATTTATTCGGCGAATTTCGATGTCACCAGAGATTTGATCGGCTTTATGGTTAAGGATTGCTGTAGTACTGAATTTGCCAATATTAGCGAAGATAAAAAAACCGGTTGCTCGATTATCAAATTGGAGAATTTTTGTTAAGCGGATTAATTTATAACCAACCGAATAAAAGTGGGTGCCATGAAGGGAGCGTATATCAGTATTACAGTCGGAAATACAAGCAACCGCATTAGATTCTATGATGAACTGCCTGACAATGTTAAGGCCAAGAAAAATTCCACAAAACCGATGTACGAAGGCCCTAGGATCAATCTGTCCACGCACTGTTCCGGAGTTACAGCTAACGTAAACCATTTAAGCGCAGCTGAGGATTTCGATGCGCAAGAACCGCATCAAACGCGTAACGACGCTTTTGACATGAACGTGCCTTGTAAAAGCGAGACGCTTTGCAGCCACAAAATCTCAATGCTGAAATCTAACCCCTCTGCGGCTATGAAGAATACTGCAGGAAATATAGGCCCACCCAATTGAAAAAGATCCTAGTATTGTGCACAGGCAATTCCTGCCGCTCAATCATCGCCGAAGGTCTTATCAATCACCTAGCGAAGGGCAAATACGAGGCGGTAAGTGCAGGCAGTCATCCAGCAGGCTACGTCCACCCTAAGTCATTAGACGTATTGAAAAGTCATGGCATCGAGATGAGGGAAGCTCGCAGCAAATCCTGGGATGAATTTGCTAACGATAAGTTCAATCTGGTGATTACAGTCTGCGACGAGGCGGCTAGTGAAACCTGTCCTGCATTTCCTGGGAATTTCAAAAAGCTCCATTGGAGCACACCTGACCCCGCCAAAGCCGCTGGCATTGAAATCGAAATCGACAGTGCATTTGATAGCGCCTATAGATTACTTAAAAAACATATTGAGAATGAATTGCTATGAACACAGAATCCGCATCTCCCATGGGGCTTTTCGAAAGCTACCTATCGCTATGGGTAGGCCTTTGCATCATCGCCGGATTAGGCTTGGGCGCTCTATTACCTGGCATTTTCCAGCTTGTTGCCTCTCTTGAAGTTGCCAGTGTTAACTTAGTGGTGGCCATCTTCATCTGGGTGATGATTTATCCAATGATGGTCAATGTCGATTTCTCTTCCCTAAAAGATGTGGGTAAAAAACCCAAGGGACTGTGTATCACCCTAGTCGTAAATTGGCTGATCAAACCGTTTACCATGGCAGCACTTGGCATCTTCTTCTTTGAATATCTCTTTGCCGGGCTAGTAGATCCACAAACAGCAAAAGAATATATCGCCGGTATGATTTTACTCGGGGTGGCACCTTGCACAGCGATGGTGTTTGTATGGAGTCAGCTGGTTAGAGGAGATGCTAATTACACGCTGGTGCAAGTTTCAATCAACGACATTATTATGGTGTTTGCCTTTGCACCGTTAACAGCTCTCTTATTGGGGGTTACCGACATAGTCGTGCCCTGGGAAACCTTATTACTTTCCGTCGCTCTCTACGTGGTTATTCCCCTAGCGGCAGGGTACGTTACCCGAAAAATTCTAGGTGGTGCTAAAAATGGAGATCGCATCAAAAACTTCTCGGCCACCGTGAAGCCTTTCTCTGGCATGGGCTTGCTAGCAACGGTGATTCTCTTATTTGGCTTTCAAGCCCAAACAATATTAACTCAACCTTTGGTGATTTTATTAATCGCCATTCCACTAACCATTCAGAGCTACGGCATATTCGCCATTGCCTATGGTTGGGCGTATCTGTGGCGGGTCCCGTTTAGCACCGCCGCACCCGCTGCACTAATTGGCACGTCTAATTTCTTTGAACTAGCAGTCGCCGTTGCGATAAGCCTTTTTGGTCTAGACTCTGGGGCAGCACTGGCAACTGTTGTAGGGGTGCTCGTGGAAGTGCCGGTTATGCTATCACTCGTCGCAATCGCTAACCGTACCCGACCACATTTCACTTAGGTAAAGGCTTACTTAGATGAATAAGCAGGCCAGCGACAGGGCCTACCTCCAATACTTCAAACCTTGGCCCAACTGCAACTGCAATTTCAATTAATCAAACACACTTTTAGCGGCTACATAACAACCAAGACCTCCCCATCAATTTGACGACTGGTGAAGCACTATGTTGCGTATGGTAGACTCGCCGTCTAAATAATACCCAAAGAAACTGGACCTAAATATGAGCAATGTCATTGTGCTCGGCGGGGGCGCGGCAGGTTTAATGTGCGCCCTGACCGCTGCCAAACTTGGCCGTCAGGTGCTGGTACTTGAAAAATCAAACAAGATTGGCAAGAAAATTCTTATGTCCGGCGGCGGGCGCTGTAATTTTACTAACCTGAGCATCGAGCCTGAAAACTTCCTGTCCGACAATCCGCACTTCTGCAAGTCTGCACTCAAGCTCTATACCCAGTGGGACTTCATCAAACTGGTCGAACAGCATGGCATCGACTATGAGGAGCGAAAGCACCAGCAGCTGTTCTGCACGGATTCCGCCAAACAGATTCTAGCCATGCTGCGAACCGAATGTGAGCAGGTTGGCGTGACGATTTGGACCCACTGTGAGATAAGCAGCATAACTACCCTGCAATCACCAAACCAAACGAAAGACGAATCCAATGAGGAACAACGAGGCAACCGCTACAAGCTGAAATTTTCTCGAAATAAAGGCGATGCGGAAACTAACCACACCCTCAGTGTTGAATCTTTGGTAGTTGCCACCGGCGCGCTGTCAATCCCAAGCTTAGGGGGCAGCGGTATGGGCTACGATATTGCCCAGCAGTTTTCCTTAAAGCTTACCGAGCGCCGAGCCGGGCTTGTGCCTTTCATGTTTAGCGATAATTTCAAACCGGTCTGCGAGCGCCTTTCCGGATTGTCGGTCGAGGTGGAGGTCAGCTGCAACGGACAAGAATTCAGCGAAAGTCTACTATTCACCCATAGGGGAATCAGCGGACCGGCAATACTTCAAATCTCCAGTTATTGGCGGCCCGGCGAGTCAATATCAGTTAATCTATTGCCGGGCATAGTGGCGGAAGAATGGCTTTGTAAGGAGAAACTCGCGAAGGGTAAGAGCCTGCTAAAAACGGTTTTACAGCAGCAACTGAGTAAGGCCTTGGTAGCGGAGTTGCAAAACCTATGGTGGCCCGAACAAACGGATAAAATCTTGGCTGAATTTGCCGACCAACAACTCAAGAACATAGGCAAACAGCTCAATCAGTGGGTATTAAAACCCTCAGCCACCGAAGGCTACCGCACAGCCGAAGTGACATTAGGCGGGGTTGATACAGCTAGCATCAGCTCCAAAACTATGGAAGCTAAACACCAGCCAGGACTATTCTTTATCGGCGAAGTGCTCGATGTCAGCGCGCACCTTGGCGGCTTCAATTTCCAATGGGCCTGGTCCTCAGGTAGTGCTGCCGGCCATTATGTATAGATGCCTCTAGTGGGCAACAGACTTTAAGATTAAAACGCTAGTCGCATTAAATATCAGTCCACTGCGCTTGCGCCCAACAGCTGCTGATGAACTTATAAACAATAATTATCCACTGCTAGTCGCCTCGTTTATTCTTAGTGCACTCATTAATCACACGACTATAAAAACGATCTAATTGCTTGTCCGACGCGCGACTCTGAGCCAACCTCGCCGAGTTCATCGCTTGCTCACAGAGTAGTTTCCGATAGCTTTGAGGCGCCTGCATCCAACTCACCACTAGCAACCGCTTTAGTGATAACCCAACCCGGCTCGCTTTTATGCTGGCAATCACTAAATCGACGTTGGCTAGCCAATGATTCAATCTCATGAAATATTGCCGGCAGGCCCTCTTGACTAGCATGCAGCTGCAATTCCCGCATGCCCGGGGTATCCAACAACAGGCCGCCACTTTCGATTGCTTAAAAGGATCGACTTGTCGTTGTATGTTTGTCTTTACTGTCATCTTTACGGATATCACCGATAGCCGAACATCCTGATAAAGAGGGATATTAGTTAGTGTTGACATACCCTCACCTGAACAACCTAGTAGAACAATTGTCCTGCCAAGCTGACATAAAGCCTTAAGCTATTCACAGCTTTCTGAACTAGTTCCATTGACACTTAACACCGGCCGCACGCCATTTAATTTTTGCGCTTGCAGCGGATAGTCATTAGGCTCATCACAAAGATCCTCTTTGCTAAGGTCCACTACAAGTTCAGTTTTTGATTCATTGATTAAACTCAAAAATAGTGCGATACGGTTTAGCTTAAAATCTTCTTTCACAGAGCAAACGATGAACTCGGTATCGACATTGGCAGAAAAATTGCTGCCTGCAGCTTTACGTATAAAACTACTATTTCGTTCCAGTACTCTTGTTTATTGAGCATTGCTGCCGACTAAAAACCAACCACCGACTGGCATTGATGGGATGATAGGCAGCGTGTATTTGCCAGATTCAGAAATGACTTTTATTTCGCTGCAGCGCTGTTTAACCGGCCTAGCAGGAGACAGGAGTTCCAGAGTTCTTCGACAGTGATTTGCTATTGATAGAATGGCTGGCAGCCTAGTTCGGCTAGCGAAAAAGTTAACTTAAAAGTCGTTTTCATAAACCCTCTAGCATGCGAGCGCCACTCATAATTGACTCTGAATTTTCTCAGAACCATAGAGAAGAAAGAGCATGCTGTTCTTATGAGAACCGGATTATGAAGTCGTAAAGCTAGCCGCTTAAATAGCCACGCCCAAATTAACAAACAATAGAATCCGCTTTAGGCATTACCACAATAATGAATTTATCTCCTAAGCATAGTCTTGGGGTTTTTATCATAGCAATGCCTTCTGAACGGCGTTAGTGCTGCTTCAAAAAACGTAAAGCTTAAGATTTTCAATTGACCGTTCGGGTTAACAAGACCATGAACCCGATTAACCAAAAAGCATAAGCCCCTAACATAAATCAAAAGGGCAAAAAAAATCAAAAAAAAAGAGAACCTACAAGGTTCCCTTTTTAAGCTTGTACAATCGTACCAAGCTAGTTTTATAACTAAATCAAAGCAAATGACTATTTCCAGATACTACGAGCCATCAATGGAATATCAAGAGTACCACCATCAGGACGCCCAACATGAATGATAAAACTCTCGGCATCAGGATGACTATAGCCAAGTGAAGCCATTCCACCTTCAGAAACCGCAACAAACTTAACGCTATTGCTAGTTATTTCAGAGAGCTCCATCTTTTGAGGAGACTCTGTGCGCGGCGCAAAACCCGGATCCCACTGCTGTATATGCAACACTAACGATCCATCTACCTCTTCAATAGTAATCATTTCAAACATGCTAGTGGCATCGCCGCCTGTCATACGAACCATTGCCGCAATTGATTTCCCTTCCGTGGATATCCAGTTTTCTTCCAATTGATTCGGACCCAGTTGCCCAGCCCAGTTGCCAGTCATCCAACCAACTTGGTCGATTGTGGCTGCAGGACCTGCAGCAAAACTCGATCCGGCAAGCGTTGCCAACACCGAAAAAGAGAGTGTAGATAGTAGTTTATTAAGTTTCATGTATTGCTCCATTTTGATTAATCTTATTCTTAACCCCTTAAAACCTTTGGTAAGGTCAGAGGATAGGTGGTTGTTATTATTCTCTTACAAAGTTTCTAAGCTTTCTTCCAAATCTACTGAGTTTTTATAACCCTTCTAGCCATGGGCCCAGTGTATCCCAGTCCATTCTAAACATATGTGGCGCGCCATCTAACACTTCTGCGTCCAAACGTGCTCCAGCCTCGTTCAAATTAGCGACCGTTACGTCAAACTTATCCGCCCAGCCCAGCTGATCTTGACCGCCAATGCGCAGGTAGATGGATAGACCATCAAAACCCTGCCCCTTATCGCTATTACTAAATAGCGCGGGCACCGCTACCACGCCTAAATAGAGAGACGGATCCCGTTTTGCTATTTCCAATGCCGACATGCCTCCATTAGACACACCCCCCAGAAGTACTTTGCCGGCCTTTATTTTAGGTCTTAGCTGAAGCGCTTCAATTAATTGCCCTACCTTGGCATTGCCCAACTCACCTCGAAAGGATCGGTTATTGGGAGATATCGGCACCGCAACTGTCCAGCCTCGGCTGGTAAAGCCGGACCCGAGCCACTGGGACATATCTTTGGAAATTGATGCATTGCCTGGCCCGCCTGCCATTAAAATTGCTAGCGGGCTAGGCTCGACCTCACCCGCTCGATTTCTTGGTAGCATCATGAATACATTCAAACTGCTGCCATCGGCTAACTCAATCCGCTCTTGCCCAAAAGCGCTTACTGATAACGGCATCAATAGCGACACTGAAAAGGACATAGCCAGATATCGCCAGCATTTGAGAAAGCGAATCAAGGCCCTAGGAATCTTGAGATTCTTCTCGTTGACGGTAAGTATCTTCGAATCGGGCCTGCAGCCTTCTCATACCACCCAGCCACCGGTCATAGTCGTCCGTCTTGCGCCGCATATAGGTTAGAACCTCAGGATGGGGAAGCACTAAAAAGCGCTCCTGCGCTAAGGTTTCCACAACGGTGTTTGCGAGCTGATCTGGCTCTAACAGCCCGTCTAAACCTGCCACACCGCCGCTACCATCTCCGCCGGAAGTCATTGCCGTACGAACGGCTTGCGGACAAAGAGCTGACACTTTAATGCCTCGATTACCGTAAGTAATCGAGAGCCATTCAGCGAATCCTATTGCCGCGTGCTTTGTTACCGAATACGGGGCAGAACCAACTTGGCTAAGTAAACCGGCCGCTGACGAAGTATTGAGTAGATATCCCTCCCCGCGCTCCAACATTGATGGCAAAACTGATCGAGCTGCAAAAACATGAGCCATCACATTGATGTCCCAGATTGTTTGCCATGCCTTAGTCGACAAGTCCTCACCACCGGCCGTAAATATGCCAGCATTTGAACAGAACAGATCGATATGGCCGTATTCACTTAAGGCTGCTTGAGCTAGGGCCTCAACTTCTTCTTCTTTTCCCACATCAGCCTTAAATCCAAAAGCCGATGTGCGATCTGAGATACTTTCGACAGTTTCATCGATACCGACTTGGTCAATATCAGATACCACCACCGCTCGCGCACCTTCAGAAGCAAATCTTTCACAAAGAGATTTACCTATTCCACTGGCACCGCCGGTTACTACAACAACCTTATCTTTTATTTGCATAGCCTTTCCATTTATCCGTCTGTATTTTTTATTTACTGAAAATTATTTACCCAAAAGCCATCTCGAACTAATTCGACACCATCTGCGCTAAACGTTCTCTGATAATGCTTTCTGCCTCTTCCACCATACGCGAAATTAAATCCTCGCAGCTTGGGATGTCGTCAATAAGGCCTACAATCATCCCTGCCGACCAAATTCCGCTATCCAAGTCGCCATCTTCAAACAGCGCCCGCCCTTTTACCCCGGCCACGAGAGGCTGGATGTCTTCAAATTTTGTTTCGCCCGAACGAGACTCAATGTCAACAACTTGCTCGGCGATGCTATTTTTAAAAACTCTAGCGGTATTGCGCAGACTTCGATAGATCAACGAAGTATCGAGCTCGCTTGCGTCAACCATTCGCTGTTTTACATTTTCATGGATAGGCGCTTCTTTTGTTACCATGAATCGCGTACCCATATTAATACCATCTGCCCCCATTGAAAGGGCTGCGGCTAGCCCGCTACCATCACCTAAACCGCCGGATGCGAGGTAAGGGATTTTTAATCTCCTCGCCGCCAAAGGCAACAAAATCAAATTGGTGACATCATCTTCGCCCGGGTGGCCAGCACACTCAAAACCATCGACGCTAACCATGTCACAGCCTATTGCCTCAGCCTTAAGGGCATGGCGGATAGACGTGCACTTATGAACCACCTTTATGCCCGCCTTCTTAAATAAAGGCAAAAATGGCTCAGGATTGCGGCCGGCAGTTTCCACAATCTTGATTCCAGAACTTGCTATCGCCTGCGCATATTCTTCATAAGGCACAGGTTTAATCGTTGGCAAAATAGTAAGGTTTACGCCGAAAGGCTTGTCAGTCATCTGACGACATTTATCGATCTCTTTAACCAAATCTTCAGGTGTCGGCTGAGTAAGCGCCGTAATAATCCCTAGCCCTCCAGCATTGGAGACTGCAGATGCCAGTTCAGCCAGGCCAACCCACTGCATGCCACCTTGTACTATTGGGTGCTCAATACCCAACATTTCAGTAACTCTTGTTTTCATCTAACAACGCTCCTTTGAAGCCACTATCTCGGGCCATTCTTATTATGCGGCACTCTAACTGCTAAGCCACTACGCAGAGATCTTGCCTAAAACAAATTTGAGGAAAACCACCCTTTTATTTCCTCTAAATCGACTGGTCAGATAGTTTACGTTGTTCAACCCAGCGGTGCAAAGACGCATGAATTGCAGTGATAGCTATGCTATATTTCTTATCCGCTACGCCATCATAACAATCATGAATGGCTCGACAATAGACTAAAGCACTAATGTCGAGCAAGCCAATATAGAAGCTTTTAAACACCTTCAGAAGTGCCACAGAGCATCCGTTTGATAACTGATGATAACTTAGGGAGAAATCAATGTTACCAAAGCTACTTGCCGCGGGTATAGCTATAGCGACCACGCTAGCCGCAGCTCCGGTATTAGGTCAGTCACTCAACGGCTCACAGGCCATTGAAGAAATTCAAATAACCTCAACATCAAGGCGATCTGTCGGACTTGCAGATGTAAATGCTTCAGTCTCTGTCCTAAGCCAAGACGATCTTAACCTGATCAAATCTAGCCACTACCAAGAAGCATTGAATCGTCTTCCCGGTGTCGCGATACATCGAAATAATGGCCAAGAAAGCCTAATGGCTATCCGGTCGCCCGTACTCACTGGCGCTGGTGCCTGCGGCTCATTCTTAGTCGCCGAAAACGGTATTCCCCTTCGTTCGCAAGGGTTCTGCAATGTAAATGAAATGTTTGATGCGCACACCGAAAATGCCGAGAGAATCGAAGTAGTACGCGGGCCAGGCAGCGCATTTTGGGGCTCCAACGCAGTTCACGGCCTGATTAATGTTGTTCTACCCAAAGCTGGCGATGCCGGTGAAATAACGCTAGAGCAAGGTCCGCGAGGCTCCCAGAGGATTAAGGGCGCTTATGGCAGCGACTACGGAAAATTTAAACAGCTATTCCTATTTAACGGCCAAAGCGAAGAAGGCTATCGAGCGGATAGCGGTGTAGACCAGCAGAAACTTTCATGGCTTTATAATTACACGAACGACAACGGCACTGAATTTGATGGCGGCTTTACTGTTATCAATTTGAATCAAGAAACAGCAGGGTTTGTGGCAGGCACAAATGCCTTCGAGGACAGTAATCTTCGAACCACAAACCCAAACCCTGAAGCATTCAGAGACTCCATCAACACCAGAATGTGGACGTCCATTAGCCACAGTGTCGAAGACTGGAATCTTGTCATTACCCCATATTGGCGCGACGTTAATATGACTTTTCTGCAGCACTTCTTGCCTGGACAGCCTGTTGAAGACTCCGAACACCGGAGCCTTGGAACACAGCTTGCCGGCTATAGGGATCTTAGCAGTGGCGCCCAACTTGCTATTGGTTTTGATATTGAAAGTACCCAAGGCAACTTGAAGCAGTTTCAGCCCAACCCTACGTCGGGTTCGTTCTTCCTCCGTAATTCTATTCCCCAGGGCCGGCATTATGATTATGACGTGGATGCTCGCCAACTTGCGGCCTTCGTAAACTATGAGCAAAGCTATGACAATGGCTGGGATGTATCTCTTGGCCTGCGCTTAGAAAATGTTCAGTACGATTATGAAAACAACATGATCAACGGCCGAACTAATGAATTTGGTGTGGCATGCCGATTTGGCTGTCGCTACAGCCGTCCTGCTGATCGCGATGACAGTTTTACTAATCTTTCGCCCAAACTTGCATTGAGCTATGCCCTGAATGAAGAACATGATTTGCAATTCAGAGCCCAACGAGGATTCAGAGCTCCTCAGGCAACGGAGCTTTATCGACTGCAGAATGCCCAAACCATAGCAGAGCTAGATTCGGTTGAGTTGGACAGCTTTGAGATAGCTTTTAAAGGCGCTGGTGAAACCTGGAATTACTCTGCAACTGCTTATTACATGGACAAGCAGAATGATATCCTGACTAACAGCGCCCGTGAAAATCTGAACAACAACCATACCAAGCACCAAGGTCTCGAGTTTTCACTGGGTCTGGACATAACTGAAACATTGTCTTTTAACGGTGTATTCAACTTGGCTTCGCATACCTATGAAAATTCGCAAATTTCGGGCGGCTTAGACATAAAAAGTAACGATGTCGACACTGCACCAAATACTTTTGGTAATTTCAGACTTCGCTGGCGCCCCAGCTCGGATATAACAGCCGAACTGGAATGGGTGAATATGGGCGATTACTATACTAATGCTGAAAATACAGCCGATTATGAAGGTCACGATCTGGCCAATCTAAGAGTTCAATACACATTAAGCGAGTCCATTACTTTGTCGCTTAATGTACTAAACCTAACTGACGAAGCATACGCAGAGCGGGCAGACTGGACCACATTCACCGGCGACCGTTATTTCCCAGGTGAGCCTGCAAGAGCATTCTTTGCTGTGAACTGGAAATTCCGCTAGCCCTTGCGATAAGCTTAATCGCTTAAGTGACAATGATTCTAGAAAGATCTATAGTTATGGGATAAAAATAAAGATGCCGGCGGTTGCCGGCATTTTTATGACAGCTAAATGTTCTTCCATCTTAGAATATTTTTTATCTTCTTTATTTTCCTTTAACACCCAAGGTGAATTTAACAGTCATGTTCAAACCTAAACCAACAGCTTCAGCAATTGCTTATGAAGGTTTACTTAGCTTTTTTGCAGGACCTCATTCCAAAGATCCAATACCAATCACTCACCCTGATGAATTGGTAAACCAAGAAGCTATGAGAGATGTAGCCACCTATAGACAAGCAGCCGTGCTTATCGCCGTCACTCGCAACAGTGAGACAAGCGGAAGCAAAATAGTATTGACAGTTCGAGCTGCCCATTTGAAAAGTCATGGTGGACAAATAAGTTTGCCAGGAGGAACTAAGGAGGACCAGGATCCGGACTTTCAAACGACCGCACTGCGAGAGAGCGAAGAAGAAATTGGCCTTTTAGCTCACCAAGTTCAAATCCTTGGAAAATTAGGTGACATGGCACTTCCATCGGGGTTTCGCATCACCCCGTTTGTCGGCTTGATAGACAGCGGGCTTAATTTTGTAGCTTCCCCTGAAGAGGTCGCTGACATCTTCCATGCTCCGTTAGAGCTATTGCTAGACCCAAGCGCCTACACAAAAACAACCATGGAATTTAATGGAGAGAATAGTGCTATATTGGAAGTGATGTTTGAAGAATACCGCATATGGGGAGCTACCGCCGCAATTCTCTATCACCTAGCAAAGCAGGTTAGACGGACGACTCCGTAAATCAGGTCACATCATAGCCAAATAAGAAAATAAAACAGGTCTCAATCTAAGAACTACGGAAGGTGATAGAGAAAATGAGAGGACTTGGCCATTTGCAGAGCCCTACTTTTATCAGAGCTTTGCAATTATCAGAGCTTTGCAATTATCAGAGCTTTGCAATTATCAGTGCTTTGCAATTATCAGCGCTTTGCAATTCGCAGCATCTAGCTGTTTGTAAATCACAGATATTCCAGAACAGCTAAACTAAATATCTTCGTCTCCAAAATTACTTAACAAAGCAGATTTTTCCTCAAGAGAAACCTTAACATCCGCTTGAAAAACCTCATGACAAACTTTATTCCTTCCCTGCTGTTTCGCCAGATACAAAAACCCATCAACCTTTTCGAGAAACTCTTTTTCAGACAACGAACTGCCACGACTATAAACATCAACCCCGAAGCTTGCCTCAATTCCCAATATCGACTCGCAGGTTTCTATCGGCGAATTTTCAATAATAAGTCGCAACCGGTTAGCGAATCGCACACCTTGCTGGAGCGTTGTATCAGGCAAAATAATAGTGAATTCTTCGCCGCCATAGCGACAGGATATATCAAGGCGACGTACTGTTTTCTTGACCAGTCCAGCTACATGCGCAAGAACGACATTTCCCACCTCATGACCGTGCTTATCGTTCACGTCTTTAAAATGGTCTAGATCAAACATAATGAGGCAAGTTGGTTGGCCTGATCGGCGAGTTCGTTCCATTTCCAAACTTAAAGCTTGATTAAAATAGCGGAAATTGTACAGGGCAGTAAGCTCGTCAGTACGAACCATATCGGAGAGTTTCCGCACTTCTTCGCGCAAACGCATTACTTCTGACAAGTTAGTACACTTGTCATCACCTGCAGGACAAGGTACCGATGTCGTCTCTGTTTTCTGTGAATCATTCATGCTGTATTGCGGGACCTGAGGCGACCGCGTCATTTCGTATCCAAATGAGAACACGAATGCCCGCCACATCTAGCATTTCATCATGGTTTACAAGTTTCATATCTTGTGCCTGAAGCTCCCTCTGTTTTAAAAACTACTATACTCCACTCTCAAATATCGGGGAGGGGTCATTTTGTTAAAGCAATAGACACTGCCACAGTGCACTATACTGAATCGTCAAAAGAGCAATGCTCCGTAGTATCTCCAAATGTCATAAATAATAACTCGCTGGGAGCTTTTACTATTTGCCTATGCCAAATACCTGCAGGTATGACCGCACTGGAACCTGCGGTCAGACTAATACGTTTTTCACCATTGTCATGCCTTAGCACAAGCTCAATGCAACCAGACAACAAAGTCAGTGTTTCATCACCGTCTATGTGCATTTCCCAATCAGTGTTTTTATTCATCGTAACGCCACCACAATACACACCCTTGTAGATGCGAAACAGATCAAATAATGGCTGTGAGGGAAGGCGGTTTTGATAAAGGCCAA
>CAJWGN010000024.1 GCA_913031035.1 uncultured Gammaproteobacteria bacterium
AGATCCTGCTCCACCTGCCGCTGCTGTGCGAGGACAAGAACGTGCCGTACGTCTTCATGCTCTCCAAGCTCGCGCTCGGGCGCGCCTGCGGCGTGTCGCGGCCGGTCATCGCCTGCGCCGTCACGTCGAACGAGGCGTCGCAGCTCAAGGACCAGATCGTCCAGCTCAAGGACAAGATCGAGCAGCTGCTCATCTAGGGCGCGGCCCCGAGTCCCCGATTCCGGATCCGGATGCTAGCGCAGTGATGATGGAGATGATGGAGACCCCTGTTCTAAGTTGACTTCCCTCGATGTATAATACACTCACCTAGAGGTCCGGTCCCCAGGCCCCAGGGCGGCGGCCGGCCGTCTTCAAGTTACTCCTCGATATCGTCAATACACTCACAAAAATTTCCCCGCGGCGGCCGCGTCGCTGATCCGGTCGAGGAGCTCCCGCCGGTCCGCAGCCTTCCGCGTCAGCACGAGCCGGGCCCAGGAGCCCCAGTACTCCTTCCCGAACGCGTCCGGCTCGCGGAAGGTCTCCTCGGCGACGTCGTAGTAGGGCGCGTAGAGTCTCTCCAGCACCTCGCACTGATCTGGCCTGATGCCGGACAGGCACAGACTGCCACCGACCTTCGTCCCGAGCGCCAGCGTCGCCACCATCGAAGCCAACTTCGCCAAGGTCGCCGCCAGGGGCATCACCCTCATCTTCGCCTCGCAGGTATTGAATAATGTGCTCCGGCAAACCAACCCGAAATACATAGTTGCGCGCATTAACCACACCCTGAATTTCCATAATGCGCTGATGATCAGATGGATCATCGATTAGAATTACCGCTTCTTGTTTATCACCTGCAACCGGCAACCAAAGGTTGCTTAGCAAATAGCTAGTACCGATATTTTCCATTAGATCAAATGGTAATATATGGGATGAGTCATACTTCATGTAAGGTACACGATAATAATACTCTAAAGACTTACCGATTAAATCAGCATCAATATTATATTCTTCCATGAGGCTGCGAGTTACAGAGCCCCCATAAAGACCAACCTTGTTTTGGACATCTTCGAGTTCGAAGCTTGAAATTTTACTTTTTTGCACCAGATAATCGAAAGGGCCCTGCGTGCTTTGTAAGGACGCTCTAAACTGCTTGGCCAGCATTTGGCTAACCATCATTGCACCCTTCAAATCGGTCTTGGTAAAGTCCCGGTCGCCTTCAAAATTAATCAGCTGCATGACACCCAGCAATATTTCATCTTTTATGGGCACGACAATTTGGGACTTAACATTCCAGCCCTTGGCATTAGAAAAGCTGGGATCAAATTGGAGTCGCGGGTGAATATCTATCAGCTCTTCGCTGTCTGTAACATCCTTTACCACCAGTGCTCGCTGACTGAGAGCTACATATCCTGCTAATGATGTCGTACTCAATGGCACCCTAATCTCGACCGAATCATCATCTTCAGGGTCCCCACCCTTGATCGAGGCAAATATCTCTTTACCATTGTCTACGCTCTGCCAAATTGTAAACAAACGGACACCGAGCAAATCCAGCAGATCCTGCTCAACTTCTTTCATGGCCGCCTGCAGTTTTTTAGTGTGTTTAAGGCGCTGATAAATTTTTGAAAGCGACGCGGCAAATTCATCGGTGGAGACTGCAGGAGTTTCACCAGCCGCGGGAAGCGTCTCTACGACGACCTCATTGTTATCTGTTGTAATACTTTGAACCATAATAATTTACGTGTTTTAAGGGTTTATGCCGACACTCTTTTTAATAATAAGAAAGTTCCAGTTTCCAGAAGTTTCTTGTGCCTTGCTAAGTGTTTGGTTAGGTGTTTAGTTAGGTGTTTGGGGATAATACCACTAATGGTACGTACCAACCCCCTAATCAGGATCAAAATGCCAGTAATTTCAACAAGTTTCAACAGATTTTTAGGAATTATGGGAACCTTATTCGGACTCATCCCCAGTGCCTGCGCACAATTATCAACACTGTCCGAATCCGATTTTCAATGGCTAGGACAAAAAATCTACCAGAATGAGTGCAACTCTGATTATCAATGCCTTACTAGCTGGAACCAAGGAGAGGACTTCCCTTCTTTAGGTATAGGGCATTTCATCTGGTTTCAGGCTGGCCAAATCGAACCATTTGAGGAAACCTTTCCAGCCTTGCTGGACTATCTTCGAAATCAAAACCAGACACCACCACAGTGGATAAATGAGTTGCCTGCAGCCGATTCCCCATGGCTAGACCGAAACAGTTTTGTGGCTGACCTTCCATCAGCAAGGATGACGGAATTGCGAGAATTTCTTTTCAATACCCGCGAACAGCAGTCAGCTTTTATCGCCAACCGCCTAACTCAAACACTGCCGCAGCTCCTGCAATCGGCATCCGCGGAATCACGTACCATTATTGAATCCAATTTCTATGCGGTCGCACACGCCTCTCCCCCCCATGGCCTTTACGCACTTATCGACTATGTTCACTTCAAAGGTAGCGGTATGAACGAAAACGAGCGATATCAAGGTATCGGATGGGGCCTGCAGCAGGTACTGTTAGAAATGAACGGCAGTGATTTGCAAGCATTTGCCGACGCCGCAGAAAAAGTGCTGGCTCGCAGGGTTGATAACTCACCAGCCCAACGTAACGAAGGTCGCTGGCTTGAGGGCTGGAAAAATCGTATACAAACTTACCTACCTTAAGCGGCAAAACTCTGGTGATTAAATAGAGGTCTTTACCAACAAAGAACTTAACCCAACAAAGCTTTCTACACGTACTTTTAGCAACGGTAAAAGCTGAAATTTGTCGCCAATTGAGCTAAATTATGGTGAGCAAAAAGAGTGACTCAGAAAAGCTCGCTTTGAACTCTTCTTATTATTTTTGTGTTAACCCTATCGCGCTTAAATCAGGCGCAAGCAGCTAATTAAAATGACTTTTGAACGCCCCAACATTGAAGAAATGAAAGGATATATGCCCGGTGAACAACCCCCTGGTAGCGATGTCGTAAAATTAAACACTAATGAAAATCCTTACCCGCCAGGCCCAAACGTGGCCCAGTGCTTAACTCACATCGCGGTGGATTCACTGCGCCGTTATCCGCCCCCGCTGGCGAATGACTTTCGACTCGCTGCCGCGACCCGACATCAGGTGGCCCCTGAGAACATAATCCCAACTAACGGCGGCGATGAGTTTCTTCGCCTCGTTATGACAACGTTTGTCGGTGCCGGCGATATCATAGCGGTAACGAAACCAAGCTATTCGCTTTACCCAGTTCTTGCGGGGATTCAAGACAGCGCGCTTGTGGAAATTCCTTTAGAAGACGATTGGTCAATGCCAAAAAATTTCGCAGCAAAACTCAATCAACTGAATGCCAAGCTCGCTATCATTGTAAATCCCCACGCACCAACCGGCTCGGTTCTTGATAGCAGTTATTTGGCTGAAATTGCACATGAGTTCAACGGGGTACTGCTAATCGACGAAGCCTATGTTGATTTCATCGATCCAGAACTTAACTACAACTCGATTCCTCTAATCAATCAATTCCCTAATATTTTATTCCTTCGCACGATGAGTAAAGGCTACTCCTTAGCGGGTCTGAGATTCGGATACGGTATCGGGCCTAGCCAGTTAATAAGCCCGATGATGTATAAAACCAGAGACAGCTACAATACCGACTTTATCGCCCAAAAATTAGCTACCGCCGCAATCCTTGATACAACTTATGCTCAAGATACTTGGCAAAAAGTTAGGGCTTCACGGCAGCAATTGGCTGAAGACTTAGCTCACTTAGGCATATCATCGCTGCCAAGTCAGGCTAACTTCTTGCTTTGTGAAATCCCTCAAATTCCGGGCGCTCAAACTCTTTACCAAAGCTTAAAAATGCAAAATATTTTGGTTCGCTATTTTGACCAGGACCGCCTGAGAGACAAACTGCGCATCTCAATCGGCAATAACCAAGAAAACCAACGCCTAGTTTCTGCGATCAGCCAACTTTTATGATGCTCTAAATTAGTAAATAGAGCCTATTTGTCTACACTTGACTGAAGGTTTCATTTTTACACAACCAGGCACTGTCGACTTAACATGCACGAACTCAAGCGCTGTCGCCGACTCAAAATACCTCCTCAAGTGTAGCTTGCGGCATCCAGCTATCGGCACCCTCCAGCTCACTGCTGCAAACATGTCTGACGGGCCGTCTTTCTGTTGGTTGATGAATATTCTCAACTAGACCTGGGTGAATCAGTCACGTGAGAACCCTGGGCTTAGGTCCCCTCGGAGAAGAAATTGGCCCACCATTGGCGATGAAGGTGGTGCGCAAAAACCTCGAAGGCATGGGTTTAAGCCTAGAGCAGAGCGCCTCAGCAAACCTTGAGTCACTGAGTGCAGAACACATTAGACAACACACGGTTCTGCAAAGCCTTTTCATTGTAAACAGCCAAGATAAACTCTTGTTTGTTAGTGAAAGAGATAGCTGGCCCCTGCCGTATCGGCAGCTGGCAGGCAATGAGTCTTGGCCACGAGGGCTGCAACTCCTTTTGAGAAGCTCAAATCTGGTGCTATGCTAGACGACATTTCAACGATTCATTTCGAGAGTAACTTCTATCCAAACCCTCATGAAATTTTGCTTTTCGTTGATTTAATCGTCCCCGCTCGCTTAAGAGGCATCAGCAGCACACACGCAGATATTATTCCTGAGTCGGAGCCACACTATCGGTGGCTCTCCAATCCATAAATCAATGAATTAAGGGCAGTGGTTGACACCAACCTAGTTGACAAACTATTCAGCCAAGTTTGAAACTTCGGTGCTCTGAAGTTACCTTAGGTCATACAAACCGTTTAAATCGGGATATCACCCACCCAGCTTTCATTAATAACGTTCGTCCCAACTATGAGCAAGAGCGCGCCACCAACTGAAAACAGTCCAATCCACGCCTGCCCCAGCTGCAAATCGCCGCTGCGGCCCTTAGTTGGTAAGATGGGCCCCTTTTGGGGTTGCTCTGGGTTTCCAAACTGCAAAACGACACTGAACGATGTCGACGGCAAGCCAACAACAGAAATCAATGAGGAGTATCGTTGTCCAATCTGCACCCGGCGCTTGGTAAAGGCCGATGGAAATTATTGGTTCTGTAGTGGTTATAGCAAAGGCTGTAAAATCACCCTTGAGGACGAGGAGGGTGTTCCTAAGACTGCATTTCGCTGTCAGGAATGTGGTAGCCTTCTCGTTAAAAGAAACGGCAAAAACGGTTATTTTTGGGGCTGCAGCGAATACCCCCAATGCTCAACTACCTATAGCGACCTTGAAGACAGGCCAAACTATTGATTTTTTCTTTATTGAAATTGCGCAAAAAAACAGCAGCAGTCGTTGGAGGGATTAGCACCGGCGCGCTCTGCCTGTGGGCTCTTGTCATGTGGCAGAATTTATCAGTCGAAGAATTGACCGGCCTTTTGCTGAACACCTTACTAATGCTTGGAGTGATCATCCTGACGGCACTTTTGATAATAGTGGCTTTCAAAGGACTTGCCAAAATCGTGGGGTTAATAACCAGCAAGCTAGGGTAGTGGCAATGACCGAGACATAAGCAACGCATCTTCCCTATCCCCGGCATTGGGATAATAATTTTTCCTCTCCCCTACCTGAACAAATCCCATCGAGCGATAAAGCCCAATACCTGGAGCATTAGACTTTCGCACTTCCAAAAAGCACTCTCTGGCATCCAGCTTCACAGCGCGGTCTAGTATCACGTTGAACAATTTTCGAGCCAGGCCTTTCCGCTGGTGATCCGGGTGCACGCAAAGTGTTAACAAGTGACACTCGCCGATAGCAACTGACATCACCCCGTGAGCGACAATATCCTGCTTATTTGCAAGCACCCAGCATTGATAGCTCCCGCGCAAACAATCTATAAAAATTCGCTTGGTCCAAGGGTGTGCGTAGGCAGCCGTTTCGTTTTGAACTATGAGGTCTAGGTCACTGCTGCGCATAGTACGCGCAAAATATTGCGAAGAGTTGTCAACTTGGCTTAGCATTGGGTGGCTTAATCTCTAAGGTGGCAGGCTAAACAGCAGCTGCCAGTCTTTTCTTTAATGGTTGCAAATGAGCCCAGACCTGCCTTTTGAGCAGAGGGTAGGACAACATGGCAGACAGGGTAGAGGTTAGTGTCATGTGGTAACCCTGTGGCATCTGAACGAAATCTTGGATGCTTTCACCATCACCAACACCAGCATTCGCAACTCCAGGTGCGGCTAAAATGGCTTCAACTTGGCCAGCAAATACCAGTAAATTGCTAAACTTGCGGGCTCCATGCCGCTGCGCGATGAACCCTTTCAAAATCTGCTGTGCTGCCAATTTCGAGTCTCCGTCTGTGTGCGTTGGCGGTTCAATTGGCCAACTGAAACTTTCAGTACGAAAATCACTGTCGCTCCAGTTCACTTTCAGGGCAGACAAAATGGCTTTTAATAACGCTATCTTTGAATCCGAACCCTCATCCCCCTTTGCATAGGGCAGTTCATCGATGACAGCAAGTTGATCGTTGATATGAAAGTATCGGATCTTAAAATTAAATTCAGCGGCTACCTCGAGCTCTGTCTCAACAGATGGCATTAATGCGGGGTCTTGCTTTCTCGGCTTCTCGGTATCACGGGCCCGTTTGCCTGCGCTTTTCCCAGTTGCCTGCCTCAATGCTGCTTGCAAGCCACTTAGTCCGACAGGTCTAGTGCCGTCTCTTGCCAAATTTTCTTGACCAAAAGCGAGTCCTGGGACTACCCCCGCAGTTTGAGCTGGGTCCTGGGGGCTAGTTAACTCTTTCAACTCTTGAAGATCTTGAGGATAATCATAGCTGGGCGAGGCTTTAGCAGCCGGCAGCACTTTCTTTAGATAAAAAGGCTGTAAATCCATTACCTTGAGGTAAGCTTGTCTTTGAAATTCATTCATCAGGAAGAGTACGCAGCGCGCTAAAATTCGAAAAAGAAGTGAGACCACAAATATACTCGTTTGCAGACTTAGCAACAATAGGACCTTGCTATTGAACTATCTGTTTCTCTAGTTTGAGTTCGAGGAATAAACATGGTTGAATTCGCGCTCGTCGTCAAAGAGATAAATCAATGAAAGCTATAGTCTGCAGTTCTTACGGCCCCCCAGAAAATTTAAGCTTGGAAGAAATTGATAACCCGGTAGCAGGAGACAACGAAGCCGTTGTCGAGGTCTATGCAGCTGCCCTAAACTTCCCCGATGGGTTGCAGATCCAAGGAAAGTATCAGTTCCAACCCCCTATGCCATTTACTCCGGGTTCAGAAGTTGGGGGTGTGGTGATCTCCACAGGGCCTGGACTAGAGGGTTTTGCTGTCGGCGACCGAGTTATGGCAACTCCGGGTATTGGTGGTCTCGCAGAGCAGGTTGTCGTTAAAGCTGATGGTCTACGGAAGATTCCTGACAGTATGGATTTTAAAACCGCAGCTAGTTTTGCGATGATTTACACAACTTCTTACTATGGCTTAAAACAGCGTGCTAATTTACAGCCCGGCGAGACTCTTTTGGTATTAGGCTCAAGCGGTGGAGTTGGCTTGGCCGCCGTAGAACTCGGCAAAGTCATGGGGGCCAGAGTGATTGCGGCCGCCAGCTCTGATGAGAAATTAGAATTTGTCAGCCAATTCAATCCAGATGCCACTTTAAATTACGGCGATGGCGATTTAAAAGAGAAAGTAAAAGAATTGACCGATGGTCGCGGTGCAGATGTTATTTATGATCCGGTAGGCGGAGATTTATTCGACCAGGGTTGCCGTTGTATCAACTGGAACGGGAGACTGCTCGTGGTTGGGTTTACCAGTGGCCGAATTCCTGAATACAAAGCTAATCTGGCCCTATTAAAAGGATCATCAATGGTAGGTGTTTTTCTTGGCCGATTCCGGAAAGAAGAGCCTGCCGAATACGAAAAGAATTTCGCCGAATTACTAGATCTCTATGACGCAGGCAAACTGAAACCTGTAGTCACACAGTCTTTTGCGGTGAATGACTATGTTCAGGCGTTTAACATCTTCACTGAGCGCAGAGTAATGGGTAAAGTCACCCTTGAGTTTAAAGCAGGATAAAAACTAGAAATATGTTAACTGACGAAGAGATCCTCCAAGACTTAGAAAAACTAAAAGATATTGTTGCAGTGCATAAATCGCCAGATGCACCACTAGCTACTCATAGCACAGTAATCGACGGCATTGAGTATGACGTATTTTCGAAAGTGCCCAGCAATCTCAACAATTTATATGAACTTGGCTTGGCAGCTGGAGAAAAAACATTTTTAGTTTATGACGACGAGCGCTTAACTTTTTCTGAAACGCTAACCTTGAGCCGACGCTTAGCCAGAACATTATTAGAGTCTTACAACATTAAACTTGGTGATCGGGTGGCTATATGTGCCCGTAATTCTCCTGAATGGTGTATTAGCTACATGGCAGCGACCATGATTGGCGCGGTCGTTGTACCAATGAACTCTTGGTGGAAAGGTCCAGAAATTGAATATGGATTGAACGACAGTGCCAGCAAGGTTCTATTCATCGATCCTGACCGTCTAGCCCAGCTAGTGCCTCATCTGGACAATGTCGAAGTGACGCTCGTAATCATTACGCCTGAGCAGGATGGAGGCAAAAATCCAGGGTTTTATAGTCTTATCGACGGGGTTCTCCCGCTAACTAGCGACGAAATTGCAGCCATTAGAGTCGAGCCAGAATCAAACGCCACCATTATGTACACATCCGGCTCTACCGGAATGCCCAAAGGTGTTCTGTCAACCCACCGCAATATCATCAACGCACTTTACACCTGGTGTTTTGTCAAAGAAATAACAGAGATTTTGCGTCCTGAATTAGTGGAAGAAAATCCCGAATTTGACCCCGCCATTTTGGCTAACGTTCCACTGTTTCACGTCACCGGCAGTCATGCGCAATTTTTAGCGTGTTTTATCTATATGCGAAAGTTTGTGATGATGTTTAAGTGGGATGCTGAAAAGGCTTTAGAAATTATCGAGAAGGAGCGCATCAGCGTCCTTCATGGAGTTCCCACGATGGCATGGGAGGTTATGCAGTCAGAAAAATTTGAAAGCACCGATCTCCGCAGTCTGCGCGGAGTCCAAAGTGGCGGCGCGCCGAGACCCCCTGAACACCTCAACATGATGATCGCCAAGTTTCCGGACAAAGCTATCCCTGGCCTAGGCTATGGCCTTACAGAAACTAATGCTATTGGTGCGATCATCTCTGGAGAATTCTATCGAGCCCGGCCAAACAGCACCGGCCGGCCGACGCCGCCTGTCACCTCAGTAAAGATCGTCGACGAAGAAGATAATACTTTGGAAAATGGCCAAGTCGGAGAGATCTGTATCAAAGGCCCGACTGTCATGAAGGGTTATTGGAATCAGCCCGAAGCCACTGCGGAGGTCATCAAAGATGGGTGGTTTTACTCTGGCGATATTGGCATGCTCGACAACCTTGGCTTTCTAATAATACTTGATCGCGCTAAGGATATAGTTATTCGCGGCGGTGAAAATATCGGCTGTGCCGAGGTAGAATATGCTGTTGCCGAACACCCCTGTGTCAGTGAGGTTTCAGTCTATGGCGTGCCCGATGAAAGACTGGGCGAAAAGCCTTGCGCTACCATCATGTTGAAAGCCGGAGCAGTCTTGAATGAAGCCGAATTGAAAGCGTTTTTGAAGGAAAAAATCGCAACCTTTAAAGTACCAGCACTCATGTATTTTCAATATGAACAATTACCCCGCATTGCCTCAGGTAAAATTGCTAAGAAAGAGCTTAGGGCAAATACTTTAAGCCTTCTTGAATCCGCCTAAATTTCATCAAACTGTCATCACCTTGACCGACAATCACGCCTTTAAACAGGCGTGATTTGCTCGTTCTCGCGTTAATAATCAAATTGCTCACTTTTTACTGAAGATAAGTAGTCACCCTAACGATATAAGCACTGGGTAATACTCTTTATGGCATTACTAATCCGTCAATTTGACTTTGAGGTTAACCATGCAAGAACAGAACTGGAATGACACTATCGACGCGGCGACGCTGCCTCTTGATGCAGCAATCCTTTTTGACACAGAAGATGACCCTGATCCGAAGAAGTCTTCAAACACCCCAAAAACAGATATAACTGAGCGCAGGCGACGCATAGAAGAGCGCTTGGAGGCTAAGAGAATATCTCTTGAATATGACTACGAAGATCTAGAAAGCTGGCCATAGCCTCCACCAAAAGATTTTTGCAACCACAGGCTGTCTTAACGTCCAAGGCTAGCAGTGATAGCTGAAGACCTCATCCCTTTTTAAAAGGGGCCTTGAGAGCGGCCGCTCGCCATTACTGGTCCCTTGAAATTAGTCCAAATTCCTCTATTCAGTTTCAGATTTAGTGAGTATGATTACTGGCTTGTTTTGGCAAGGACTTAGGCAATGACTTATTGTGTGGCAGTGTCGGTAGACGCAGGAATTGTGTTTTGCTCAGACTCATTGACCAGCGCTGGGGTTGATCAAATTTCAACTTACAGCAAAATGTTTCGTTTTGGGATTGATGGTGAAAGGCAGTTTGTCATTCTGTCGGCTGGAAATCTCGCGACCACTCAGGCTAGCATTGCTAAAATCAAAACTGATATTAAGCAGAGCGCCGACGTTAATCTGTACAACGTCGAGTCCTTAGAGGAAGCAGCTGATTACCTCGGTGACGTCAGCCGCGAACAGCAAGAAAAACGCCAAGTAGAAGGCAAGAACTTTCAGGCTAGCTTCATTATTGGCGGCCAGATAGCCGACAGCCAACATAGCGTTGTTCTGGTTTACCCTGAAGGCAACCACATCACAACCTCCCGCGACACACCCTATCTCCAAATAGGCGAGAGTAAATACGGAAAACCTATTCTTGACCGAATTGTCACCCCTGATTTAGACCTTGATACTTGCGCCATGTCAGCATTGGTTTCAATGGACTCCACCCTGAAAAGTAATTTAAGCGTGGGCCCGCCTATCGAAGCACTGACTTATTTAACCGATAGCTTATTAATGGATAAGCCTCATCGCTTTGAAGCTGACAGTGACTTTCTTCGAGATCTAAGCCGTTCTTGGGATGCGCGGCTGAAAGAAGCATTTAGACAAATGCCGCCTCTGTCTTGGGCTGCTAATTGGGATAAATCAAGTCGTGGACAAAACGGAGTTTTTTAAGGGTTTTTCCAGCGATGATAAAGGGGTAGGCATCTTCCAACCCCATACTCCTATTTAAGGAATTTAAAACCATCGCGAGCTGCGCCCACTTCTCGATTGTTTCACCAAATTCGTCAAATCTCTCGGCACCTTGTTCGAGATTATAGTCTCCTGCGGTCTCCAGCGTGTCTATCATGTGCAAGTAATGGGACCAAACTTCTGCCCAGTCTTCAAACGGATGTGATTGAGCATAGCGGCTAATGTAATCTCGATCGCCACACAGTGTAGATTTGTTAGCATAGTACTGATTCAAGGCGGCTTTATAGTCCGCACGCTCATCACCAAACAAGGCACGAAATCGTTTGCGTGTGCCTTCATTCGTAATCAGCTTATCAAAATAGTAATGCCCGCTCTCGTGCCGAAAGTGCCCTAGCAAGGTCCGGTACAACTCTCCCGCGAATGCCCTACTAATCTCCCGAGTAACATCATCAGCCTCAGTAATGTTAATCGTTATCAATCCCTGTAAATGGCCGGTTGTGACATATTCTTCTGCTACACCGGGGTCCGTTCTTTTATCTTCAATGAACTGAAAAGCCAAACCATTAGGTTCAACCGACTTACCTTTAACCGGCAGCCCTAGGCTGAGCAATGAAAAAATTAGTCTGCGCTTTGCCTGCTCCAAGCTTTTCCACCAGCGCCGTCGATCCGCCCGCAGCAAGTTTGGGATGGTTTGATTCAGTTCACACGACACGCAATAAGATGCCCCTGACTTTGTTACCAGCCAATTGCAGACATCATAGTCCAAGCGGTTTTTGCAAACTTTAGGTGAACAATCCTGCGCATCCAGTTCGATCGGATACATAGACATTTTCGAAGGATTAAAACCCACGTCTTTATTACAACTTAGGCAGCGGGTATTCTCGAAGAACAGCAGCTGGCCACAGCTGCAAGTGAAATTTTTCATGGGATATTCTAATTAAGAAACCAAGTTGCTGCGATTTTCTGGTGTATTGACGCTATCTCAACTTGCATAACATCGATGTAGTCGAACAAGCCCACAACAAGAAGCTTATCGATTTCGCCTCCACGGACAACGCGCAGAGCCTTGTTGAGCTGGGTGGAGACCGTACCATTTCTGGGTAACTGCTTAAGAATGACTTTCAGCTCGTTTAAATTGTATACGACCGCCCGTGGGAAATTTTCGTCTTGAATGAGAAACTCAACAACATCTTCAGGATTTACGATATCTTGCACATGTTGCCTGTACATTTGATAAGCCGACAAGGAGCGTAGGATATTCATCCACATAATATTTTCGTAAGGCCCAGCAACTTCCACCTCCGAATTGTCACCCGTAATACCCGGCAGAAGATCGCCCGAGCCGACGTCAACAATGCGAGTTGTCATATCTGCCCTTTCTACACCCCGACCTAACAATAAGAAATTGTAAGTATCGTCACGGCTAATAGTGCCAGACATCAGGCCAGACAACTGCTGACAACCGGTGATAATTTCTTCTAAAAACTCATGCCGAGGCCCCCGTTTTTCTCCTTTCACCGCGTTTTCTTTGGCATAATGATACAGGTAATTAATTTGTTCAAATGCTTCGGTGGGCATAACTTCGCGAGTGGTCCGTGAATTTTCTCGAGCCATCGCGAGCATAGCCGAAATGGAGTGCCCGTTGTCTTCCGCCAAGAGAAAGCGCATAACAGAACGCTCTTGCGCCTGCTTATACTTTTTATCAAAAGCTTCAGAACTGCCGGTAATTTCCACCAGAGAATGCCAGCCTAACTTGGTTTTCGAAGGCAAATCCAACATAAGCGTGGAGAACACATTTAATAGCCGTGCTGTATTTTCGACTCGCTCTAAATAACGGGCCTGCCAATAAACACGCTCAGCAACTCTAGATAACAACATTAATTAGCCGCCTTAGTCATCACTGACAATCCAGGTGTCTTTACTTCCGCCACCCTGAGATGAATTAACAATATACGATCCTTTGACCATGGCCACTCGAGTTAAGCCACCGGCCGTAACATAGCTTTTATCCGCTTGAAGAACGAAAGGACGTAAATCTACGTGCCTTGGTTCAACCACACGATCTCCTAAAATTGGCACCGTTGATAATGATATCAACGGTTGAGCCATATAATTTCTTGGATCTGCCTTGATGCGCCGCGCAAACTCATCTAACTCTTTTTTACTCGCTTGCGGACCAATGAGCATTCCGTAACCACCTGACTCGTTTGCCGGCTTCACCACCAGCTTATCCAAATTCTCTAGCACATGCTGACACTGCTTTTTATCGATACATAAGAAACTAGTAACATTAGGTAGTATTGGGTCTTCATCGAGATAGTACTTAATTATTTGTGGAATATAGGTGTAGATAATTTTATCGTCAGCCACACCAGCACCAGGAGCATTAGCTAGTGCAACATTGCCTTTGACCCACGCATTAAACAACCCACTTACACCCAACAAAGAATCCTTATTGAAGACAGATGGGTCAATAAACTCATCATCGATTCGGCGATAAATCACATCGACCTGCGAGAGGCCATCAATTGTCTTCATGTAAACCTTCTCGTTTTCTACGACAAGGTCGTTCCCCTCTACTAATTCAGCGCCCATTCTTTGAGCTAAAAAGGAATGTTCGAAATAGGCTGAATTATAGACACCCGGCGTTAGCACCACGACTTCGGGGTATTTATTTCTACGCGGAGATATTGCTGCCAGAGTATCGAATAATTGAGCTGGGTATTCTGTTATCGGGCGAATATTATAAGCATCTTCAAACAGCTCAGGGAATACACGCTTAGCAACGCGGCGATTCTCTAACATGTAAGAAACACCTGAGGGCACACGCAGATTGTCTTCTAAAACAAAAAAGTCACCGTTGCCATCTTTAATTAAATCAGAACCGCAAATATGCGCCCAAACGCCAAACCGTGGCTTGATCCCCATGCATTCCTTGCGGAAATTACCAGAATCGAGAATAAGTTCTTTGGGGACTATTTTGTCTCTGAAAATTTTCTGGTCGTTGTAAATGTCATTGATAAAACAGTTGATAGCTCGCAGTCGTTGCTGCAATCCGAGGCTAGTCTTATCCCATTCTTTTTCAGCAATAATGCGAGGAATTATATCGAAAGGCCATTCTCGATCGATGTTACCCGCATCGCTGTAAACCGTGAACGAAATGCCCATAGTTTTTATAGCGAGATCTGCAGCTGTCTTTTTCTCTAACAGCTCTGCATGAGTTAGCGATCGCAAGTAGCTGGCTAAGCCTCTTGCTGGCTTTCGAGCATAACCAGGAGTACTTATGATTTCGTCAAAGAACTTTCCCGGGTTGTAGGTCTTCCAATTAACTCGCATAGTGGCTTCTTTAAAAGTAAGAACGCTTAACTTATCGAATAAAGCTACAGCCCGCAACCACTTAAGTCCTGCGCAGGTTTTTAAATCCGTGTGAGATTTTTCCCCTAACGGCGATGTGCTTTCATTTTTAAAATTTGGCTTGCGAGCTTTAGCTTTTAAGCTTTCAATTCTAAAATTTGGTTTTAAACCTAGGCGACTATTTATTTGTGCGAAGTATTTGTAACTTATTTTCGTTTTTTATCTGCACTCTGCACTCTGCACTAAGACTTCTAAGCGTAGACTCCTAAACATTAATCTTTCAAACCTTAGCCTTTTAAAAATTGCCTCGGAAAATTTCGAACTTGCGACTTGTCACGCTGAGGCCTTAACTTTCTGGCATGGGTTTTAGAACTAAAACTCTAAACTCTAAACTACAGCGGCCAAACAATAAGCAACATAGGAATGGCCACGGCCACGATAACAATTTCAAGGGGTAAACCCATGCGCCAGTAATCACCAAAATGATAGCCCCCAGGCCCCATAACAAGGGCATTGTTTTGGTGCCCAACCGGCGTTAAAAATGCGCAAGATGCCCCCACCGCGATTGCCATCAAGAATGTATCGGGATTAAGGTCTAGCGACACCGCGATATTGTAAGCAATAGGTGCCATTAATATTGCAGTAGCGGCATTATTCAATACATCAGACACTGTCATAGTAATGATCAAAAGCAAAGCCAGTAATACGACCGGTGACAAATCACCGCCAACGCTCAGAATTCCATCCACTAATAGCGAAGTCGTACCCGTAGTTTCCAACGCCCCGCCAAGGGGAATCATCGCTCCCAACAAAACCACTACAGGCCAATCCACACCCTTATAAAACTCCCTTATAGGTACAATATTCATCACGCCCATGGTCACGGTTGCGATCCCTAACGCCAGTTGAATTGAAATCAATCCAAACGCTGTCGACAAAATAGCCAGCACGAAAACGACCATTGCAGGCAATGCTTTAGCCGAACCGCCAAAGTCGATATTTCTTTTAGCCAACGGATAACATTCAATTTTCACGATCGCCTCTTGCAAATTCTCGACATCACCGTGCAGAAGCAGTACATCTCCAGTTTTTATTTGAAAATCTCTTAACCTGTTCCGATGGGGCGTGCCAGAGCGCGACGCAGCCAGCAGGTTAACTCGGTATTTCCTATTGAAACCTATCTCCCTAGGGGTTTGATTGACGATAGGCGATGAGGCAGTTACTACTACCTCAGAGACTTGAGAATCTTCAGAATGCAATATCTCTTTTCGTGCGTTTTCAGCTGATAACATTTGGAGGCTATGCTTACTGGCAAACTGGTCAATATCTTCCTGAGGTCCTTGAAGCATTAATAAATCGTTTTCAGCCAAGCGATGGCTGCGCCTCACGACCGACATTTTTTCCCGCTTATGAATAAGCGAGATTAAATCCATTTTTTCCTCTGACAACTGGTCTTTCAGCTCACCAACAGATTGGTCTAACAAGCCTGATTCCGCGGTTATCTTTAATTCGAATAAATATTTCTCAACATCAAACAACTCCAAACCTGCCGACTGCTTACGAACTTTGACCAACTTCCAGCCCACTGTCAGCATAAAGATAATGCCGGCCAAGGCAATAGCGCCACCCACTGGTGCGAAGGAGAACATAGTAAAAGCTTCGCCGGTGACATCTTGCCTGTAATTGGCTATCAGTATGTTGGGTGGGGTACCTATTAGGGTTACCAAGCCACCGAGAATTGATGCAAAGGACAATGGCATAAGAACCGTCGCGGGTGCTCGGCCAGCTTTCTGAGTTGATTGAATTGCTATCGGCATTAGCAATGCCAATGCCCCGACGTTATTCATAAACATTGACAATACGGCAGCAAGAAACGTCAATATTGCGATATGAAGGAAAGGCTTATCTGCCACAGGATCAATTAAAGCGGAGACAAATTGCACAGCACCAGACTTTGTTAAACCGAAACTAACGATCAGCACCAACACTACTGTGATAGTCGCAGGATTACCGAACCCTGTGAATAATTCCGATTGCGGAACAATGCCAAGTAAGCTTGCGGCGAACAGTGCCGCCAAAGCTACAAGGTCATAACGCCACCTTCCCCACACCAAAAGCACTAGTAAAGTAAAAAGAATCCCCAGTAGCGCTCCTTGCTGAAAAGTCATTTATCTATTCGCCTTCCATGATGTTAACTTTAAGCTCACCCAATCCGTCAATACCAGCACGAATACAATTACCTACACTAACGGCATCGACACCACTGGGTGTACCGGTGAAAATTAAATCACCAGCTTTCAGCTCAAAGTAAGTTGAGAGTTCAGCAACAATACTTGGAACATCCAAAATCATGTCATCTGTATTTGCATCTTGCTTAAGCACGTCATCTACCGACAGCCAAATCCTAGCGCTGCCGACATTATTGCAGTCAGCTAAAGGCTTAATTGCCGACACTGGCGCGGATTGATCAAAGCCTTTTGCGATATCCCAAGGCTGGCCTTTTGCCTTACAGTTAGCCTGTAAATCCCTGCGGGTGAAGTCGACACCAACCCCATAACCAAAAATACAGGCTTGCGCCTGCTCTGCGTCAAGCCTAACCCCACCGTGCTTTAATGCCACCACCAGTTCAGCTTCAAAGTGCAGATTAGCCGTCGCCATGGGGTAGCTTACAGGCGAATCGTTAATAACTATTGCATCGCTAGGCTTACTGAAAAATACCGGCTGAGTTTTTGTCGGGTCACCACCCATTTCTCTTACGTGAGCACCGTAATTTTGGCCAACACAGTAAATCCGATGAACAGGGAAAACAGCCGTTGTGCCAACTACAGGCACGACCGCTTGCTGATGAGAGGCGAATACGGTTTCCATAACAACTCCTTTTAACGCTGACAGCCAAGATCGACAATCAGATCCTCAGGCAATAAATTATTTGAATTCGGGAAAAAACTAAGCCCACTAGCTGAAGATAGTTCAGCTAGTGGGAGACTAAAATCGCAAAAGGACGCCTGGGGTTTAACATATGCTGGAAACCCGAATGAGGCTAATCCATCAGCCCCTGCTATGACTTTAAAAAATAATTCAGGTATTAACATGCCGCTAGAATCTCTCAGCTCATTAGAATAAATTGAGCCACTTATTACATGATAGCTTGCGCCTGCTTGGGCAAGTTCATTGACAACCTGATCAAGACGAGACCAAGCGCCAGTTCGCAACTCGGTTGGCAATAGCGTCATATTACTTAGATAATTTAATTCATCCCAGTATGGGGTTCCCGCAAAACTGGTCATTGGCACCAGCCTGCCCCGATCTTCTTCCAGTAACGTCACTTCATTAATTCTGTAGTCTCGGTCTTGAGAATTACTCAGATCCGGCTGCACTATTCGGGTCGACTCACCGACTTCTGACTCTAAGGCGTCAGCAACACGGGACAGCCCATCTAGGCGCCAATAGCGGGGCAGCAGTGATGCAACTCCTACCGTTTCAGGCAGAACTCGATAGGCAACCCAATCTGCAAGCCCAGAGGCAGATATCGACGCGGCGTAAAGGTGCCTGACAATAATCTCACTTTGAACTGCTGATGGACCAGATAATGTGGATGTCGAATCGCTAAGGCTGGTCGGGCAACCGTCTTTACAATGAGCAATATGAATCTGCTCCGCAAAACTCAAGCCCACCAGCGATAAGCCGGCAACCAAACTACCCCATTGGGTATAGAATCTGCTTATGCACTTCATCACATTGCTTCATTATTTCGTCACTCAGTTTAACGTCAAGCGCAGCGAGAGAATCATCCAGTTGGTCTGCGGTTCTGGCACCAATAATGGTTGATGCTACAAAATCAAAATTCATACTCCACGCAGTCGCCAAGGTTACTGGAGACATTCCAGCGGCCTGAGCAATCTCAAGATACTTGGCTGTCGACGATAATGTACCCTCATTAACAAAGCGCTTGGCCATAGCTTGCTGGCGAGGGTTTGCATCATTGGTATAGTCGCCGAATCTGCAATCGGTGGGAACGTTTTCTTGATTGTATTTGCCACTCAATACACCACCGCCGATGGGTGAGTAAGGCAGGCATGAAACATTTTCCAACCGGCAGACATTGGCTAACTCATCAAGGAACCTGCGATTAAGTAATGAGAAATTATTTTGAATGGCATGAAACCTAGAAAGACCTTCGTAATGTGCCACAGTGTTGGCCTTGGTTAAACCGTAGGCATTCTCGTTTGATGTGCCAAGATAACGAACCTTGCCTGACTGTACCAATCGGTCTAATGCTTCCATCGATTCTTCGATAGGAACAACAGTATCCGGCCAATGAACTTGATACAAATCTATATAGTCAACTTGCAAGCGCCTAAGACTGCCTTCCACGGCTTTTTCGATATGATGGCGATCAATGGCAGTTAATCCATGACGTACAGGCGGCACAAACCAGCCGGAAGCAGCGCCGGCTACCTTGGTGGCCAAAATCAGAGAATCTCGTGGCTTAGTTTGAATCCACTCACCAAAAATCTCCTCGGTGATGCCGAACGTTTTAGCCGTGGGCGGCACAGGGTAGACCTCTGCTGTATCGTAAAAATTTATTCCGCGCTCGAATGCTTTATCTAAAATTCGAAAAGACTCAGCTTTATCACTCCAACTACCAAAGCTCATTGTTCCCATACATATGGGCGACACACGCAAGCCACTCTTGCCGATATAACGATGTTCCATAAAATACTTCCTTAGGTACGATTACACTAAACAACAACTAAAAATTTTCCTTCAGGCCTAGACTACTATTTTAACCCAACCCCGATCTGCCTATAATTATAATGGCGGGCAACTGTCTCCTAAATACCCTCCACCACCGCAATAGCCGGCAGCCTGCAGTTGTATGCGGATACCGTCCGGGTCTGAGAAATAGACCTCTGGCGTCCCACCAATCGCCCCACCCCTTGCCGGCATGCGCATGCTGACCCAATGCATTAGCGGCTGTGTATCACTTATCTCCTCACGAGGGGTCAGCCCAAAATCACTTAGCTTTTCTAAAATTCCTGCGACAGAAAATTCAGACATATTAAAACAAACATGATCTATACGACCAGGCTGCAACGGCGCACTTGAATCGTCGCCACCTACATACATCAAAAACTGCAAGCCATCGCCGACACCGATTAGTGGAAAGTTTGACCCTTGATAAGCTTGAAACTGTTTACCAAAAACGTCGGTATGAAAGCTGTTCGCCCTGTCTTTATTTGCCACGAACGTCGTGAAGTGACTTACGTCAGTCAGCTGGAACAGCCCAGGGTAAGCGCTTGGTTCAGCTGTCTCACATATGTTACCTAAGGCCCCGCGCCCGCCACAGTGATCTATGGGCCCTAATTGATAGTTAATACCTTCAACATCCTGAAAAAATAACTCACCAGTGCCATCGGCTTCACCCCCGCTGGCGGGTAAACGCAAAGTTTGCCAATATCCCAGAGCATGATCCAATGGCTCGCTTTCTCTGGTGGGCTCACTACTTTTAGAAACGCCAAATAATTCAAGCTGTGCTTGAACTTCAGCCACTGAAAAGCCTTCCACACCCAAGCCAATATGGGTAATGCCAGCTTGCTCACCAGGTTCAATTTCGCGAATTGAAAAAAACCTTGGCCCAGGCCCTATTTGAAGGCAAACAGCTTCGCCTTGACGAGAAAGTATCGCTGCGCCAAAAATACGCTGATAGAAATCGACCGATGCAGAGACGTCGCTCACTTTTAGTCCAAAGCTGTGCAATTTTCTAACGGCTATCGGCGTGGTAGGCTCTTGGGCTAACGACTGCGCAGCTAACCCAGGTGCTACTATTAAGAAAGGCAGTGAGCCAATCAGCAATCGCTTTTTACTATCGCAGGATTGCAATTCTTTCGAACTGGATTTGCCAATAGACGAACCTGAATTAGAAGCGCTGTTTTTTTTCAACAGTTTTGCTGTGATAATTTTTCTCCGATTGCACTTAAGCGGCAACCTTAACAAATAGCCCTAGGGTGTAACCTTTTCTAATTGCTTTAGGTAATAGCCTTTGGTTATAGCTAGGCCATTAACGATCGGCCAGTCGCTTTTAAAAAGCTAAAAAAAACTAAGACCTAACAAGCACCTCTTCTACTTCGAATCCATCCGCCTGCCACTTTGTCATGCCTCCGTCCATATGAGAGACCCCCTCAACACCCATTCTATGGAGCGAATGAGCAGCTAGCGCTGAGCGCCATCCTTTATTACAAAAAAGCACTAGCTCGGTCGCGTTATCGAAGTCTGATTTGTAATAGGGGCTTGCCGGGTCAATCCAGAACTCTAACATGCCGCGAGGGATATGGAGCGTATTGGGAATACGACCTTCGCGTTTAAGCTCTCGAATATCACGCAGGTCAATTAACATAACACCCGCTTGCCCTCTTTTAGCTTCTACCTCGCTAGTTGAGAGTGTGGTAATAATTTCTTGGGCTTCAGCAACTAGTTGCTCAACACCTTTCTTAACTTTCATAAGCTTCCTCCATTAACCTGTTTTAGTTCGTCATATGCCCCGGATGATAACAGAAGCAGTAACAACCAAATTAGTATTCTAGTAATTTGTAAAGTCTACACTCTGTTAACTTTTCTGACTCAGCACCGCAGTGTTTTCTTTTCACATAGAATCGTTAACAACACTACTCATGTGAGCGAATTCCCGCTGGCGGGCTACATTCTGCAAATAACGTCAGCTAATTAATCCCAATTAGGCTCACCGCTGTTTCAGCTGCTTTTAGGCCTGCGCCTAAGCCAACCGCTAAATCTTATCTTAGGCCCTTGTGGCCGTGCCACGCAGTGCACTGACTCAACCAGATGAGACTTTTTAAAGCCAAAGGTCTAAGTATGAACGACGCCGCCCTCCATCTCATTTTGCGCGCTAAAGGTCAGATACGGCAGGAGACTTCTTGGTGCTCATTGTTGTTATTTGCGCTGGCAATCGCTGCCGTTCTGCGCCTGTTTGGAATTGAACTTCCCGTTCTCTATTTATCGCTCTTTGTGTTGTTTCTAATCTCTCTGGTGCTGACATTAGACCTATTGATAAATATCGGTACAGTTTCAACAAAAAAATTGATCAGCTTAATATCGTCTCAGCTGAACAGCGATGCAGATGCCTTTGGTCGCTAAGCTCAAACTAAAGGGCGTCATTAGGCTAGCGCTTGTTTCTTCGCTACAAAAAAATATCTGCAGCCTATGCCTAGAGCCAGAAAAACTAGCGCTATGGCTAAAAGCAATAGCTGGCTTAAACCGAACAGACCACCAGCAGGTAACGCCAGCGTTAACCCAGCTACGCCGATGCAGACCCTGCCAAAAATTGCGGCAATCCCGTACCCTAGATCGCCAAGTCCAATGAGATACCCC
This sequence comes from uncultured Gammaproteobacteria bacterium, assembly GCA_913031035.1. Taxonomy (GTDB): domain Bacteria; phylum Pseudomonadota; class Gammaproteobacteria; order Pseudomonadales; family Pseudohongiellaceae; genus UBA9145. The sequence goes on from CAJWGN010000024.1 coordinate 21,935, forward strand.
TGCAAGGCCCCGGAGACTAATGCAACACCCACTATTGCTGTAGAGAATGCCTGCAAATTTTCCAACACTGACCCCTGCAACAATAATGCCGGGTTTAGAACAAAGAAAAAGGGCACGAAATAAATAATCGCACCTAGTCGCATGGCCGCAAACCCGGCCTTCATTGGCGAGACATTCGCGACAGATGCCGCCGCGAATGCAGCTAAAGCTACTGGCGGGGTAATAAAACTTAACATACCCCAATACATGACAAACATATGGCTGGCTAACGGATCTAAACCGGCATTAGTGAGCGCTGGCACCAGTACGATTGCCAAAAATATATAAGCGGCGGTTACCGTCATGCCAATCCCAAGAATGAAACTTGTTAAGGCACCCATGAACAGCAAAACCAGCACGTTATCACCCGCCAGATAAACCAGATCATTAGCAATGGTTCCAGCTATCCCAGTCACTGCGAGGCCACCAATTATCAATCCGATGGCAGCAAGTATTCCGGCCAATTCAGCCAATAGCTGCCCCATCATTGCAACCAGCTGCATAAACTTTTTAATATTTAAACGATGGCTAGTAAATTGATTAATAACGAGCAGTAAGCCAGTCGCGTAAAATGGTGCCACCGCCTCTCTCTGCATGAAAACTAACATCCAAATTAGGGAGATAAACACCACGATAAAATACCAGCCCTCTTTAAATACCTCACCTAGCTTTGGTAGCTCATTTTTAGGCAAACCAGCCAGCTCATGGCGCGCCGCATAGGCATCAATTTGCATATATAGACCAAAGAAATAGAGCAGAGATGGCACGATTGCAGCGACTGCTACGGCGGCATAACTGATATTGAGAAAACTCGCCATAACAAAGGCTGTTGCCCCCATTATGGGGGGCATAAACACACCACCTGTTGAGGCACAGGCTTCTACGCCGGCGGCATATTCTTTGCTAAAGCCGACCCTGCGCATAGCCGGAATCGATAAAGGCCCCGTTGTGAGAACATTGCTTATTGGCCCACCACTCATGGACCCCATTAGGCCAGAGGAAAAAATGGAAACCTTAGCGGGGCCGCCCCGCAAATGGCCAAGCAATGCAAAAGCCAGATTGATAAAAAAGGGCCCCCCACCGGTAAATTGAAGTGACACACCAAAAATAAGAAATCCAAAAACCAATTGCGCAAACACACGCATCGGGATCCCGAATAAGCTTTCCTCCCCTAGCACATGAAAAATAGCCGCTTCAGGTAACGTTATGCTGAGCGCCGCAACAACGTCTGGCAGAGCATCAGCGAACGTAGGGTAAAAGGAAAACAGGGCGACAATAAAAAACACCGGCCAACCGCCAGCGCGGCGGCCTCCTTCTAAAACAATAGCCCAGGTCACCATCGCGAGCCAAACACCCACCGGCGGCGCCGAATACTCCCATGCCTCAAGCACGATTCTCTCAGCGTAGTAGGCGTAGTAAGAAAAGATCCCAGCAATAACCACCATTATTACAATGTCATACCAAGGCACGTGGGCTTTGCTGTGCTGGCTTCCAGGAAACACTATGAAAACCATCGACAGCATCACCCCAGTAATCAAATACATATACCGGCTATCCAGCATCACATAGTCAACAAAAAAACCGAGATTGAATATTTGATTTATCGCTAATGCTATTGCCAACCCTGTTAGGCAGGCCATGAAATAACGCCAGCGCTCAGAAAAGGCCCGGTACCTTACCCGCAGTGTATCCGGGCTGATCGGGTTATCAGAGTCACCTAGTGCAGCGTTTTTTGGATCTAAAGAAGAATTTGCCATTTAAAGACCCTGCCCAAGAGTTATCAGATCAGCTTCAGATAAAGCTTTCTCACGCACCACTAGCCATGCCTGCTGAAACTCATCATAGTCCTGCGGAGCACTCGAGACGAAACCAGACCACGCTGCCGCTAGCACTCGCTGGCGCTCAAGATTGCTTTCGTTTTGCGTCTGCGCGGCATCGTCCCACACGCCTATTTCCTTATAGTAGCGAATGGCTCCCTGATGAAAAGGAATAAACGCTTGGTTGAATTTCTGCCTGTCCAGCGTCCAACCAGTAGCGCCAGGTGCATTGTTTTTATACTCATCGAAGTGAAGGTGCATAATTTTAACGATACTATAAACCCAGTCATCATTAGATGAGTCCAAGCCGATCAGGAGTGGATAGGCAGAAGAAAATACTTCGAGACCCTCTTCCGGCAATGTAGGCCCCTCAAAAGCAATGTGCGGCACATACCAAGGCAAGCGCGACCTCACTCTTGCTACAGCTTCTAAGTCGTCATGAGGCAAGCTGGGAAAAGTAAGCCCTCTTGGTGAAGCCTCTATCCTCAAAAATGGTGGCGAATTACAAGCCCCACCAGCAACATCTGCTCGGTTATTTAGGACCGCATCGATGGATGCGTTGTAACCCCCTACTTCAACTGCTGTTACGTCGTCCCAAGTGAGATCGCCATAGGAAAGTAATGCTGCCATGGCATTATTTAGCGAAGGAGCACCTTGCACAAAGGTGACTCGCTTGCCTCTAATGTCTGCTACCTGCTCAATTCCAGCATCGGTGGCTGTCGCAAATGTAAAAGAACAGCTATCGGAATAGTTCGACATAAGCGCGCGTATTGGCTGCGGGCCCCATATCTTGGATGCAAAGTTCAATATACCTTCTTGAGCATAAACCGCTTCCGAACCTCCCGCAGAAAAATGCACACGACCGCCTCTTAAGGTCGCTAAGCGAGATACGTCATTTCGTGCGGGAATGACACGCAGGTTGACTTTGTATTGGCGCTGGAGAATATTGCCTATAGCCACCGCTTGGCTATAGCCACCTGTGCCTGTGGGGTAGGCAGACCAAGCAATAGTTTTAGGTAGGTCAATACCTTCTGCTAGCTGCGCCGTAGCCGGCACTGAAAAAGTGGCAGCTATGGCCATACAAAAAAATCCAAGGCCATTTCCTTTTAAACGGTTCTTGACGGCAGAGGAAAAAGGCGAAATAGGGATCATAGTTAGCAACCGCTCTGTGGAAGTTTCAAGGAGCATAACCTAGCACTGGAAGCGATGACAATGCACCTTGAATGCGGTGGAAGGTGGCAAACCTAGGAATGGAATGTGAGAAAAGACTTATTTCAAGCTTCCGCTCCCGATGTAGGTACTAATTGTGGCCAGAGCAATGACCACTTTAGCCGCTGTAGCGGCGGTGAGAGTCGGGAGGAGGGCAATGAGCCCAAAACCCCTAGCCATCTATGATAAGCAAGTCTCGAAGGCATGAGGTTCAGTTTACTCGCCAGCGCAATCGGACATATACTGCCAACACGTCAAATTATTCAACACTGCCGCAACTAACTCAGCAAAACCTTTGGGGGACTTATAATGAAGAAACTAGCCATCCGTGCAGCTGCGCTCCTTTGCACTGGGGTCCTTCTAGCGGGCTGTGGGCAAGAAAAAATCCCTATGCCGGAACTTAGTTTCGAAGAATCCTTACAACAGCAGTTCATTGAAGCTAAAGCCGGCGATGTCATTGAAATACCGGCAGGGGTTCATGAGATGACTCGCAGCCTCTCTTTGAATGTATCTGGCGTTACCATTAGGGGGGCGGGTATAGATGCATCAATCCTCTCCTTCACCAACCAAATTCAAGGGGCCGAGGGCCTTTTAGTCAGCGCAAACAATTTTGTCATAGAAGATCTAGCCATTGAGGATACCGTCGGCGACGCAATTAAAATCAACCAGAGCCGCAACGTCGTGATTCGCAATGTGCGAACCGAATGGACAGGAGGCCCTCTATCCACAAACGGCGCCTACGGCATCTATCCGGTTCAGTCACAGAACATCCTAATTGAAGGTGCTGTCGCGATAGGGGCATCGGACGCTGGTATTTATGTGGGTCAATCCGAACAAATTATCGTTCGTAACTCTAGAGCTGAATATAATGTTGCTGGGATAGAAATCGAAAACTCTACTTTTGCTGATGTCTACGACAATGTCGCAACAAACAATACCGGCGGAATTCTCGTTTTTGATTTGCCCGATATTCCCGTCCAAGGTGGTCGCAATACGCGTATTTTTAACAACCAAATCACCAATAATAATGTCGACAATTTCGCGCCAGTAGGAAATATTGTTGCCAGCGTACCCGCAGGCACTGGTTTAATGGTGATGGCCAACGACAGCATTGAAGTGTTCGGCAATGAGTTTACCAACAACCAAACTGCAAGCGTTTTAATCGTGAGCTACCTGCTCGGCGGGCGCACTACCGATGACCTTAACTATGACCCATACCCAGAAGCCATCTTTATTCATGACAATCAGTATGTGGGCGGTGGCAATGCACCGGATTCAGAGCCCTTAAAAATGTTGCAAGAGGCAACGGGGCAAGCTATTCCGAACATCGTTTGGGATGGCATGGTGCTAGGAGAAAAATCACCAGAGCAAATTTTATGTATCCAAGAAACTCCTGCTCCGACATTCGTGAATCTTGATGCCAGTAACAATTTTGCTAAGCCCTCATTTGATGGCAGCGTTCATAGCTGTTCACTGCCAAGTCTATCTGCCATTTCACTTAGCTCGGCGGACTAATGAAGCATTCGATATTAGCTAGAATAACCATTTCGATCCTGATAATCGTTGGCGTTGCTAGCTGCACAGAATCAACCCCTATATTCCATGCAGATGGCAGCCCTGCTCGTCTATCCCAGTGGAATCAGCTAGCATTGCGGGGCTCTGTTTTGGCGCCCAACGAGTCTACCGAAGTGTATTTACCTGCCAACCAGCTTTTCACCGACTACGCGCATAAATTGCGTACTCTGTGGATGCCCACAGGAAAGTCTGCCACGCTGATTGACGAGGAAATTGTCTATCCCGTTGGCACTGTATTGACCAAGACTTTTTATTATCCAAAAGACCAAAACGGGACGCTGATAAAGGTTGTCGATAAAACACCACTTGAAGTCGATACGCAAAATAATCAGCTAATTGAAACACGAGTATTAGTGAAACGAGAAACCGGCTGGAACGCCCTGCCCTATGTTTGGAATGATGAGCAAACCGAAGCATTTCTTCGAATTGCCGGAGCAAGCAAACCCATCAGTCTAAAAACCGAAACCGGCCCTAATTTAGATTTCGTTTATTTTGTGCCAAATGGCAATCAATGCTCCGGCTGTCACGTCACCTCCCATCCAGATGGAGGTATGCATCCTCTTGGAGCGGTTGCCAAGCAGCTCCACGCAAAGCGCAGTTCAACCGATAGCGATCTACAGTCTGAAATGTTGGTAGCTAAAAGCTGGCTAGATCAAACCCTAGATCAGCCTGCCACCGCCGCTTGGCGCGACGCTTCTTTGGACACGGAAAGCAGGGCTGTAGCTTATCTTAATATGCACTGTGGACACTGCCACAATCCCGATGGAGCTGCCGACACATCTGCGTTGTTGCTGGATGGATCCCATACTTCGCCCGTTGGGCGCGGCATATGCAAGCCACCTATTGCAGCAGGCGGTGGAACCGGCAATTTAAAGTACGGGATAGTTCCAGGTGCACCGGAACAATCAATCCTGCTATTCCGAATGGCGTCAGATAAACCAGATGAAATGATGCCCGAACTGGGTCGCTCTCTAGCTCACCAAGAAGGACTCACTCTACTGCGTGATTGGATTGACGGCTTATCCGGCGATTGCGGCTAAGCTCACCGGCAAATTTTATAAGCCGATATCAACTGTCCTATGAAACAGTCTGCTATCTAAATAAAGGAAACTTCATTGACGAGTAACCGGCTACTAATTATCTTTGCGCTAGCTTTTATGGCGCTGTCTTGCTCTGACCAGTCAAATCAGCGCCATAGCTATGTGCTTACCACAGGTTCCACTGGCGGCACTTTCTATCCAGTTGGAGTCGCCTTATCCACTTTAGTTACTTCTGCCGAATCCGCTGACTTCTCGATCACCGCGATTAGCTCAGCAGGATCGATGGAAAACATCAAACTGCTTAGAGACGATCAGGCTCAGTTTGCCTTGGTACTTTCAATTTTTGCGGCCTGGGCTTGGGATGGAATCGGACCGATAAAGAACCCTCAACCCCATATTCGCAGTATCTCGGCGATGTGGCCCAATGTAGAGCATTTTGTCATCAGCAGCGACCTGGTCTCAACAGGGACATTGGCAGATCTGAACAACGTTAATGGCGGGCGATATGTACTGGGGATGAGAAATTCTGGCGCAGAGCATACTGGAATCTACATTTTAGAAAGTTTGAAAATCAACTACTTGGAAGAATTCAGTCTAGCCTATATGGGCTACGGAGCATCGGCTGGAGCACTGCAAGACGGCAACATCGTTGGAATGAACGTACCTGCCGGGGCGCCCGTTACGGCCATAACACAAGCCTACGCGCAGCTCGGCGAAGGGATGAGGGTGCTAGACTTCTCAGAACAGGAATTAGAAGCGGTGAACCAACGCTTTCCACTGTGGAGTAGTTACGAAATGCCACCGGGGACCTACCCTTATCAAGAAAAAACAATAAAAACCGCATCAAGTCCAAACGTATTGATTGTCCGCGAGGACGTCTCCGAAGAGGTTGTCTACAGCTTAACCAAACTGCTGTGGGACAACCTCGCCACACTGCAAGAAATCCACAGCGCGACTAAAGAGATGGTTTTGCAAGAGGCGTTGACCGGAGTTACTGTTCCTCTGCACCCCGGTGCTCTTAGATACTATACTGAGCAAGGATTAACTATTCCCTCCTACCTAATCGAGTAAATCGCCAAGGCTTACTCTGTTCGCCACCATCCTAGTGTTAGGTGATCTAGCTAAAGTGACTTTATTAACAACACTACGGCTCACCCGGCCTGTATTTACGTCTGGATTTCAGACAGTATCTGACTCGTACGGCTCCTCTCATGGAGCGCTAATCGGCTTCTAAATTCATTATTGCAGCCCAAAGAGCTCTCGATAAGATGATCTGCATGGCCAATGCCCCATTAGCGAAAACGATAGCGGTGAGAACAAGCCAGTTTGGGTCATCAAGTACCGTAGACAGCATCCCTAAGCCGACCAGCATTGAGATAATTAAGAAAGGTCCTGCAAAATTTTTAAATGTGGCAGGATCTCGGCCCTTAAAAAACAAATCGTTATTGGTGTCCGCTCGCGCCCGCTTATAGGTAATATGCGCCACCCCATTACCGACCAAAAAAATTGACGCTAAGACATACAACCACATGACGTTAAACGTTGGTGATATTGTAGATATCATCATGAATTGCTGAATTCCTATTACAAACGGAAGAACGGAGTCTCGCAGTGACGGTCGCCAAGTGAAACCAATCACAATGGTTGAATACATGACCCATATCTGCAAAATACCCATCAAAGCAACACTGAGCATACCCCAGCCAACTAGTGCTTTTATGTCAAAATTCCAGAGAAAATCACTGTCGCTTATCTTCGACCATAGCAGTTCCAAAGCCAACGCTTGGATAATGCTGATAAGGGTGAGCAAGACTATTGGAAACTGGCTTACGGCACGCGCCCGCATATCGTTCATACTGTCGGTTGTCCTATTTTTATTACTCTGAGTAATTGCTGGCACTATCGCTTGGTAATTTTTTTGGCCTCTTTGCTGGGCTTTCATAACACTTTGAAGTTGAAGTATCGATATGGAGTCGGTTCTTCATCAAGGGTAAAGTGCCACCACTGTTCATTTAACGATCTGAACCCAGCCGCCAACATTAGCTCATGCAGTGTATCTCGATTGGCACGTTGCGACAGAGAAACTTGATCACTTAAAGGCCACGATAAAGAATCAAAAAAATCCCAAGACCTCTCATATCAAACTCTGCCCCATGCGCCAGGCTAACGACGGTCAAGTCTATAGTTGAGCCTAGAGAGCGCCCTGAACGAGAAGCTATATACCCTCCTAAAAAAAATTTGGCTGAAAAAAAATTTGGCCGAAAAAAAATTTAGCTGAAAAAAAAATTTGGCCGAAAAAAAAATTTGGCCGAAAAAAAATTTGGCCGGAAAAAATATTGGCCGAAATATTGGCTGCCACACCCACAGGGCCACGCCATGATATACCCGCGTTTTTTGAAAAAATAAAATAAAAATTACAATATTCAAAGATATAATATAAATGTTGATGAGACCTCATTCTTTCAACAAGTTCAGATGGTGTAATGGTTAGCATCTCTGCAAGGCAAGCCAGAGGACCCTGGTTCGATCCCTGGTGGAGGGAGTTCTCTTTCAAATTTCAACAATCTTTTTTAATAAGTAAGGAGAAACATATTGCACACTTGAAAGCTTTCAAGAAATTTGCAAGTCCCTATTTCCAGTCTCCAAAATCCTTTCCTGTCCCCAAAATCTTTCCCTGTCCCCAAAATCCTTTCCAGTCTTCAAAATCACTCAATTTCATGCAAAATGAAACTTGATGACAAAAAGGAAAAGCAGGGAAAGCAGTGTTCAGACAGGAAACATTTGGTTGCCTCTGATTGATCAATGAGATTTGTTTTCAATCTGCAGTTTCGCCAACCAAAGTCATTTTATATAAGTCACAAGGGGAGCTTATGTCTGTTATGTAGCGCAATACACAATATTAACATTTGGCCCAGCACATTTAAAACATCACTTTTGTCTGTTTTAGTACAATATTCATATACCGAATCATGAGAAACTGTCTTGTATTTGTCATAGCCGTAACACCATGATTTGTTACATTTATAACACACGTGAAATAATTATGTGTACCAAATGTTATAAATAACATAGAATTTAGGCCTTTTACTTGGTATGTACAAAGATTTACTGTGTATGTAATTTCCCAAAAAGTGTGACATATGTACCATTAAACATATATTCCATGGTTGTAACATTCGATACATTCCAATTACTAATAT
>CAJWGN010000025.1 GCA_913031035.1 uncultured Gammaproteobacteria bacterium
TTTAGACCATTTGTTATACATTATTAGACATAATAATCAGGTAAACGCACTATAATTTAGAATTCAATGAATTGTCATCAACAAACTACAAATTTTAATCTTCAATAATCTCAAAACCGTGGGTGACTTTAACGCCCGCATTTTGAAGCATCAGAGACGCAGAACAATACTTATCTGCCGACAGTGATACCGCTCGCTCAACCTGCTTATGGCTTAAGTTTTTTCCCGAGAGTTTAAAATGCAAATGGATAGACTCAAAAACGGAAGGCACTGTGTCCACTCTTTTTGAGGTCACCTCAGCCTCGCAGCTTGAGATCACCTGTCGCGCTTTTTTTAATATAGTGACAACGTCATAAGACGAGCAACTTCCTACACCAATAGCCATGAGTTCCATCGGTCTCATACCCATGTTTCGGCCTCCACCCTCTGGAGCGCCATCCAGAACAATCGCGTGCCCTGTTTCTGACTCAGCCACAAACATTACGTTCTCTACCCATTTAATTCGAGCGCTCATAATCAATCTCATCGACAGTTTAGTTATAACAAAAAAGAATTAGCTTCAAGCTAGGAATAGTATATTGCAGGTAATCTAGTTTAACCTTAATTTAGGGTAGCACGCGGAATTAGTCTGGCCTATTTGCCGCGATAAGACGTCCAAGTAACTCGGCTATGCACAATTCGCAGCATTATTGTAACCCCCACCTCACAATTGCCATTATAATGTGATATACAGTCACCCACGTTAAAAAGTAGGAGATGTCCCTTATGGCATTAATGGCAATTACTCCACATATTGAAGACTTAGATAACTTTTTATCTCAATGTCATCGCAAGCGCTACCCCAACAGATCGACCGTTATCTTCGAAGGTGATCAGTGCGATACACTTTATTACATTATTAAGGGATCAGTCTCTGTCGTTCTTGAAGATAGTGATGACAAGGAAGTCGTTATCGCCTATCTCAACCCTGGCGACTTTTTTGGGGAAATGGGGTTGTTCGGACAAGCGGAGGAGCGCAGCGCGTGGTGTCGGGCGCGTTCAGCCTGTGAAATAGCTGAGATAAGCTATACGAATTTCAATATCTACATTCGCTCGCACCCAGAAATAGTGTTTACCATAGGTCAGCAAATGGCCCATCGCCTGCGTAACACGACGCGTAAAGTTGGCGATCTTGCTTTTTATGATGTCACTGGCCGCATAGCGAGGACGCTTATTGAACTGAGTAAGGAACCGGATGCTATGACTCATCCTGACGGCATGCAAATTAAAATCACCCGACAAGAAATCGGCAGAATCGTAAGCTGCTCAAGAGAGATGGCGGGACGGGTATTGAAGACTCTGGAAGAACAAGACCTAATCAGCGTCTCTGGTAAAACTATCGTAGTTTACGGGACTCGATAACACGATTGCGCCATGATTAAGTGCTGGACGAGCGCTAGTAATTAGCTATTCACTAGTTACAGCGAGAAAAGCTCCTTCAGTTTGATCCCAGGATTTTCGGCCCGCATCATTGACTCCCCCACCAAAAACCCAAAAATATCGCTTTCCAGCATTAGTGCCACATCGGCACGAGAATGAATCCCACTTTCTGTGATCACCACTTTATCGGCTGGAATTTTTTTAGCCAGCTCAAGAGTGGTTTCAAGCGATGTTTCAAAAGTATGAAGGTTTCGGTTGTTGATGCCCAGTAGTGGCGACTTCAAATCAAGTGCACGTTCTAATTCAGACTGACTGTGAATTTCCACCAGCACGTCTAAGTTCAACTCCATTGCGTGGATTGCAAGCTCAATTAATTGCTGCTGATCCAAAGCTGCCACAATTAGCAAAACACAATCAGCGCCAAGGGCTCGAGATTCAGCCAGTTGGTAGTGATCAACAATAAAATCTTTTCTGATAACCGGAAGTACACAGGCTTCTCGCGCGGCAAGCAAATAATCGTCATGACCCTGAAAATAGTCTCTATCGGTTAATACAGAAAGACAGGTGGCGCCATTTTCAGCATAGTCTTTGGCATGCTGAGCAGGCTGAAAATCTGCTCTTATCAAGCCTTTTGACGGGGACGCTTTCTTAATTTCAGCTATAACTGCCGGTTGCCGACTTGCTACACGGGCCTGCATAGCGGCAGCAAAACCGCGCATGTTTTCCGCCGCCGGGTACATAGATTCTAAGTCTGTTAGACTGCGCTTTACCTTAGCTGCTGCGATTTCAACATGCTTATGGGCGACAATTTTTTCTAATATAGTTAATTCGGGCATAAGAAAATCAGCTGGGCTATTTATTTAGGCTAAGGAGTTGCTCAGAGCAACAAGTTTTTCGAGTTTAAGCAAGGCATCGCCAGAGACCAAAATAGCTTGCGCTTTTTGCACCCCCTCGGCCAGTGAGTCTGCTTTCCCCGCAACATAAATAGCGGCTCCAGCGTTGAGAGCAACGATATCGGCTGCCGCTTTGTTAGTATTGTTAAGCGCGCTTTTCACCATCACCAAGCTATCTTCAGCGCTATTAATTTGCAGACTAAGATAGTCGACATACGTGTCCATACCAAAATCTGATGGGTTCACACTGTAGTGGGTTATCACACCGTCTTTCAACTCACCCACTGATGTCGCCGCAGCAATACTTATTTCATCCAAACCGTCTTCAGCCGCAACAATTAAAACATGCTTGCTGCCCAAGCCCTTCAGAACCTCTAACAAGACCGGAATTAAGCTAGCATCGTACACTCCCATCACTTGATTAGGTGCTGACGCTGGATTTGTTAGAGGGCCTAATAAATTAAAAACTGTCCGCACACCAATTTCTTTGCGCGCAGTAATGACATGCTTCATCGCACTGTGATGCGCCGGCGCAAACATAAACCCCACACCAATCTCTTCTATGCACTTTCCAACACCTTGCGCGCTTAAGCTTAAATTCACCCCGGCCGCTTCAAGGACGTCGGCACTGCCACTCTTACTGGTGGCACCCCGATTACCGTGCTTTGCGACTTTCGCGCCGGCCTCTGATGCGACTATTGCCGCCGCCGTGGATACATTAAAAGTATTAGAACCACTGCCTCCGGTTCCACAGGTATCCACTAAGAAAGTCTTGTCGGCAATCAGAACTGGTGTCGCCAGCTTTCGCATTACTGTTGCACCACCTAGTATTTCGTCAGCTACAGCACCTTTCATTTGCAAACCAACTAGAAAGCCTCCGTTTTGCGCATCGGTGGTCTTCCCGGACATGATGTCGCTCATCACTGCCGTCATTTCAGCAGTGCTCAAATCTTGCAGGCCGGTTACTTTTGCTATTGCCGCTTTTATGTCCATTACGCTTCCTTTCTAGCTTAACGATGCATCGAGAAAGTTTTTTAACAAGGCATGACCGTGCTCACTGAGAATAGATTCAGGGTGGAACTGAACGCCTTCCACCATCAATTCCTTGTGCTTGATACCCATAATCTCTTCGCATTCGCCATCGGGGGTTTCGGTCCACGCAGTTACTTCAAGACACTCAGGCAGCGCCTGCTTATCAACCACCAAAGAATGATAGCGAGTCGCATTAAACGGCTTGCTTAAGCCTTTAAACACACTGTTACCTTTGTGGTGAATCGCCGATATCTTACCGTGCATAACCGTGCCAGCTTGCACAATCTGGCCGCCGAAAACTTGACCAATACTCTGGTGCCCTAAGCAGATACCCAAAAGCGGTATCTTGCCGGCAAACTCTGTAATTACCGCTGTCGATATCCCAGCTTCATTAGGAGTGCATGGGCCAGGAGAGATGACGATCTGATCGGGCCCAAGCGCCGCAATCTCATCAAGTCCAATTTCATCGTTTCGAAACACCTTAACCTCAACACCTAGCTCACCAAAATACTGCACGATGTTGTAAGTGAAGGAATCATAGTTGTCGATCATTAATAGCACGGGTAAATCCTGCGGGAATTATCAAAGCTGGCTAGCTTAGGGGTAATCATACCAACACCGCTCCATGCTGTCTTTATTCTAAGAACAAATTGAATAAGCCCATACTGAACCCTAATTAGGAGCCGGTCTTGTTGCCCCTATAGATCGTCATATCTGGCGATTTCCTGATAACTGAAAAAATAATGAAGTGACACCTCTTACGGGGGCTAATGGGGCCGCGCAGATTTTAACTTCAATAAAATTCAATTATCGATGATCTGGCCCTAGCTCATTATCAGAGAAGTGATAAAAATAGATTCGGCACAAGGTACGACAACAATCGCGACAATAACGACGACAGTAGCAAGGATTATAGATACGATTATAATAGCGACTATAGTCATGCTAATCGCAACCCAAGCCTTCCCAGAAAAACGGTAATACTTATGAGCAACACTCGCACAATCATGTGGTTTCGTCAGGATCTTCGACTTCAAGATAACCCAGCGTTGGCAAATGCGGTGGCCTGCGGAGAAATACTCCCCCTGTATATCCTTGATGATGTAAACCCAGGCGAGTGGAAAATGGGAGCTGCCAGTCGTTGGTGGCTACATGAATCTCTAAGCTCCCTGAATGAATCTCTAGGCAATAAGCTGTGGGTTCTCAAAGGCGATCCTGCGCTGCTACTTCCTGAATTTATTGCGGCCCATGCAATTACCAATATAGTTTGGAATCGAGGCTATGAGCCCTGGCAGGTAAACCGAGACATACAACTAAAGACCAACCTGAGTGAGTTGTGCGCAGTAGACAGCTTCAACGGCGCAATGCTTTGGGAACCTTGGACTAACTTGAAAGGCGATGGCACGCCTTATCGAGTATTTACGCCCTACTACAAGAATTCGATTAAAACGCCTCCTGAACGCACCATAGTGAATGTGAAGCCACAGGCAATTGATATTTGCGAATGTACACAGCCCGCAAATAAAATCGACTCTCTAGATCTAATTCCGCCGGTTCAGTGGCACTTGTCTCTAGCTCAGCACTGGCAGCCGGGAGAGGCTGGCGCATTTGTGCAGTTAGAAAAATTCATCGACGATGGCTTAGCAAATTACAAAACAGGCAGAGATTTTCCCTCACTCAATACCGTGTCTCGATTATCTCCGCACTTACATTTCGGTGAAATATCCCCGAATCAGGTGTGGCTTACCGCAATGGGACAATCGGCTAACGCGCCAGAACACGAGATCGAGCATTTCCAAAGGGAGCTGGCATGGCGAGAATTTTCATACTATTTGCTGTATCACTTTCCGAGTATTCCAAATCAAAATCTGCACAGCCAATTCGATCGCTTTCCCTGGCTAGAAGACCCCCAATCCCTGCAAAGGTGGCAGGCTGGAGAAACGGGATTTCCCTTAGTGGATGCAGGTATGCGCGAGCTTTGGCAAACCGGCTACATGCACAACAGGGTGCGCATGATTGTTGGCTCGTTTCTGGTAAAGAATATGCTCAACCATTGGCTTGATGGCGCCCGATGGTTCTGGGACTGCTTGGTTGATGCCGATCTCGCTAGCAACAGCGCCGGCTGGCAATGGGTCGCTGGCAGCGGCGCGGATGCATCTCCCTATTTTAGGGTTTTCAATCCTCACACCCAGTCACTAAAGTTTGATGGCGCGGGAGAGTACATTAAAAAATATGTGCCGGAACTAAAAGGCTTATCAGGAAAGGATTTACATGACCCAAGCTCAGCACCAGCCATTGTTTTAGCTGGCGCCGGAATCACTCTAGACAAAGATTATCCTCGTGCGATGCTGGATTTAAAACAGACTAGGGAGCGCGCACTGGAAGCTTATGCAACCATCAGAAAACCTAAGATAAGCTAATAGTCCCAGGGGCTGAATTATTCAATCACGAGCTTATTCTGCGCCATTTGCAATGCCCTGATCAGTGCTTTCGCTTTGGTCAGAGTTTCCTCCCATTCTGAATCAGGATCAGAATCTGCGACTATGCCAGCACCGGCTTGAACATGGAGTTGGCCATCTTTTACCAAGGCTGTACGAATGGCAATGGCCATATCCATTGAATTATTCCAGCCCAGATACCCCATAGCTCCGCCATAAACACCGCGCTTAACCGGCTCTAACTCATCAATTATTTGCATTGCTCTAACTTTAGGAGCACCGCTGAGCGTCCCTACCGGCAAGGTAGATTTAAGTACATCCAACGCCGTTTTATCATCTTGAATTTCGCTCTCTACAATTGAAGCGATATGCATAACATGTGAATAACGCTCAACGAACATTTTTCGGGTCACTTCAACGCTGCCGGTTTTTGAAACCCGACCAGAATCATTTCGACTCAGGTCTATCAGCATCAAATGCTCAGCAAGTTCCTTGCTGTCAGCAAGCAACTCTTTCTCAAGGGCAATATCTTCTTGCTCGGTCTTACCTCGTCTACGGGTTCCAGCCAAAGGCCTTACAGTGATTTTACCATCTTCCACTCTGGCCAGAATTTCAGGAGAGGCACTCACAACCGTGTGGTCGCCCATATCGAAATAAACCATATAAGGCGAAGGGTTTAAGTAACGAAGCGCCCGGTAAACATTCAGCGGGTCGCCGACAAAATCTACTGACATACGCTGAGCTAACACCACCTGCATGACATCACCGGCAACGATATAGTCTTTAATTTTCGCTACACCTTTCTTAAAATCGGCCTGCGAAAAATTAAACGTTATATCCCCCTCTTTCATCACCGGGCCCGGCAGCGGTTCTGGCAACGCTGCCGGCTCGTTCATTTTTGCCTGTAAATAATCAAGACGGCGTTGAGATTTTTGATAAGCATCAGGCAAAGAAGGGTCCACATTAATAACGAATGCCAAGGTTCCACGCAGATTATCAAATACCACAACTTCTTCGGAAACCATTAACAAGATATCCGGCGTGCCTATTTTGTCTGAAGCTGTCGAGGGCCCCACGCTTGTCTCCACATAGCGCACGCTGTCATAACCAAAATAACCTACCAACCCTCCTGTATAGGCAGAGTATGCTTGACTGGCTTCGGTGTCGGCTACCTTGTAGCGCGCTTTGAACTCTTCAATAAAAGCGAATGGGTCCGCGGCAGTAATTTGATCGATAACGTTGCCGTTTTCTTCGACTGTAATTGAATCGCCAACGATTCTAATAATTGTCGAACAGGGCAAACCGATGATTGAAAAGCGTCCCCACTTCTCACCGCCCTGAATCGATTCGAAAAAGTAGCTGTGAGTACCTTTGCCTAATTTCAAATAAATGCTGAGAGGCGTTTCAGTATCCGCTAATACTTCACGCACCACCGGCACTCGATTAAAGCCTTTGTTCGCGCAGTCTTTTAATAGTTTTTTATTCATTCGCTGGCCGGTGTTTTATTATTTAAGAGAATGTTGTTAGTGGCTTTTCTTAGAACCTTCGCCTAATTCTGCTCTCATAGCAGCAATCGTTTTTGCGTAATTGTCACTGTTAAATATAGCGGACCCCGCAACAAACATATCCGCTCCAGCATCGGCTATTTCTCGTATGTTTCCGATGCCTACACCACCATCAATTTCGAGACGGATAGAATGAGAGCTCTCATCAATAAGCTTGCGAGCTTCTTGCAGCTTCTTCAAGGTTCCCGGAATAAATTTCTGACCGCCGAACCCAGGGTTAACCGACATAAGTAAGATGATATCCACTTTGTCCATCAAATATTCTAAACAGGTCAATGGCGTTCCTGGATTAAACACCAAGCCAGATTTACAGCCTTGATCTCGAATGAGCTGCAACGACCTATCAACATGTGATGTGGCTTCAGGGTGAAAACTAATATAGTTAGCCCCTGCTTTGGCAAAATCCAATATTAACTGGTCCACCGGGCTAACCATCAGATGAACATCAATAGGGGCAGTGATTTTGTGTTTACGAAGCGCTTCACAAACCATCGGACCAATAGTTAGGTTCGGGACATAATGGTTATCCATGACATCGAAATGGACAACATCAGCGCCTGCGTCTAGAACGGCGTTGACATCATCGCCAAGGCGGGCAAAGTCTGCCGACAAAATAGAGGGGGCAATCAAGAAATCTTTCATAAGCTGGTAGCTTCCAATCTGCAAGTAGTGACCATTTTACAGATTGCAGACTTGTTTGTCTTAATGAGAATTTAGCTAATGGTCACGCCTGAGTAATGGCGGTATTGAGGCGGCTTAAACGCAGTATATAAAGAGTATAGAGCAGTGAAGGAGCGCTGCAGAACCTTGAAGAGACATGAACGAGACACAAAATCAGCACAGGCTCTCTCTATGCACGAATTTTGCGGAATCCGCACAACGCCTCATAGGCATCTCTGATTGCAGTGGACTTCTCTTGTGCCTGCTTGAGCGTTTCTTCCGACAGATTATCTCGGACCAGTTTATCTGGGTGGTAGCGGGACATCATCCGCAAATAAGCGCGTCGAATCTCTCCATCCTCAGCACTGGGTTCCAGCTGCAGGACACTGTAGGCATTGTAAATATGGTCACGGGATTTGTACTGTTTATAGTCTGCGTGGCTCTGCATCTGAGTGCAAATATCAAGAAATTCGATGACTGAAAAGCCTAACAGCTCAGCGGTATCTCGCAATAACAGTTTCTCTTTAAGCCTGATGTCGCCCTTGATGTAAGCCATGCGGCACTGAATCTTTAAAAACAAATCGGCTAATGGGCTTTTCGCACCGATCATCTTGACCATATTTTGAATGCAGCCGAGAACGTCAGATTCCGGCAACTTGCCTTGTTCGAAGTAGTCTATTGCTTGCAACCGAGACTCCTGCTCCAGTCCCATAAGCTGCATAATAGTTGTCGCGTACTTCACTTCCCCCTGAGTAACTCTTCCATCGAGCTTGGCAATTCGCCCCAAAGCGGCAAACATAGCGATGGTAAATAGCAGCTCAGTGCGGCCTCCATTAGGCAGCCGAGCACTGGGCTCACTGCCATTCAACCTCGCGGTCATAGCCCGTTTGTATTCTTTGTTAAAAAATAAGCCCAGCATGATCTAGGATTGATCTTCCATTTGTAGTGATTTCACGTGTTGCAAGCGCTCAGGCGTGCCTACGTCGACCCATAAGCCGGTGTAAAGCTCGCCACTGACTTTATTTTGCCCCATTGCCTTTCGCAACAAAGGCACGGTCGATAAAGGCTTTATCGGCAGACCTTCAAACAACTTTTTATGCATGACACTGATACCACTAAAGGTTCGGCAGCTGTCTGCGAGGTCACTGTTCTCATGTACCCGCCCAGATTCATCAAGGTAGAAATCCCCCTCCGGATTATGATCACGATTCTCCACTAGCACTAAATGAGCGAGTTCATTCTTGCCATCAAGAGCTTTTAAGGTCGAAAAATCAAAATTCGTCCAAATGTCAGCATTAACCACAATAAAGGAGTCGTCTTTAAGTTTAGACAAAGATTTGATAATACCGCCGGCAGTTTCAAGCTGAATTGGCTCGCGAGAATAACTTATATCAATCCCAAAGCGAGAGCCGCTCCCTAACGCATCCTCTATCATGGCGCCCAGATAGAAATGATTGATAACGACACCGGTAATCCCACCCTCTATTAGTCGCAGAATCTGGTGTTCTATCAGAGACTTATCGCCCACTTTAAGAAGTGGCTTAGGAATATCTGCAGTCAGGGGCTGCATACGCTTGCCCATGCCCGCAGCAAGAATCATAGCTCGCATTAGGGTTCCATCTGTAATTTGGCCTTGGCCGAAGGCAATACCTCCGTAATTAACCAAGCTCTGAACTCCGCCATTTCCTCAAATTCAGCACTAATATCGAGAAAATACCGTATAACCAGAGGAATATCGGCCAAATACTGGGATTTGTTATCTCTAATGCTAAGTCTGGCAAAGATTCCGATCACCTTAAGATTGCGCTGCAAGCCTGCAATATTCATATCTCGCAGTAATTGTGCCTCCGAACACTCAGCTAAAAGGCCTGCCGATTGTGCTTTGAGCAGATACAGAGAGGCCCAATCTTCGACTTGCAGCCGAGGCCAAGAGATATAGCAATCTCGCAGTAAAGACACTAAGTCATAGGTATAAGAACCACTTACAGCATCTTGAAAGTCGATTACACCCGGGCCGCTGTCAGCGCCGAACTTTGAGGAATCCAACATCATAAGGTTTCTCGAATGATAGTCCCGATGAACGGCAACTTGATGCTGCTCGCTAAGCTGCTTGGCCAGCCAGCGAAAAGCCGAATCGCATAAAGCTGTGCCAGCCTCATCTACTTCAATAGAAAGAAAACTTTCACAAAACCAGGTGGTAAATAGCTGCATCTCCGACAACAATTTTTCAACCGTAAATACCGGAAGCTGATCCTTGTCCAACCCTGACTGAATCAAAAGCAGCGCATCTATTGCTTGACTATAAAGCGCCTCGGACGAATCAATATCATCATTACGCTGATAATGAAGTAAGGCCGGCAAATATAAATCGTCACCCAGATCAAGCAGCAGCATAAAGCCCTGATCGTAATCCACCGAATAAACCTGTGGAGCAGAAACCCCTGAGGCAAGCAATAAATTCGACAGATGAACAAAAGTTTTATTGTCCTCATGCTCCGGCGGCGCATCCACCGCAATATAGGTGTCACCACCAACTCGGGCCCTAAAATAACGCCTAAAGCTGGCGTCGCCGCTAACCGGCTCCAGTTCAACAATTCCTCGTTTGTCGTCCAACAACTGGTCTAGCAGCTCGTTGGTCCAAGACGCTAGATCGCTTAGACGGACATCCGTCATATTTTCTTCGGTCATTTAAGTATCCACACCCGTGATATCATCATACAAAAGCCATTAGATTTGCGACTTCCAATGCACTATTATGACACGCTAGGGCGATCGTTAAATCGATGAACTCAAAATTCAGACACTTTGGTAGTTCCGCAGAACCTAAATCGACGGACAAACGAGAAATTAGCAGACAATAACCACGTAGTAACGATCAACCAACAATAATGATCAGCTAATAAATTTAGTAATTCACATCTTCCCGATTGCGGAAAAATTGCATGCCTTCCATAAAGCGTTACCTGTCCACTGAGATTGCACTGGTTTTATCAGTGGGAGCGCTCCTAGGCCTGAGTTCTGGGACAGCTCAAGCCCAGCTGCCTCAGTATAATTGCCTCCCAAATACTCAAGGTAATGGTTGGGTATGTGAAACTTCCAATGGATCCTCAGCAGTGCCTCCTGTAAATACAGGCCAGCGTTATCGACCTAACACGCCGCAAAATTTTCTACCCAGCTCTGAATCAGAGCTGGAGACTGAATCAGAGCCTGAATCTGAGCCAGAGACTGAATCTGAGCCAGAGACTGAATCTGAGCCAGAGACTGAATCTGAGCTAGAGGCTAAATCTGAGCCAGAGCCAAAACCTAAATTAGAAACAGCGCCTCTAAACGGCATATCCATTAAGATCAAGCCGACGGCCCCCGAAAGCAACCAGGCCCCCGCACTGGATTCACCGTTAAGCAGCAGAACCGAAACGCCGAACATTGTTAACCCCGCAAAAGTATACCCATTGGATTGGGTGCCCCGAGCCGAGCTCACTGCTGCGCAAGTCGCCGCATTGCCAGCCAATTGCTGCGGCGCCTTCATCGACCCGAGTTTGGTCCTTAAGACGCCGGCAAACGACCCCTCCTCAGCACCGACAATATTCAACTCTGCCTCTGACTTGGCTCAACCCAATGTCAGCGTTATTGCTATAGATGGCGACGTTACCCTTGGACAAGGTTACCGAACAGTCCAAAATGATCGCAGCACCTCTATCAACCGCGAAGACAATTCGATATTGATGGAAGGCAACGTGAAATTTCGCGAACCGGGCATGTTGATTCTAGGCCAGTCAGCGTTCATTGATACTGATAACAGCACCAATAGAATCGATGCAGCCCAATATGTGATTCACGATTTCGGCGCCCATGGCACTGCAGCAAGCATCGTCTATAACAGCGATAGTGGCGTTGTAGTTCTTGAAAACGGCGAGTTCAGCCGCTGTGAACCGGAGAATACCTTTTGGAAACTCAGCGCAAGCAGCATAGTGCTAGATCAAACCGAAGGCCGGGGCTATGCAACAGACGTGAGTATTCGAATTAAGGATGTGCCGATATTTTATTACCCTTTTACCATGCCATTTCCATTAGGGGATCAGCGAGCATCCGGGTTTTTGGCTCCCAGCACAGGTTCTACACGCAGCGGTGGCTTTGACTTCGAACTGCCCTACTACTTTAATTTGGCACCAAACTACGACGCAACATTTTCACCGCGGTTAATAACCGATCGCGGGGTGATGGCAACCGCAGAAATGCGCTATCTAGCAGACTGGTCAATGAACACTTTGAACATGTCTCATTTGGGCGGAGACAAGCTCTTCGATGCAACCACCGCTGACGTTCGAGGAACTGATTCGCCACCAGTAGAAGACCGATGGTTTATTGGCTATAAGCACCAGGGAGTAATTGGCAAGAACTGGAGTACATTCATCGACTATAACGCGGTCAGTGATGAAGACTATTTCTTTGATCTCGGCAACAATGGCCTGAACGTGTTCAGCCGATCTCACTTAAACAGACAGGGCCGGCTGGATTTTAACTCCGACTATTTGACCGCCGGCGTTAATGTTCAGCGAGTTCAGGTGATTGATCCGTTCATCAATTCAGTCAACATCAACACGCCTTACGACAAGCTGCCACAATTTCATTTCGAAACAGACCGCGAACTACCCGCAGGCTTTCAAGTGCGCCTTCAGGGTGAGTTCACCTCGTTCGATCGAAATCTGGACAATGCGCGTTTATCCCTGGCCCAACTCAATAATGGTGCTTTGGTCACAGGCCAACGCGTTAATTTGGAGCCTGAAATTAACTGGTCAGTGGAAACCCCCGGCTGGTTTGTAAGGGCCAATGGCAAATACAAATACGCTGAATACAGCTTAGAGAATCAAGCACTTACCACCCTAGAAGACCCAGACATTGGTGTCGGCATCTTTAACGTTGACGCAGGGTTAGTGTTCGAACGCGATTTAGCCAATGGCTCAATGAGTCAAACCCTCGAGCCAAGACTTTACTACCTTTACAGCGAATTTGAAGACCAAAGCATGCTGCCATTATTTGACACAGCCGAGCTCAACTTTAGTTTTAATCAGCTTTTTCGGGATGATCGCTTCAGCGGCGGAGACCGTGTAGGCGACGCCGATCAGGTAACTGCTGCCATTACTTCGCGAATTCTTGATAAAAACGGTAGAGAGCGAGCAAGGGCCAGTCTTGGCCAAATAACCTATTTCGAAGATCGCCAGGTAAGCTTACTCAATCCATTAATAAATTTTGCCCCTCGCTATTCTCCACTTTCAAGCACATCCTCTCTGGTTGGGGAGTTCGCGCTGTCAATCGGACAGAACTGGCAGCTCAATACTGACGTACAATGGAACCAAGACACTCAAAGCGCAGACGAAGGCAGCTTTCAACTGCGCTATCACCGAGATAATAACCACTTATTTAACCTTTCCTATCGATTACGCAGCTTAGTCAACACGCCCACTTTTGTGCTGCCCGGGGGAATTGATCCGCAGATCAAGCAAACCGATGTGTCGGGGGTGTGGCCACTGAGCACTAACTGGAAAATATTGGGTCGATGGAACTACGATCACTCCAATTCTAGAAACGTTGATGCCTTTGCCGGTATCGAATGGAGTAATTGTTGTGCGACTATCCGCCTGATTGGCAGAGAATGGGTTGACCAAGACGAATTGTTTGTTCCTAATGTTGAACCCAATCAAGCCATTTTTGTCCAATTCACATTGAACGGCTTAGGCAACCTCACCGGAGGCGGCATAAGCAACTTACTCAGCGAAAGCATCTGGGGATTTAGAGACACTGAATATGAATAAATTACACTCACGCTCGCAAAGAACTGGCAGCGCCCTAATCAGACTGTGCCTGTGCTTAGCAATAGCCGCCGTCAGCACCAGCAGTTTCGCCCAGCGCGTACTGTTAGACAAAATAGTTGCCATTGTAGATAGCGATGTAGTCCTGCAAAGCGAGCTAGACCGCCGCCTCGTAGAGACCTCAGAGAATGCTCAGCGAGCAGGTCAACCCTTGCCTCCCGCCGAACAGTTTCGCGAAGAAATTCTGGAAATGCTTGTCATCGAAAACTTGCAAATGCAGTTTGCTGACCGGGTAAGCATTCGCTTTGACGACGACACAATTAATCGCGTTCTTAACAACATGGCAAGCAATAACGACATGTCGTTTGAAAAATATGTCGCTACCCTCGAGGAAAACGGGGTTTACCTGCAAACGCGGATTGAGGTCAGAAAACAGATGACCATTCAGGAATTGCAGCGTGGCATGGTCAATAGACGAATCACTATTACAGATCAAGAAATAGAAAACTTCCTGAATTCTGAAACTGGCCGCGAGGTAATGTCAGCAGATTACTTGGTAGAAGATATACGGGTAATTACCAGTGCCGCAGATACGCCCGAAGACAAAGAAGCAAAACGCCGATTTGCCGCCGACTTAACTGTGAGATTTCGAGATGGTGAGCCCCTTACCTCAGCGGGCCTTATAGCTCAGCGCGCTGGCATCGAGATTAGCGGCACTAACTTAGGATGGCGCAAAGCCGACGCACTGCCCACTCTATTTTCAAATGTTGTGACAGGTATGTCTGCCAGCGACGTCGAAGGGCCTATAGAGGCCGGTAATGGCTTCCATATTATCCAACTTGTCGACAAGCGTGGCGGCACTGAACAGATGGTTAACCAGACCAACTTCCGTCATATCATGCTTGAACCGAATGAAATTCGTAACGAAGAACAAACCATAACGGCAATTAAGCGCTTGCGCGCTCGTATCCTAGGCGGTGAGGATTTTGCCCCACTTGCCAGGCAAAATTCTGATGATGTTTCTTCCGTTGTCGCCGGCGGCGATCTTGACTGGATCAATAATAGTGGCATGCCAGCAGAAATGGCGCTAATCATCGACCCTCTAGAAGTAGGCGTGCTCAGTGACGTGTTTCAAACTGAAGCTGGCTGGCATATCGCTGAGGTCTTAGGTCGAAGAGAAGCTGACCTAAGCTCTGAGTACAGTCGGGCACAAGCGGAGAATGCACTTCGAAATAGAAAATTCGATCTTGAATTGCAAAACTGGTTGATTGAAATTCGCGAAGAAGCTTTCGTTGAAGTAGTGGAATAACGCGAGAGGCGGTGCAATATCAAATTGCTAAATCGAATAGCTATTACTCCGGGCGAACCTGCAGGCATCGGACCAGATCTTTGCATTGAGTTGGCGCAGCGTCCACCTGCGAATACCCAATGCGTTGCTGTGGCAGATCCAAATCTGCTCCAAGAACGAGCCGCAGTGTTATCAAAACCTTTAACTCTGACCGAATTTAACCCGGCAGAACTGGCAAAACCCAATGCTCCCGGAGAGCTATTTATTGTCCCGGTGACCTTGGCGGAAAAAGCAATTGCAGGGGAGCTGTCGGTTGCTAACGGCAAATATGTGTTAGAAACATTGCGCACTGCATCCGACCTTGTATTAGATAAGACGCTTGATGCGCTGGTTACCGGCCCAGTTCACAAAGGAATTATTAACGACGCGGGCATAAGCTTTACCGGTCACACCGAGTTTTTAGCTGACTATTGTAATCAAAAACTCACCGTCATGATGCTGGCAACAGAGGGCTTAAGAGTTGCCTTAGTTACCACTCACTTGCCGTTGTCACAAGTTCCTGCCGCGATTACCCAGAGCTTGCTTACCGACATTTTAACGATTTTACACAACGACTTAGTCACAAAGTTTGGCATAGAGAATCCGACTATTTTAGTTTGCGGCCTGAATCCCCATGCTGGCGAAAGCGGCCATTTAGGCCGCGAAGAGATCGAAATTATTGAACCTGTATTACAAAAAATGCAAATCGAAGGCCTCGACCTCATCGGCCCTTTGCCTGCTGACACTTTGTTTACCGCCAAATATTTAGATCACGCTGACGCTGTTTTAGCGATGTATCATGACCAGGGCCTGCCGGTTTTAAAGTTTAAGGGCTTTGGCGATTCCTGCAACATCACCCTGGGCTTACCGATAATTCGCACCTCCGTTGATCACGGCACCGCAACCGATCTTGCCGGCAAAGGTCTTGCTAACACCGGCAGCTTGTTTAATGCAATAAACACGGCCGTCACTATGGCTAGCCACTGGAAGAAATCATGACCTCGCAGGCGAATGACAGGCCCCTTATGGGAAATGGCATGCAGCACCAAGCTCGCAAACGCTTCGGCCAAAACTTCCTTCATGATCAATCAATAATTGACAGGATCATCTACTCAATAAATCCTCAGGTAGGCGACCATTTAGTTGAAATCGGCCCGGGACAAGGTGCCATTACTAATCCGCTGGCAAGTGTCGGGGCCCGACTTGACTGTATCGAGCTAGACCGTGACCTTACTAAGTATTTGAAGGCGAATTTTAAACCTCTTGATCACGTAACCATCCACCAACAAGACATCTTGAAGTTTGAAGTAGCACAGCTCAATACCGACGATCATTCGTTGAGGGTAATTGGCAATCTTCCCTACAACATCTCGACACCTGTGCTATTCCACCTTATTAAAAGCCACAACCTGATTCGCGATATGACTTTCATGTTGCAACTGGAAGTAGTGCAAAGGATGTCAGCGAGCGTCGGCGACAAAAATTACGGCCGCCTAGGCATAATGTTGCAGTATTATTGTGAAGTGGAGCATCTGTTTAATGTGCCTGCCACCGCCTTTAAGCCACAGCCTAAGGTGAACTCCGCGATCGTGCGACTAACTCCGCACAAACAAAAGCCGATTATCGCCCAGGATATAAAAATGCTAGAGTTGGTAGTTAGAAGCGCTTTTAACCAGCGCCGCAAAACCTTGAGAAACAGCCTCAAAAAGCTTATCTCAGATTCTGGGTTAACAGATTTGTCAGTAGACTTAAGTTTACGGCCAGAGAATCTGTCTCTCACCGAATATGTACAAATAAGTGACGCACTAAGCAGTGCCGGGCATAACCAACAGAGTTAACTTTTAATGAGTTCATCAAATCCTATTCAGATCGACGTCACAACTCGCTACCTAGAAGAGCAGTCCGAACCCGTTTCAAAACGATTTGCGTTTGCCTACACTATCGCCATCACCAACAACGGCATCAGTTCAGTGCAACTCCTGAATCGACATTGGAAAATTACTGATGATAATAATGGCGCTGAAGAAGTTAAAGGCGAAGGCGTGATTGGCAAACAACCAAATATCGCGCCAGGTGAAACATTCACTTATACAAGTGGCGCACTCATTAAAACCGAAGTCGGGACGATGCAAGGCAGCTATGAAATGTGTTGGGCAGACGGCGTTAAATTCAATGCAGCCATTGCGCCATTCCTACTAGCGATACCTCACACAGTTCACTAACAGGCATTCCCGCTCTTAGCGACGATTGCTATACTCCAGCCTAACCTTTAACGGCCAGAGAGACTTGCTCCCATTATTATGTTTACCTATCGTCTTAGCATAAGCACATTGCCCCTATCATGAGCACATACGCAATTGGTGATATACAAGGGTGTTATAAACAGCTGCGCAAACTGCTTAATAAAGTTAAGTTTTCCGCGAGTATCGATACGCTATGGTGCGTCGGCGACCTCATTAACAGGGGCCCTAAATCGCTAGACACGCTTAAATTTCTACAGGATATCGATGATTCCACAAGAATCGTTTTAGGCAACCACGACCTACACTTTATCGCGCTTCATGAAGGCTGCGCGCCAGCGCGGGGTAAAGACACAGTGGGAGAGCTACTAGAGTCGAGCGAATGCGGCGCCCTGAGTGACTGGCTACGCAGCAAACCCCTCGCCTTTTACGACAGCATCGACACCGTCACCGGCCCTGAACACTTTTTAATGCTTCACGCCGGCGTCGCACCGGGATGGTCTGCACAAACAACCCTCAACTTGGCCGCAGAAGTTGAATTTGCCCTGCAAGACAAAGATTATAAAAGCTTTCTTAAGCACATGTATGGGGATGTACCTGTCCGCTGGCATGACAAGCTGCAGGGTCTGGACAGGCTGCGAGTAATCACCAACTATTTAACCCGAGTACGCTTTTGTGATGATATTGGCAGTCTGAGATTAGACGTAAAGCAAGGCCTTAGCTCGGCACCACGGGGTTATAAGCCTTGGTACGAATACGAAATAGTCACCAAAGAAGCATCCATTGTATTTGGCCACTGGGCATCGCTGGAAGGCGAAACAAACAGAGCTAAAGTCTACGCCTTAGATACAGGCTGCGTGTGGGGCCGCGAACTCACATTAATGCGATTAGAAGATCAACAGAGGTTCTCGGTAACTTAATTCCGCTAACCCAATTCACTGCAACTTAATAAAGACACTTCACATGAAGACATACCTTGTAGGCGGCGCTGTTAGAGACCAGCTTTTAAAACTGCCGGTTAAGGATAGAGATTGGGTGGTAGTTGGCGCGTCTCCAAATGAGCTGATCGAAAAGGGTTATTCTCAAGTTGGTAGTGACTTCCCGGTTTTCTTGCACCCGCAAAGCAAAGAAGAATATGCACTGGCAAGAACCGAACGCAAATCAGCCGCAGGTCACAAGGGCTTTGAAGTTCACTACGCCAAGGAAGTGACTCTCGAAGAAGATTTAATGCGCCGCGATCTCACCATCAATGCTATCGCGCAAGCTCCCAGTGGCGACCTAATTGACCCCTATAATGGGCTTGCTGATATAGAAAACAAAGTTCTGCGCCATGTCTCCGACGCTTTCATTGAAGACCCGCTGCGCGTTTTGCGTGTCGCCCGCTTTGCCGCCAGATTTGCACATCTTGGTTTCGCAGTGGCACCAGAAACATTAGCTCTGATGGAACAGATAAGTAATTCTGGCGAATTAACGCTGCTTAGCTCAGAAAGGGTTTGGCGAGAAGTTAGTTTGGCACTCAAAGCAGATACACCCGCTGAGTTTATAAAGACACTTCGAGATTGCGGCGCTCTGAAGGTTATTCTGCCTGAAGTTGATGCGCTGTTTGGCGTCCCCCAATCAGCAAAATATCACACAGAAATCGATACTGGCTTGCAGGTCCTGCTTTGCCTTGAGCAAGCCGCACTTCTGACCCCCGACCCGACTATCAGGTATGCCGTTCTTGTCCACGATGTGGGCAAAGGTAAAACTGATCCAGAAAAATGGCCAAGCCACTCAGGCCACGAAAAGCTGGGGGTGGGCTTATTAAAGACAATCAACACCCGCCTCAAAGTACCCAATGAATATGCCCAATTAGCCGCTGTTGTTTGTGAATATCACACTCTCCTGCACAGAGTAACCGAGCTTAGCCCGGCAACGCTTTTACGCCTGTTAGAGTCTGCCGATGCGTTAAGAAGACCGGAGCGATTTGAGAAATTCATGCTAGCCTGTGAGGCAGATGCTCGCGGCAAGACTAGTTTAGAAAAAAGGGACTATCCACAACATCGTTATCTCAGCTCAGCGAAAGACGCCATCGCCAAGGTTGATTCTCGAACAGCGCTAGATACAAACCCCAGCCTGCCGCCCAAAGAGGCTATCGGCCTAGCTAGACTCGACGCGATCTCAACTTATGTCACGCTATGGGCGCAGACGCATTTAAGCGATACGGAGAACTTAAATTGAGCAAAGTCGTTTTTATCACTGGCGCCGCAAAAAGGATTGGAGCGACCATCGCACGCACTTTTCATCGCCAAGGCTTCAAGGTGATTATTCATTACAACCGGTCAACAACCCAAGCTCGTGCTTTGGTAGATGAGTTAAACAGCAATAAAGCTGATAGCGCGGCCGCTTTGCGAGCCGATCTCACCGATCGAGACGCGACAATGGATATGGCCAAGAAAGTGGTCGGAATCTACGGCCGTGTGGATGTGCTGGTCAACAACGCCTCTTCGTTCTACCCAACGAAAATTGGCGAGATCGAACAACAAACTTGGGATGACCTAATTGATAGCAACCTTCGAAGCGCCTTTTTCATAAGTCAGCAACTAGCAGGCGAGTTAAAATCTCGGCAAGGCGCCATTGTCAATATTGTCGACACACATTCAGATCGCCCGCTGCAAGGGTTTCCTACGTACAGCATAGCCAAAGCCGGGCTTAAGGCGATGACTAAATCATTAGCCATTGAACTCGCTCCACAGGTTCGCGTTAACGGTGTGTCGCCCGGCGCCATACTATGGCCACCGTCTTTAGAAAATGATCAAGACCCAGATGTTCTTGAAAGGCGTAAAGACACCCTGGCGAGAATCCCGCTAGCGCGCCTTGGTAGAAAAGAAGATATTGCAGAAGCTGTTTTTTATTTTGCAACCGAGGCCAAATATATCACCGGCTATACCCTTAAAGTGGATGGTGGCAGAAGCCTAATCTAGAAGGCAGCGTTACCATCTAAGGGGCCGTTTCTGTTTCTATAGGCCATTGAAAATCTATGGGCCACAGTTTTTGAGAGGACTTATCAAAGCCTTGCCAAAGTTCAGCATAGGTTTTACCAGACTGTTGATGCACAATATCTGGAAGCATTTCTGCCAGCGGCAATAGAGCAAACGCGTTGCGAGTAATTTCCTCCCGCGGCAACGACAGACCACACTCAACCCCAGATTCATCTCCATAGGTGAGAATATCAATATCCATCGTCCGTCCTGAAAATTTGGGCTGCTGGCGGTCTCGCCCAAGCTGATCCTCGATATTTTTTAAGCGCAGGGAAATCTCTTGCAAAGAAGTTTCCACCTCAGCAATAACCACCAAATTCATAAAATTATCGCCGTCAAAGCCCACAGCCTCACTTTCATAAACCTTTGATAAGGAGATGCTGCCGAATTCTTGGGCCAGCAGATTTAGAACCTGGCGAATATGTGTCACCGGCTCAATATTGGATCCAATGCTTAAAGAAAGTGTTGGCACTTAATCGCCTGAATTAGCCTGAGTTAAAGGCCGTGAGTTAAAGAATATGGGTTAAAGAACACCGGTCAAAGAACCCGGGGACACGTGAGTGATAAATGAGCCATCCATAAACTGTTAGTGCCGGATATAGGTTAACTGTATAGATCACCGGTTATACCTACTTACAGCGCACGGGTTACAGATCACAAACCAAAGAAAACCAGTCTACAGTAATCAAGCTAACTAATAGCTTATTTGCTTCCACGCTCGATAATCACGCCGACTTCCTTAGAACCAGTTACCGCACCTGGCTTTCCAAGGCGTAATCGTAACCAACTAACATCAAACTCATTTCGTACAATCGCCGCAATTTCTTCTGCCAGTTTTTCAACCAGTAGAAATTCAGAATTTTCGACGAAATCAATTAATCGCTTTGCCACAGATTTGTAGTCCAACGTTTTGTGGATGTCATCATCCTTTGCGGCCGGACCGATATCGGTGGCCATTTCTAGATCAAGGCTAACCACTTGACGCTGCTTTCTTTCCCAGTCGTAAATGCCAATAATCGTTTCAATTTTCAGCTCTTGAATATAAACAATATCCATAACAAACCTTTTATAGGTGACCTTAGAATTATGTGAACAGCCCTTCAAACCATAACCACACTGCAAACAGAAGCTAACGGTTAAGTGGTGTCAGGGTCTCCAGAGACCAGCGAGGTTGCGCTCGAATCGCAAGATCATCCCGCTGTCCTGCTTGAATACGCTGACAACCGGCATAGGCGATCATTGCGCCATTGTCGGTGCAATACTTAGGCTGAGCATAGAATAATTTACTGTCTAATTTTTGAACAGTCGCTTCCAGCACTGACCTCAGATGTAAGTTAGCACTAACCCCTCCGGCGATAACCAAGGTTTTAAACCCTGTTTGTTGCAAAGCACGCCGACATTTTATGGCCAGCGTACTCGCAACAGCATCCTCAAACGCCTGCGCGATATCAGCTTTTGTTTGCTGATCTAGTACTCTCCTATCTTCTTTCTCCCCTATCGGCCCTTGCTCCCCCTCGCCCTGTTTGCCTTCAGCAGGCTCTCGGCATTGGGCGATAGTATTGCGAACAGATGTCTTAAGACCGCTAAAACTGAAATCCAGACCCGGCCTGTTAGTCATTGGCCGAGGGAAACTAAAGCGTCCTGGAATGCCTTTCTCTGCCAGTTTCGCAAGATTAGGGCCGCCCGGATATTCCAAACCCAGCATCTTACCCACTTTGTCGAATGCTTCACCGGCGGCATCATCGAGCGACTCGCCAAGCAGAGTGTATTCGCCAATCCCCATTACCTTTACTAATTGCGTATGGCCGCCGGACACTAGCAGCGCCACAAAGGGGAATTCTGGCGGGGTATCCTCTAACATAGGGGCAAGAAGATGGCCTTCCATGTGGTGTATCCCCAACGTAGGGACCCCCCATCCCATGCCAAGAGCCCGCCCAATGGATGCGCCCACTAACAGCGCACCAACCAAACCAGGCCCCGCGGTATAGGCAACTCCATCGATATCCTCCGGCTTAAGTTGGGCCTGCGCTAGCACCTGACTAATCAACGGCAGGGCCTTTCTAATGTGATCCCGTGACGCAAGTTCGGGAATTACGCCCCCATACTTAGCATGAATTTCGATCTGGCTATAAAGGGCGTCTGCAAGCAAACCAGCGTCACTATCGTAAATAGCAATACCGGTTTCATCACAAGATGTTTCAATACCTAATACTTTCAATGGGTTAGTCTCGGACGCTGAATACTACAGGGACGCAATCATGCCAAAAAAGTGAGCAAACCCCAACTGGATTATGCTTCAAAGTGGTGACTAACTGTTTCTTAGCAATCCAGCTACAATTCTCTTTGCATTTATTGATGCTGGGCATTACAATTCACGCCCCTGAAAATAGATAGGCAAAATACTAGCCGTTTTTCAGGACACAAGCCAAATCCAAGTCATATAAAAATTTAAGGTAGGTGTTTTTTCCATGCCAATGGTAAAACTGAAAGAAAATGAGCCTTTTGACGTAGCACTACGTCGTTTTAAGCGTTCATGTGAGAAAGCCGGAGTATTAGCTGAAGTTCGTCGTCGCGAATTTTATGAAAAGCCCACGTCTGTGCGTAAGCGTAAAGCTGCCGCTGCCGTTAAGCGTCACCTTAAGAAGGTTTCTCGAGAAAGTCGCAAAAGCGTTCGTCTTTACTAGACCGCTTTACACTCGATAGTTTAGGGCCTATAAATACGATAAAGTAGGCCCGCGGTTAGCAGCCTTGCTATCCGCTAGATGCCCTCAGCACCCGCAAGTTGTTTACGATACAGAGAATACTGGTTGTTGCAGCTTTTTTTCGTTCCTTAAAAAAGGGTTTCTCTGATTATGTCCGAAAGTCCATTAAAGCAAGAAATCACAGCAGCGATGAAAGATGCGATGCGCTCTAAAGATAAAGAGCGTTTGGGCACTATTAGATTGGCTCTTTCTGAGATAAAGCGAATTGAAGTTGACGAGCGCATTGATCCGGACGATACCCGCATACTTGGTATCTTGGACAAAATGGTCAAGCAGCGCCGTGAATCTATTAAGCAATTCGAAGCGGGAAAAAGGCAAGAACTCGCAGATGTAGAGCAAGCTGAGATTTTGGTGCTTCAGGATTTCATGCCTAAAGCGCTGACAGACGAAGAAATCGAAGGTATTTTATCTGCCGCCCTAGCTGATTCTGGAGCCAAGACCATGCAAGACATGGGCAAAGTAATGGCGCTGATTAAGCCTCAGGTCCTCGGCAAAGCAGACATGGGCATTGTAAGCCAAAAGATCAAAGCAGCGCTGGATTAAGCCGACGCTTAGTAAAGCCTCCTAGGCATGCAGCTTGGCTCAAACAATCCTTTTTTGAGCCGGGCGCATCAACACCTTGATCCATCCCCTCGCTTCCAAAGAAGTGATATGTCGCAGTTCTGATATCATTTCCTTTACTGGGACGTCCTGCGATACTGAAATATTCGCTATAATATAGCTGCCGCAATGGGTTTTCGGAGACGCGTTCGCAGCAGTACCTTTGAAAGAACACGATAAACACCAGCAAGGAACAATCACCAAGCGATGGCAGGCTTAATCCCACAGGCATTTATTGACGATCTGCTCAGCCGTGCTGATATCATTGACGTAATAGATAAACGGGTGCCTTTAAAAAAATCCGGCAAGAACTACTCTGCCTGCTGTCCATTTCATAACGAAAAAACACCATCCTTTAGTGTCCAACCCGAACGTCAGTTTTATTATTGCTTCGGCTGCGGAGCTGCGGGCAATGCAATCGGCTTTGTAATGAACTTCGATCAGCTGGACTTTCCTTTAGCTGTTGAGACCCTAGCGAAAGAAAATGGCCTGGAAGTTCCCCGAGAAGAATCAGAAGCGAACCAGCGCAAGCAGTCAGAAAATGCAAAACTGTTTGCTGTGTTAGAGAAAGCCAATAAGTTTTTCCGCTATCAGCTTAGGCAACATGAAAACAAACAAGCGGCGATTGACTATCTAGTGTCCCGCGGGTTGAGCGGCGAGATCGCAAGAGACTTTAACATCGGCTATGCCCCTCCAGGCTGGGACAACCTACTCGGAGCATTAGGCAGCGATAACGCCGTAAAGCAATCCCTAGAAAAGTCAGGAATGGTTATCGAGAAAGACCGAGATAACAAGAAAACCAACGAAAAATCAAAAGTTCAAAGCGAAGGACCAAGATACTACGACCGCTTTAGGCACCGCATAATGTTCCCTATCAGGGACACCCGAGGCAGAACTATCGCATTTGGTGGACGTGTTCTTGGTGATGACAAACCGAAATATCTGAACTCACCGGAGACCCCCGTATTTCATAAAAGCGCCGAGCTTTATGGCCTCTATGAATTTAAAAAATCCAGCCAGAAGTATAGTCAGCTGCTTATAGTAGAGGGCTATATGGATGTTATTGCCCTCGCCCAGATGGGGATCAGAAATGCCGTTGCAACCTTGGGCACGGCAACGAACAGCAATCATTTAAGCCGGCTATTCCGCTTAGTACCCGAAGTTGTGTTTTGCTTTGACGGTGATAAAGCAGGCCGAACTGCCGCCTGGCGAGCATTGGAGGCAACCCTTGCGCAAATGGAAGATGGCCGCCAAGCAAAGTTTCTATTCCTTCCCGAAGGAGAGGACCCGGACACCTTGGTCCGCAAAATTGGCCAAGAAAAGTTCAATGAAGAACTTGTCAACGCGACTCCACTGGAGACTTTTTTCTTCGATAAACTATCGGTCGGCATAGACGTTGCCACCATAGAGGGAAAAGCTAGACTGAGCAATCTCGCCAAACCGCATCTTAAACAGCTGCCTCACGGTGTTTACGGTCAGCTTATGCAAGACCGACTGGCAGGCCTGCTTGGGATATCTAGCGAGGCTTTGAATAAGTTATTAGAGAAGCGTGACGACAAAGAGCAATCGAAATGGACTGCCTCGTCTGGGTCATCCGACGCATCTTCCGGTGGACGTGACGGTGGACATAGCGATGAAGGCTACGATGATTACAACAACGATCGCAGCGGCGGGCACTATGACGTTCCCTACGATACTCCCTCCTATGTTCCAGGTGCGGCACCGGGCTCGGCTCTAGGATCGGCTAATTCTCAGGGTCGGCAGAAATATCCAATTAGGCCGCCCAACAACGGGCTTTCTATTTACCGACGCCCCGCTGCCGTCAAAGCCATTGAATTACTGCTCCGTAACCCGGAAATAGCGCTTAGTATCGAGATAGACCTAACACCGCTGCGCAGTACCGAGGACGAAAGCCGGAAACTCCTGCTCTCACTCATTGAAATTGTTCAAAAAGACCCCACTACTAAGGTCTTCACTCTTTTAGGCTATTGTTATGGAACCACTTTGGGCAATCAGTTAACTCAATTGCTAAAAGAAGAGAAAATAACGCCTACTGAGGGGCTCGAAGGGGAATTTAGGCAAATAATTGATAGCATTATGGTGGATGTTGGTAAGAAGCTCTATCAGCTGAAAATTAATGAGATGTTGAAGTCAAAGTTTGGCAATCCAGCGCTTACCCCCCAAAACAGTGATGAAGAATAGCTTTAAAATTAAATAGGCAATCCAATTGTCTAAAAAATACGACTAACGATATACAAAATAGCTGGCGATCTTTATAATGCCCGGCTGCGTTTTATTCACCCATTTCCTGGCATCTGCGCCAGGCAAGACGAGAATTCATGGCCGATTTAATAGCTCCACAGTCTACTCTTAAGGCATTGATTGCTAAAGGAAAGGAACAAAGTTACCTCACCTATGCTGAGGTAAACGATCACCTTCCACAGTCAATATCAGATCCTGACCAAGTTGAAGACATCATTCAGATGATCAACGATATGGGCATCAAGGTGTTCGAAACCGCACCAGATACTGATTCTCTGCTGTTAAATGAAGAAAGTGACACTGGCGCCGACGAACTAGCCGCCGCTGAAGCTGCTGCGGCCTTGGCTGCGGTAGAAAACGAAGCCGGACGAACAACCGATCCAGTGCGCATGTATATGCGCGAAATGGGCACCGTGGAGCTATTGACTCGCGAAGGCGAAATAGTTATCGCCAAGCGCATTGAAGAAGGCCTGCGTGAGCTAATGAAAGCCATGGCCTATTTTCCGGGCACGGTAGAACATGTATTAAACGAATACGCGCTTACTAACACCGAAGAGCGCCGCCTGAATGAACTTATTACTGGTTACCTCGACACCACTGACGTCATTCCAGCACCAGTTCAAATCGTTGACAGCTCAGCTGCCTCAACGAGTGATGACGATGAAGACGAAGCACCAGTAGGACCAGATCCTGAAGAAGCCAGAATTCGCTTTGGCGAGTTGGCCGATCAATTCAAGAAAACCAGTAAAGTGGTCAACAAGAATGGTCGCGATCACGCTAAATCAGTCATCGAGCTGGAAAAATTAGGCGAGGTGTTCAAAAGCTTTAAGTTGACTCCACGCCAATTTGACCCGCTGCTTAGCCACATTCGTGCCGTATTAGGACGTCTGCGTCGCCACGAGAAAATGGTTATTAGCCTGTGTGTTCGTGGCGCTAAAATGCCACGCAAAACGTTCATCGAAAGCTTTCCCGGCAATGAAACAGATGAAAAGTGGATCGACAAGCATATAAAAGAAAAGAAAGCTTATTCTGAGCTTTTAGTGAACGTGAAGACTGAAGTTTTGCGAGCCCAAAAGAAGATCAGGCTCCTTGAAGAAGAAAGCGGACTTTCAGTTACGGAGATTAAAGACATCAATCGTCAGATGTCTATTGGCGAAGCAAAATCTCGGCGCGCCAAGAAAGAAATGGTTGAAGCTAACCTGCGCTTGGTAATCTCCATTGCTAAAAAATACACAAACCGTGGCTTGCAGTTTTTGGATCTTATTCAAGAAGGCAACATTGGCTTAATGAAAGCGGTAGATAAGTTTGAATACCGCCGCGGCTACAAATTCTCGACCTATGCAACATGGTGGATACGCCAGGCTATTACTCGCTCAATTGCTGACCAAGCAAGAACGATTCGTATCCCAGTGCATATGATTGAAACGATTAATAAGCTGAACCGCATCTCTCGCCAAATGGTTCATGAGAAAGGCCGCGAACCGACCCCAGAAGAATTGGGCGAGCGCATGGACATGTCTGAAGACAAAGTTCGCCGGGTGCTTAAGATCGCCAAAGAGCCTATTTCAATGGAAACGCCTATTGGTGATGACGAAGACTCGCATCTTGGTGATTTCATCGAAGACGCAACAGTCGATTCGCCAGTGGATTCATCTATAGACGAAGGGCTTCGCGAAGCCACTAAGGACGTTCTTGGAAGCTTGACTGCAAGAGAAGCTAAAGTCCTTAGAATGCGTTTTGGTATCGACATGAATACTGACCATACCCTGGAAGAAGTCGGCAAGCAGTTCGACGTGACCCGAGAGCGTATTCGTCAGATCGAAGCGAAGGCACTGCGTAAGCTACGCCATCCGACTCGCTCTGATCACTTGCGCAGCTTCCTAGACGAATAGATCCGAAATATACGCGAAGCAACCTATAGCGCTGTAAACAAGCGACTGACTAATCACATTAGCAGTCGCTTTTTACTGAACGACAATAAACCGGAGAAAGATATGAGATCAGTATCAATAAAAGATAAAGTCATTTTTGTCACCGGATCAAATCGAGGTATTGGTAAAAGCTTTGTAACTCAAGCTTTGGCCATGGGCGCAAAAAAGATCTATGCCACCGCTAGAGACAAATCAAAACTTGAGGCTCTGTTAGCACTTGGCGGCGACCGCGTTGTCCCGGTTGAGCTTGATGTAACCAAACCAGAGCAAGTTGATGCAGCAGCGGCTTTAGCTGGCGATGTTGAGGTTCTAATCAACAACTCCGGCATGGGCACAGGCAGCTCATTCTTAGCCGCCGCTGACCCAAAAAAAGCTCAGTTAGAACTGAACGTGAACTACTTAGGCATGCTCCGAATGGCCATTGCCTTTGCACCGATTCTTAAAACCAACGGCGGCGGAGCGATGGTGAACATCCTTTCCATCTCCAGCCTAACCAACTTCCCGTTCGCCGCAAGCTACTCGGCCTCTAAAGCGGCCGCTCATTCATTGACTCAAGGCTTAAGGGTTGAGCTAGATGGACAAGGCACACTGGTCACTGGCGTCTACCCAGGCCCAATCGATACCGACATGGCGGCCAACCTACCCTACGACAAAGAATCACCAGACGTTGTTGCTGTTAAAGTGTTTGAAGCCATTGCTGCGGGCACAGAGGACGTCTTCCCAGACGCTTTCGCCGTGCAAATAAGCCAAGGGCTCAAGGCTGACCCCAAGGCCGTAGAGAAGATGCAGCTAGACAATTACAACGCTGCTCAAAAATAGAATCCGATTAAGCAAAATAACACTTAAGAAAATGGTAGGAATTAGATAGAATCCCACCCGAACAGAACACTGCTGGCCTCCCTTGCCAAGCAATGTAATTTTCGCTCAAAAGCGAATACAAAAATGGGCCTATAACTCAGTTGGTTAGAGTAGCGGACTCATAATCCGTTTGTCCGAGGTTCGAGTCCTCGTGGGCCCACCATTTTTCCAGCATTTAATGCACTTACGATTTGGCATAACGGGCTATGAGTTTTGAGAGTCCGTTGGTCCAGGCATAGTCCGTCGCCCCAGCGCACTCTCCCCCGAAAAACTTTCAACGCCACCCGACGACTTTACGCACCCGACGCCGGCCTATGAGGCACATGGAGTTTAGGGCGGCGACGGGTCGTCGGGAGCGTCGGGTTTACAGATCTTTCCTTAGCGCATCAAGTCTTCGACATTGCGGTGACTCAGGTTGAATCGATGATATAGCCATAAGGCATATTGGATAATTTCAGGCGGGAATCGATGGCGCTTGTATATTTTTGATTGAATCATAAACTGAATACTGACAGATTGGGTGTTAACTTGTCAGTACCTTCTTAGGTGGAGCTGAGCACGCTCATAACCTTGTTCAGCTGCTAACCGATACCACTTAACCGCTTCTGCTTTATTCTCAGGAACACCTTCTCCTCTGCGGTACATGCGTCCTAGAATGAACTGGGCACGGTCAGAACCTTGTTCAGCTGCCAAGCGATACCACTTAACCGCTTCTACATCATTCTTAGGAACACCGTATCCGTTTTCGTACATATATCCTAGATTGTACTGGGCACCCACATTCCCTTGTTCAGCTGCAAATCGCCACCACTTAACCGCTTCTGCATCATTCTCAGGAACACCTTCTCCGTTTTCGTACATGACTCCTAGACTGTACTGGGCATCCACATGGCCTTGTTCAGCTAATAGCTTGGCCTCTTCAAATCTACTTATCATAAGAACCCCCTGCAAATCCAAGCAGCAGTGTGAAGAATGTAGTGATGAGTAGTTTCATAGTCTGTCCTTAAGAATGTCTTATTGCTCGTCCACAATAGTATGTGTAACAGGTCCAGGCTGCGCAGTTATTGCTGGAGTAAATGCTTTTAGAAAACCTTTCTTGCAAAAATTGCTCGAAATCCGGTTGAAAGTAGTTAACTTGTCAATACCCTCTCAGTACTTATATTTAAGACTGCAGTCTTTCCCGCTGTCAAACACTCATCTTTCGTTCAGCATCTGTAGAAAAATTTGCCCCTATTCACAAATTGCCTTTAGTTGCCTTCCTTAGCCCTCACAAACCTCTTATTGAGGAAGAGTATAAGAGCAAGACGTGCATGCGGGTGTTATATGCGCCACCGCCCGCTGGGCTAAAAGTTTTAATTAAGGTTTAGTCACTTCCGAGAGCGCCTTCCTCTCCCATCTGATACCTGACACGATTCCAAGGATGCCATTACTATTGCTCGGACGGGTATTGACAAGTTAACTTCAAATTGACGGTTTTGGCGTCGAGATGGACCTCCCCGGCAACGTAAATTCAATGACTTAGAATTATCAAATTGCTCGAAATCCGGTAGAAAGTAGTTAACTTGTCAATACCGTTGTGGGCGCTCATTAGGAAACAGGGTAGAGTTATTAGTTAGCAGTCAGCACCTTAAAAATGTCCAACTTCAGAATCAAATTGGTGGGATCAATTAAGCTCCATGTGGTTTCAAGGACACTAGTGCCAGTCTGAATAATGTCTGTATACACACCGGTCGTCGTTTCAAATTTACCGCTGCAATCAGGAGTTTGACCGTCCTCATTAAGCG